>DHIQ01000144.1:12289-16639 GCA_002403895.1 Candidatus Neomicrothrix sp. UBA4742
TTCGGGGCAAGGAGCGCAGGGCCTGGGCTCGTGATCGTCATGGGCGCCGATGCTACGCGCCCGGCCCTCAATCGAGGAAGGCGGGCACCGTTTCGGCCGGCGGCCGAGCGATGATCGCCCGGCCGTTGCTTACCAGCACCGGGCGCTGCATGAGCTCGGGATGCTCGACCAACAGATCGACGACGGCGGCGGCCTGGGTGTAGTCGCCGGCGTCGAGTCCCAGCTCGGCGAAGCGGTTGTCGTGGCGGACGAGATCGGCGGGGTCGTCCTGGAGCATGGTGACGAGTGCCTCCAACTGGGCCCGGTGCGGCGGCGCTTTGAGGTACTCGATCACGTCGACGTTGTCTCCTCGCTCGCCCAGCAGCGCCAAGGCGGTGCGGGAGTTGCTGCAGCGGGGATTGTGGTAGATCGACACCTCAGCCATGAGCGGAGCCTACTTACCAGTAGTCGGCCATGAGCTCGGTGGCCCAGGAACCCATCTCGATGCGATCATCGGTGACCCGATCGAACACGAAGCTCCAGTCAGGACAACCGGCGACCAACATGGTCACATGCCCTTGAGCGGAGGAGGTCCCCATACATGCCATGTTTCGGAGGCTGAGCGCTCCCGAGTTCGATCAGCGTCGCAGCAGGTGTCGAGCCGAGTACACGGGCAGGTCGAGGAACACCAATACGCCCGGGTCGGCCTCGACCACGTGAGGGATGGCATTGATGACGTGCATGGCCGTGGCGAGACAACCGGCGTGGTTGTGGTCACCGACATGGGACGAGAGCTCCAGCTCCATCTTCAGGCTCGGTTCGCCGTCCACATGGATGCGGTAGCCCTGACCCTGCGGCCAGTCCGGTGCGTCGGCGTCGCGCAGGCGGGTGACGTGCTCGACGATGATGCGGGCCTCGCCGTCGACCATGCCGCGGATCTCGAAACGCATGCCCGAGATGGTGCCCGCCGCGATCGGACCCGAGGCGATGGCGAAGTCCACGTCGGCCCGGATGACCTCGTGCCACTCGGTGATCTCGTCGAGCTGCACGTCGAGGGCGGTGGCCACCATCTCGATGACGGACCCCCACGCCAGCGCGGTGGACCCGGGGGCCAAGAGCAGCGACGTCGACGGATCGGGCTTTCCGAACCCCATGATCTCGAACATGGTGAAGGGGTTGTCCCACGTGTCGTAGTTGACGATTTCCATCATGCGGACGGTCTTCACCTCCTTGCACAGAGCCAGGGCCGGGATGGTGATGCCGGCGTTGCCGTACCCGGGATCGATGCCCGAGGTGTAGAAGCTGCTGCCCCCTTCGAAGCAGGCCGCTTGCAGGCGGTCGTACACGCCCACCCCGGCCGAGCGGGGGAACAGCAGCGGCACGTACGAGGTATTCACCACGTTGCGACCGGTCGCCAGCATCCGGCACAGGTCGTCGATCACCCCGTCGGGTCGAAGGTCGGAATTGGCCGTGTAGCAGATGCAATCGGCGTCGGTGTCGTACAGCAGCGCGTCGGCATCCTGGGTGGCCAACACCCCCACCGGATCCGAGCCGCAGATCTCACCGGCATCTCGGCCGGCCTTGTCGTCGGAATGAACCCACAGGCCGACCAACTCGAGATCCGGGTGCGCGGCGATGGCCGGTACGGCATGGATGCCGACCGTGCCGGTGGCCCACTGGACGACGCGATAGGTCATTGGTTCCCCCTGATGGTCGGGCGTATTCAGAACTGGGCCAGCTGCTGGGTGAGCAGATCGAGGCCGAGCGGGCCGAGGTCGAGCGCGTACGCGTGGAACGCCTTCAGGTCGAAGGCGGCGCCATGGCGGGCCTGCGCGTCGGCGCGCGCCGCCAGCCACACCCGCTCCCCCACTTTGTAGCTGACGGCCTGGCCCGGCCACCCGAGGTAGCGGATGATCTCGCTGGCCATGAACGATTCAGGTTGGCGGGCCCGACCGTAGAGGAACTGGCGTCCCAGCTCGGCCGTCCAACGCTCACCGGGGTGGAAGAGTGCCTCGGGACCGGGCTGGGCCGCCGGGATCTCCAGCTCAACGTGCATGCCGATGTCGATAATCACCCGCACCGCCCGCATCGCCTGGGCGGCGAGCATGCCCATGCGGTACTCGGGACGGTCGAGGTACCCCAGTTCGTCCATCAACCGCTCGGCATAGAGGGCCCACCCCTCGCCGTGCCCAGAGATGAACCCCAACCGTTGTACGCGGGAGAGCTGGCTGCGCTGCAGCACGACCTGGGCGCACTGGAGGTGATGGCCGGGCACCCCTTCGTGATAGGCGGTGGTCACCTCACCCCACAGGGGGTATCGGTCCAGCCCCATCGAGGGGTACCAGGTCCGACCCGGCCGACTGAAGTCCTCGCTCGGGGGGGTGTAGTACATCGCCGACGCCCCACCGGGAGGAGCGATCATGGCCTCCACCCGTTGCACCGGCGGGGCGATGTCGAAGTGGGTGCCGTTGAGGCGGGCGATGGCCTCGTCCATCAGGTCCTGCAACCAGACCCGCAGGTCGTCGGTGGAACCCACCGCCAAATCGCTCTCGTCGTCGAGCCAGGCCACCGTCTCGCTGATCGAGGCACCGGGTCGGATCTGGGCGCACTCGCCCACCATCTCGTCCTCGATGCGGCCCAGTTCCTCCCACCCCCAGGCGTAGGCCTCGGCCAGATCGACTTCGACCCCCAGGAACGAGCGAGCCAACTGGCCGTACCGTTCGGCGCCGACGGCATCCCGCTGGGCCGCGTCGGGGGCGTAGGTACCGCGCAGGTAGTCGGCCAGCTCGCCGTAGGCCGCCGAGGCTGCCACCGCTGCCTCGTCCAGGGCGAGCCGCAACCCCGGGCTCAGCCCCTCGACGCCCTCGGCCCGTTCGATGAGGACCTCAAAGAACGGTCGCTCGTCGCGCTCCCCACTCCAGATCGAGGCCTGTTCGGCGGCCGCCAACGCCTGGCGGCGAGCGGCCACCAGCCCCCGACCCCGGCCCTCCTCATAGGTGGCCCGCAGGCCCCGCAACGTCGCGGGGACGCCCGCCAGGCGACGGGCGGCGATCTCCCAGTCGGTGACCGACTCGTACGACATCAGGTCGAACACGTCACGCACCGCCTGCACCGGGCAGGCCAAGTTGTTGATGTCGCGCAGGGGCTCATCGGCGTCCACCAGCGCCAGTCGCGTCCCCAGCCGCTCGGTCAGGTAGGCCGCCGCCAGTGTCTCGAAGCGGGTGGCGGGCTCGGTCTGCGCCAGCTCGACCAGCGTCTCGCGAGCGAGGGCGGCGCGGGCCTCGATGCCTTCCGGGGAGAAGTCGGTGAGGCGGTCGTCGTAGCCCATCACCCCGATGCCGGTGGCGAGGATGGGATCGAGGGCGGCCATCTCATCGATGTAGCGATCGGCCAGACGGAACACGGGCGTGGACCCCAGATCTGCGTCGCCAGAGGTGTGGTCAGCCGGTCGATCGGAGGATTCCATCCCCCGATTATCGCAGCACTCGGCCATCATGGCCCGATGGATGACGGGGCGCTTCTGGAGGCTGCCGCCGACAACCTGGCGGGATGGCACGAGTGCTCCGTCGGCGCCCTCGGTTTCGCCAGCGCCACCGGTCCGTGGTGGTGGACGAGCCCCTCGCCGGGACCGTGGATCTACTTCACTGCCATCCTGCGTCGCGTCCCAAATGGCCGGCCCGAGATCACCGCCGCGCTTGACGCGCTCCGCGCCCACCTCGACGACCCGGCGGGCAGCTACGAGGCGGTGTGCGACAGCTTCGGTGTCCTCAACCTCGAGCGACTCGATCTCGCTCGCCGGATGACGGGCCTGTGGTACGGCCGCCCCGCGGGACCCATCCCCCGTGAGCCCGACCTCGATGACCTGATCATCACCGAGGTGCGCTCCGAAGCAGACCTGGCCGCGTTCGAACAGGCCACCTGTGCCGCCTTCGCCGCCCCCCAACCGTTGACCCCGTTCGAGATCCATTCGCCGGGGATCCTGCAGGATCCGGCCATGCACGTAATCATCGGACGTGTCGGCGACGCGGTGGTCTCGGGGGCCATGGCCTACCGAGCCGCCGGAGTGCTGGGCATCTACGGCATCGGGACGGTGCCCGGCCATCGTCGCCAGGGCCACGCGTCAGCCCTGACCCGAGCCTGCCTGGCCATCGAGCCGATGCTTCCGGCCACGCTCCAACCGTCGATCGAGGCCACCGGTCTCTATCGGCGGCTGGGCTTCACTGAGGTGGGTCGCTTCACCCACTGGGGCTAAGCAGCCGGGGTCAGCTGCCGACCCTAAGGGTGCGTAGCGCGCGCCAACCCGGAGGGAGTGACAGATGCTGGAACGGTTGGGGCGGGCGGCCGCCCGACGGCATCGGCTCGTCATTGGAT
>DHIQ01000144.1:16909-17154 GCA_002403895.1 Candidatus Neomicrothrix sp. UBA4742
GGATTGTGGATCGTGGCGGCGGTGACACTTGGCGTCGTCGCCTCCCGTCACGGCGGCCAGACGCGGGACGTCTTCACCATCCCGGGGACCCAGTCCCAACAGGCCTTCGACATCCTGCAGGAGCGCTTCCCGGCCGCCAACGGGGCCAGCGCCCAGGTGGTGTTCCACTCGACGAACGGCACGCTGACCAACCCGACGGATGTCGCCGCCATCAACGCGACGGTGACCAACCTGGGCCAGGTGGC
>DHIQ01000144.1:17402-17557 GCA_002403895.1 Candidatus Neomicrothrix sp. UBA4742
GGCGCTATCGGGGTCACCAATCCAACCCAACCCACGTTCGCCGGAGACGTCTCGTCCGATCAGACCATCGCCTATGCCACGGTCGCCTTCTCCTCGAACGTGACCGCGCTGCCCAAGACCACCATGGACGCCCTTACCCAGGCCGCCGCTCCTGC
>DHIQ01000077.1:0-1944 GCA_002403895.1 Candidatus Neomicrothrix sp. UBA4742
AGGGAGGTGTTCACCGCCCTGAAACGGGTTGACGGACTATAGGAGCGTCAGTGCCGGGATTCGAGCTCCGCTGAGTTGACTTAGGCGGCGTGTTACATGCAATATGTCGCATCGGGCTTGAGAGGAGCCTCCTTGGACGGAGCGGTGCTCGACAGCGTGGAGCCGGTGGAGCTTCTGGCGACTCGGGCCTACGAGAAGCTCCGCGACGCAATCCTTGCATACCGCTTGCTCCCCGGGGATCGGCTCAGCGTTCCGGATCTGGCCAGACAGATGCGGATTAGTCGCAGCCCCGTCCGTGAAGCAGTTCAGCGGTTGATCCATGAGGGGCTGGCCGAGCACGTCACTCACAGGGGGGCTGAGGTAGCCAGAGTCGAACCCATCGATCTCCTCCAGTTGTATGTGGTCCGGGAGGTCCTGGAAGGCCTGGCTGCCCGACTGGCCGCCCAGCACGTGGATCCCGAGACCTCGGCTGCCCTCCAGCTGATCCTTGAGCGGCATGAGCAGGCGGTGCTGCGGGACGACGATGACAAGACGCATACCGAGCTCGATATCGAATTCCACCGACGGATCCGAGAGCTCGGGGGCAACCCACACCTCAGCGAGATGCTCGGGCGGGTGCAGGGTAGGGCCCACCTGGCCTTGCATTCGCTCTGGCGGGGTAAGGAGGCATCTCGCCTGGCCGTGAGGGAGCATCGGCGAATCCTTGCGGCCATCGTGGCGGCGGACCCCGATGCTGCTGAGCAGGCCGCGCGGGCACACGTCGTGGCGCTCCGTACGCGACTGTCGCAAACAGTCAAGGGTTCGGATTCTTCTCGACGGGACGGCGGCGGGCCAACCGTGGGGAGTCCCCGGTGGATCCTCGGGGAAACGGTTGGCGACGATTCCTCCCTCTCCGACGGTACTCCCCTGCCAGCTCGACGTCGGCAAGGGAACCGCTCGCCGACATCGAGCCCGGGCGTGATGGCCACCACTGATCACACGATCGTGGTCAATGAGCTCCAAGGAGGACCCCAATGATCATCGACACCCACCTCCATCCCACCAACGTCGTCGACCAGGCTTGGCGCCACAACGGGGAGCCGTTCACCGGCGAGCGGATGCTCAAGATGATGGACGGCCCGTACTGGGTGAACGGCAAGCCGCGGCGGATCGATTACGGCTGCATCCAACCTCCGCCCGGCAACACGGTATGGCAGGACGGCATGCGGGGAGGCCGGGAGGGCGTCCGCGACTACATGGCCTACATCGTGGAGCTGGTGCAGCGCTACCCCGACCGGTTCATCGGAGACTTCACCTACAACCCCCGGTTCGGCCCGGAGAACGGGGCCAAGGAGCTCGAGTTCCACGTCAGGGAGTACGGCTTCAAGATGATGAAGCTGCACGCCAACATGCACGCCTACCGGCCTGACCGGGCCCTGGACTGGCTGCGGCCGGCCCTTCGGGTCTGCGCCGAGCTGGGGGTGGTGGTCCTGCTGCACACCGGCGACGGCCCGTACAGCATCCCCACCCAGTACTACAAGATCATCCGGGAGTTCCCGAGCGTGAACTTCATCATCGGGCACTTCGGGATCCAGACCGGCGGGGTGTACTGCTTCGAGGCCTTTTACATGATCCTGGACTCCCCCAACGTCTACGGCGAGTCGGGCTGGTTGCTGCAGTCGCGGATCGTCGAGTTCGCTCAGGAGATGCCGAAGGACAAGCTCGTCTTCGGCACCGACTCCCCTCCCAACGAGCCCGGGATGTGGATGCGAGAGCTGGAGGTCCTGTGCATGGACCCCCCTCAGGGCTTCAACCTGAACGAGGAGGACCTGGAGGGCTACCTTGGCAACAACACCGCGAGGCTGCTCGGGCTGGAACCGACACCTCCGCCGAGGACTCTCGAAGAGGCAAACGCGCGATTGACGAGCGCTGGCGCTCCCAATGCCGCAGTCGACGCGCTCGGCG
>DHIQ01000077.1:2212-12934 GCA_002403895.1 Candidatus Neomicrothrix sp. UBA4742
CTCAGGGTCCTCGCCGGCCTGCTGCCCTACGACTCGGGCGACGTTCGAGTGATGGGCGCACCGGTGAAATCACCCAGACCGGAAGTCGGGTTCATGTTCCAGGGCCTTGCTCTGCTGCCGTGGCGAAACGTGCTGCAGAACATCCTGTTGCCGGCGGAACTGGTTGGGATGGACAAGGAACTTGCCTCCGATCGAGCTCGCGTGTGCATCGACATGGTCGGACTCACCGGATTCGAGAAATACCATCTGAGAGAGATCTCCGGGGGCATGCGCCAACGAGTTGCCCTGGCCAGGATGCTGATGACCGAGGCCCGCCTGCTGTTGCTCGATGAGCCGTTCAGCAGCCTTGATGAGCTGACCCGCGAAGTGATCGACATCGTCTTCATGGACGTCTGTCTCAAGGCGGGGAGCTCGTATCTGATGGTGACGCACAGCATCTACGAGGCCGTCCTCATGTCCGACAAGGTGTTCGTGATGTCGCGAGCGCCGGCCCAGGTCATCGGCGCGGTGGACGTGGCCCTGCCGAAGCCCAGGACCAGGGAGACCGTCAGCGATCCGGAGTTCGTGAACGCCGCGAACGAGGTAAGGAAGATCTTGGAGACGTCGTCATGAGTGCCGTTCCCCTATTGAGCGAGCGTGCGCTCGGGAGCGGTGCCCGGATCCTGCACGTCGGATGGTCGACCACGAGGAAGTTGTTCTTCCCGGTGCTCGGCTTTGTGGCCATCGTGGGGATCTGGCAACTCAGCATCGGGCTGACGCACATCCCTTCCTATATCGTTCCAAGGCCGACAGACGTGGCTCGCGCCACCCTCAACGCACCTGGCTTGCTGTGGAGTGGGGTGTTGACGACTGCCGCGGCTGCCGCCGCCGGGCTGCTCCTGGCAGTGGTGATCGGAGTGGCCGGCGCGACCTGCCTGGCGTTCTCGGCCGTGGTGGAGAGGAGCTTGTTCCCGTACGCAATCGTGCTGCAGACCACCCCGGTGATCGCGATCGCTCCCCTCGTGGTCATCTGGTTCGGGGCGAACATCCGCTCGATCATCGTGATCGTGTTCCTGATCAGCTTCTTCCCCATGCTGTCCAACACCTTGGTCGGACTCCATTCCCCGGATCCGGACATGCGGGGGCTATTCCGCCTGTACAAGGCGTCTCCCATGAAGACGATGCTGAAGCTTCGAGTGCCTGGCTCGGTGCCCTACATCATGGCTGGGCTCAAGATTGCCGGCGGGCTCTCGGTCATCGGCGCCATTGTTGCGGAGTACGTCGCCGGGGTGGGAGGGGGTCAGGGAGGCCTCGGATATCTGATCGCGGTTTCCGCGCAGCAATTGAACACCCCCTACCTGGTCGCGGCCGCCCTGTGCGGTTCGCTCCTTGGACTGATCTTCTTCGGGGCGGTCGCCATCGCCTCCAAGGCGCTCGCCACGCGGCACGATCCGGGTGCCGAGGCGGAAGTGAGAGGAGGGATCACGGGTCGCGTAGGAGGATAGTCGGCGGGCAGTTCACGGCGCTCGCGGCGAACATCGGAACGCGTTCGAGCCGCGAGGCGAGAGGAGGAAGGGACCAATGGTTGGCTTGATGGGCTCACGGTTCGGAGGGCGGTCGATACTTGTCCTCGCAGTGTTCGCCCTTGCCCTTTCGGCGTGCTCTTCCAGTGGGTCCCCCAGCGGAGGCGCCCCGAGCGGCAGCGCTACGCCCACGCCCACGACCCTGACCAAGGTCACGGCCATTTTGGGTTGGTACGCGGAGCCCGCGCGGGCGGGCTTCTACGCCGCCCAAGACCAGGGCTATTACCGGAACGTGGGGATCGACGCGAACCTGGAGGCGGGCGCTGACGTCTCACCCGAGCAGGTCGTGGGATCCGGCCGGGCGGCCTTCGGCCTGGATGACGCCGATGCTATCCTCCAAGCGATTGCGCAAGGCGTCCCCATCGTCGCCCTCATGGCCGCCTATCAGCACACGGGCTTCATCATCATGTATCACCAGGGGCAGGGGATTCAAGGGTTCCAGAATCTCGGGAATCGGACCGCCTACATCTTCCCCGGATCCCTCTGGTGGGACTACATCGTCAAGAAGTACGGGCTGAAGGGAGTGCACCAGGTCGCCTACTCCGGTGCCCTACAGCCGTTCATCCAGGATCCGACGGCGATCAATCAGGAGTACATCGGGGTCGGGAACGTGACCCTCGCCAGTAAGGGGATCAAGTTCGGGTACTTCCACGTCTCGGACTCCGGCTACGACCCGTACTCCAATGTCCTGTTCACGACCAAGTCCTACCTGGCAGCCCATCCAGACGTTGTGAAGAACTTCGTCCAGGCCACGGTCAAGGGGTGGAATTCGTACCGAACGACCTATGCAACCCTGGACCGCTACATGCAGCAGTTCAACAAGGGTTTCCCAGCCTCTGCCATGGATCAGAACGCGGTGCAACAGGAGAGCCTGGTCTACGGCGGAGACGCCGCAACGTACGGCATGGGATACATGTCGGCCCAGAGGTGGTCGCAAGTCGAGGATGCTCTGCTGTCTCTGGGCGCTATCAAGAAGAGGATCGATATTTCCACCGTGTTCACCAACCAGTATCTGCCCGGTCCTTAGCTGGGCTCGGACCGAGGATATGACGCGGGGGGACATGCGGTTGCCTGCCTGGGTGCCGGCGCCCGTTCGCCGGCGCCGGGCAAGGATCTCCCGGACTTCGCACACGCCGAAGGGAAGAGAATGGTGAGCATAGAAACTGGGCAGACGGTCGCGGTTTCCGACCTGCGATCGATGGTCGCGGCTCTGCGGGCCCAGGACTGCCTTGTGGAGATCACCAGCGAGGTCGATCCGGTCCATGAGCTTGGCGCGGTGCTCCACGCTTGTGAAAGGGCCGGCAAGGCGGCCATGTTCCACAAGGTGAAGGGGCACCAGATCCCAGTGGTGGGGAGCGTCCTCGGATCGTACGAACGGATCGCGATCGCCCTCGGCTGCGAGCCGCAACAGATTCACCAGCGGATGGTGGCGGGAAGGGCGGCTCCTACCCCGCCTGAGGTGGTCGATTCGGGTCAGGTGCAGGAGGTCGTGGCGGACGGAGACATCGACCTGGCGACCATTCCGATCCCAACGCATGCCCCGCTCGACGGCGGCCCCTTTATCAATGCTGGGATCGTCATCGCCCGTGATCCGGAGTCGGGCAGACACAACCTCTCCTTCAACCGGATGCAGATTTTCGACCGCGACCTGGCCGGGGTCAATATGAACGTCTGGCGGGATGTTCGGGAGTTCTTCCTGAAGGCCGAGGCGGCCGGCGAGAATCTTCCGTTCTGCGTTGCGATCGGGGTCGATCCGGTTCTCCTGATTGCCGGGGCGTCCAAGTACGAGGGCGATGAGTACGAGATCGCTGGGGGTCTTCGAGGGGCGCCCGTCCCGGTTGTTCGCGCGCTCAGCTGTGATGTGCTCGTTCCGGCGCTCGCCGAGATCGTCCTGGAGGGCGAGGTGCTCGCCGGGGAGCGGCGCGAGGAGGGGCCGATGGCCGAGTTCACCGGCCATTACTCGGGGACCGGGCCGCAAACGGTCGCCCGGATCAAGGTCATCACCACCCGACGGGACCCCATCTTCGAGACCATCGCCGGGGCGTCCTTCGAGCATCTGATTCTCGGCAACGCCGTGACCAGGGAGCCGCTCCTGGATGCAGCCGTTCGTAAGCTCAGCCCGCGCATCGGGCAGGTCTATCTGCCCCCGTACGCGTGTGGGTTCACAGCGATCATCAGCATGCGCGGGCCGGAGCCCGGAGAGCCCCAGACGGTCGGATTCGCCGCATTGGCCTCGCATGTCAACGTGAAGACGGTGATCATCGTCGATGACGACGTCGATATCTTCGACCCCGCTGACGTGATGTGGGCGTTGTCGACCCGGGTCCGCTGGGACCAGGGTTCCTTGGTCGCGCCTCACGCACGCGGGAACGACCTGGATCCATCTTCGGACGAGAACGCCGTTCAATCCAAACTGATCGTGAACGCGACGCTCGGGCGCGGCAGGTCGGAGCGATACACGAAGGTCCGGTACCCGACCGTGGACCTTCGGGAGTACGACGTGACCTGAGCGAGGGACAAGGTGGCAAAGGTCGATGGTGGCAGCCGTGGAGGAAGGCGGGATCGGTGTCGACGCTGGTAGGGCGTGAGCTGCCGCAGCAGATGCAGACCGAGCTCGACGGTCGGAACCTCGAGACCAAGAGCAATCTTGGGTACCTGATTGTCACGGTTGACGAGGACGGCGCTCCCAGACCCTGCATGCTCAGCGTCGGGGAAATCCTCGTCATGGACGAGCACACCATCCGCCTGGCGGTATGGCCGAACAGCACGACGGCCGCGAACCTTCGGCGGGGAAGCGGGGTGCTGCTCTCCTATGTAGCCCCCAACACGGTCCTGTACGTGAGAGGCCACACGCTTCGGACCTGGCAGGCAAGGGTACTGGCGGCAGAGATCGGCGTGGACCAGGTCACGACGGACGAGCATCCGGGATTCACCGTGACCGATGGGATCCGGTTCGAGTACGAAGGACGGAGTGAATCACTCGCCACTACATGGGGGAGACAACTGGCCCTGCTCCGAGAGGTTTCCTAATGGTCCCAGCTGGCGCCGCTGTCCTCCGCCCCTCGGGCGCATGGAAGCCAAGTGGCGTGGGGTGAGTCCTTGAGGGTTCGCGTGCGCGCCCGGACCATCACCTCGCCGAGGCGGGTGGTCGTTCGCGAGGGCGTCGGCACCAACGCGCGGCACCCGGACGCAACCGTCAAGGTGAAGGGCGAGTTTGTCTACTCCTCCGACCTGCATCGGGACGGCATGTTGTGGGGGCTGACCCTTCGGAGCCCGCATCCGTACGCCCGGATTCGGGAGATCGACGTGACCGGCGCGCGAGGGATGCCGGGAGTCCGAGCCATCCTGACCCACCGGGACGTGCCGGGGCGGAAGACCTACGGCATGAAGGTGGCCGACCAGCCGGTCTTGGCCTCCGATGTCGTCCGGTACCAGGGGGAGCCGGTGGCGGTCGTGGCCGCCGATCACCCCGAGGCTGCTCGGAGGGCGCTGGCGCGGATATCGGTGGATTACCAGGTCCTCGAGCCGCTCGTCGATCCCCGGGCCGCGCTCGAGCGAGACGCCCCGCTGCTCCACCCTGGGGGCAACCTCGTTCGCCACGTCAAGATCCGACACGGGGACGTGGAGCTGGCCCGGGCCGCCGCGGAGGTGGTCGTCACCGGCGAGTACGAGATCGGCATGCAGGACCAGGCGTTCCTCGGGCCCGAGTCCGGCCTCGCGGTTCCGACGGAGGATGGCGGGGTCGACCTCTACGTTTCCTCCCAGTGGCTCCATGAGGACCTGGAACAGGTGGTCGCGAGCCTCGCGTTACCGCCGGAGAAGGTGCGCATCGTGCTCGCCGGGGTGGGTGGCGCGTTCGGGGGTCGGGAGGACCTCTCCATCCACATCCACGCCTCCATGCTCGCCCTTCGAACCGGTCGGCCGGTGAAGATGGTCTACGGACGCGAGGAGTCGTTCTTTGGCCACGTGCACCGCCACCCGGCTCTGATGCGGTTCGAGCACGGAGCGACCCGAGACGGCAAGCTCGTCTTTGTCGCCGCCCGGCTGCTGCTTGACGGCGGAGCGTACACCTCCACGTCGCAGGTGGTGATCGCCAACGCCTCGTACTTCGCCGCGGGCGCCTATGAAGTGCCCAACGCTCGGATCGATGGCTTCGCCGTCTACACGAACAACCCGCCAGCCGGCGCCATGCGCGGGTTCGGGGCGGTGCAATCCTGTTACGGCGTCGAGTCGAACATGGACAAGCTCGCCGGGGCCCTTGGGATCGATCCCCTTGAGCTTCGCCTGCGAAACGCTATGGGCACTGGAACGGTCCTCCCCACGGGCCAGCCCATCGATGGCCCCGCACGAGTCGAGGATCTCCTGTCCCGTCTTCGGGCCATGCCCTTGCCTGACGTGCCCCCCGGGGCCGAAGCGTGGATGTTGCCCGGGGGCCACGGCAACGTGACGCACGGGGAGGGCGTCCGACGGGGCGTGGGCTACGCGCTGGGGATGAAGGCGATCGGGTACTCCGGGGGCGCCGACGACTACTCCACGGCGCGGGTCCGTCTCTCGGTTGTCGATGGCGAGCCGACCGCCGAAGTTTGGAGCGCGGCCGTCGAGTGCGGCCAGGGGATCCTGACCGTCCAGGCCCAGATCGCCCGCACGGAGCTTGGCTTGGAGACCGTGATCGTGCACGAGGCGGACACCTCGATCCCCAACGCCGGTTCCTCCTCGGCATCGCGCCAGACCTGGATGACGGGGGGAGCGGTAAAGGGGGCATGTGAGGCCATCCGACGCCGCGTCCTCCAGGGGGCCTCGGGCGCGCTCAGCCGCTCCCTGGACGAACTCATGTTCGAGGGTGGAGCGGTGGTGGAGATCCGAACCCGCAAGGTCGTGATGCCTCTCGCCGAGGTGCTGGATGATGAGGCGGTCGAGGAGTCCTTCGAATACCACCACCGGCCGACGACGTCCATCGATACGGAGACCGGTCAGGGAAACGCCCACGTCGCCTTCGCCTTCGCCGCCCAGCGGGCCGTCGTCGACGTGGATCTCGATCTGGGACTCGTTCGGGTGGTCGAGATGGCCATCGCCGAAGACGTCGGCAGGGCCATCAACCCGCTCGCCGTCGAGGGACAGATCGAGGGCGGGATCGCCCAGGGCCTGGGACTGGCGCTCCTGGAGGAACTGCAGGTCGTCCATGGGAAGCTGCG
Organism: Candidatus Neomicrothrix sp. UBA4742; assembly: GCA_002403895.1. GTDB lineage: Bacteria > Actinomycetota > Acidimicrobiia > Acidimicrobiales > Acidimicrobilacustridaceae > UBA4742. The sequence goes on from DHIQ01000077.1 coordinate 8,967, forward strand.
CAACCCCTCGTTCACCGACTACCTGATCCCGACGGTGGCCGATATGCCGCCGGTGCGCATCGAGTTGCTCCAAACGCCCCACCCGGACTCGCCGTACGGCGTCAACGGGGTGGGCGAGCTCTCCGCGCTCTCCTCGACGCCGGCCATCGTGAACGCGCTGCGCAATGCGACCGGTCTGTCCTTGCTGCGCATCCCGGTCCGTCCGGAGGACATCGCGCTCGCGGCTCGGGGAACCGCAGCTGCTGCCGGTCCATGACTCGGGACGGGGACCTGCTCGTGCGCAACGCAACCGTCTGGAGCGGTGGGAGCTGGGCCGGGCCGCGAGACATCTCGGTCCGGGACGGGCGGATCTCCTCAATCGCTCCACCGGGCGAGACCGTGGCCGCGCCGGGCATTCGCACGCTGAACGCCACCGGGTGTCACGCGCTTCCGGGATTCATCAACACCCACACCCACCTCTTTCAGGCGCTGCTACGAGGCGTCGCGGACGGCAAGGGGCTGGGCGACTGGCTGCTTGCAGTGACCGGGGCCTACATCGCTGCCGACCCCGAACAGGCCTACGTGGCTGCGGCCTGTGCTGCGGCCGAGGCCTTGCGTTCGGGTGCCACCACGATCGTCGAACACGGCCATCCTCATCCGAACCGGGAGTTCCACGAGGCGATCATCACTGCCGTCGACGACGTCGGTGTCCGAGCCGTTTACTGCCGCGGCGTGGCAGACAGGGCCGACCCGGCACGGGAGTGGGGGTTCGAGCCCCGGCTCCTCGAGCCGTACGAGGACCAGCTGGCGCATGTGGAGGAACTTGCAGTGCGGTTCTCGGTTCCTGGGTCCAGGCTCACGGCTGGGTTGGCGGCCCCCAACCCGCGGTCTCTCAGCCCCGACGGTATGCGTGGCGCGCGAGAGCTGTCCGACCGATACGGCCTGTGTGTCAGCGTGCATGTATGTGAGACGGGCCTCGATGACCGCGCGTGCCTGGCTCATACTGGGAAACGGGCGCTGCCCTACCTCGACGAGCACGATTTCTTGTGGGATCGGTTCCTGGGCGTTCATTGCGTCCAAGTTCTGCCCGAGCACAGGGCGCTCATGGCGGCCCGCCGGTGCGGTGTCTCCTACAACCCCATCAGCAACCTACGCCTGGGAAGCGGGTTCGCGCCGATCCCGGAGTTCCTCAATCTGGATGTGCAGGTGGGCCTCGGCGTTGACGGGGCCGCGAGCAACGACACGCAGGACATGTTCGAAGCGATCCGCTACGGTGCGTACGTGCAGCGGGGTCGACTGGCCGATGCAGACGCGTTGAGCGCGCAGGCGATGCTTCGCATGGCGACGACTGGATGCAACAGCGTCATCGGGGTTGAACCTCGGCCGAAGGGACTCCAGCCGGGACTGCAGGCCGACATGCTGCTCATACGTTTCGACCGCGATCTCTCATCGGTTCCGTTCGTGGACCCTACCGTCACGCTGCTGACCCAGGCGACCAGCCGGACCGTGGAGGCAGTCGTCGTGGGGGGAGAGGTGGTAGTGGAGAATGGTCGCTGCACCCGCGTGGATGAGGAGGATCTGATCCGCCGCATGGTGCACCTGGGCGCGTCCTCGCCGTTCCGGGGAATCGAGGGAGATGCGGTGCGGCCGTGAGGGCCAATGAGCTGCTGTCCAGACGCAACCGGAGGCATAGAGCGGGGCGAGTCTGGCCGGTGCTCGGGTTCCGGCCACGAGAACACGCCACCCCCGCGCGTGCGCGCGCGCGGCATCTCGGCCCGGAGTGGATGGCTGCATGAACCAGCGCGAGCGCCTCGTCGTCGGAATCTCGGGGTCCAGCGCACCTCATTACGGCGTCATGTTGCTCCGCGTCCTGCGGGACCTCGGCACCATCGAGACCCATCTGATCCTGTCGGAAGGAGCGCGCCAAACGGTCAGAGTGGAGATGGACATGGATCCCGCCCAGGTGGAATCGCTCGCGGATGTGACCTATGACCCCAGGGACCTCGGCGCCGCGGTGTCCTCGGGGTCGTTCCTGACGGTGGGGATGGCGGTGGTGCCCTGTTCCATGAAGACGCTTGCGGCCATATCCTCCGGTCACGCAGCAGATCTGCTATCCCGGGCGGCCGACGTGACCCTCAAGGAACGGCGGCGCTTGGTCCTCGTCACTCGCGAGACGCCGCTCAGCCTCATCCACCTTCGCAACATGGTCGCAGCGACGGAGGCGGGAGCCGTCATCCTTCCTCCGATGCCAGGCTTCTACCACCACCCGAGGTCGATCGAGGATCTGCTGATGCACACGGTCGGCAAGGTCCTTGACCAGTTCAGAGTGCAACACGACCTGTTCCGCCGGTGGGCCGGTATCGAATCGGAGGACGGGTGAGTCCGGTTCACGGTTCCGACTTGTCAAAGAAGCAGGACGCACGTCGTTTCTTGGACGACTACCGCGCCGACTATCCGGAGGACGTGCTCGTCATCGAGGAGACTGTCAGCGCAGATCAGGGCGTGACCGCTCTGGTGAGCGAGCTGTCGGACCAGGGCCGGGCACCGATCATTATGTGTACCCACGTCGATGGAATCTCGGTCCCGGTCGTCACGAACCTGTTCGCAGCCCGGGAGCGGATCGCCCGTTTCCTCGGGTCGAGCCTCGAGGGCCTCCACGACGCTTTCGTTGCCGCCAGCTCCCGAGCCATGCCTCCTCGGATCGTGCCCGACGGCCCGGTGCTTGAGGTGGTGCAGAAGGACGAGGAGGTTGATCTGAGCCGACTGCCCATGCTGACGCACTTCGCGCAGGACCGGGGTCCGTACCTGACCAGCGCGATCATCGTGGCCGAGGATCCTCGCAGCGGGATCGGGAACGCCAGTTACCACCGGTCGATGATCGTTTCGAGAACCTCTCTCGCCACGAGCCTGCACTCTCGGGGCCACCTATGGCGATACCTGCTAGCTGCATCCGAGGCCAAGGTGCCCTTGCCGGTGGCGGTGGTCATCGGCGGGCACCCCCTGTTCATGCTCGCCAGCGCCGCCCGGGTCGGCATCGACCGGGATGAGCGAGATATCGCGGGTGGCCTGTTCGCCGAGCCGCTCGAGCTCGTGACCACGCCACAGTACGGCATCGGTGTCCCGGCGAGTGCTGAGATCGTACTCGAGGGTGTGATCGACGCGACGAAACACGCCGACGAAGGGCCGTTCGGGGAGTTCTCCGGATACGCCACATCTCGGTCGACGAATAACCTCATCGAGGTCTCTGCGATGCTCAGCCGCCGCGACCCGATCCTCATCGATGTGGTCTCCGGCAACGCGGCGGACCATCTGAATCTCGGCCGGGTTCCTCGGGAGTCGGAGATGTCGGCCAGGCTGAGCGAGCGGTTCCCCGATGTGCAGGCGCTTGAGTACCCCGCCTCCGGCACGCACTTCCATTGTTACGTATCGGTGCGTCAGAGCACGCCGGGAATGGCCCGGCAGGTGGCGCTCGGGCTCCTGGGGTGGGATCCCTACCTGAAGCTGGTCGTCGTCGTGGATGACGACATCGACATCAGGAGAGAGGATCAGGTGCTGTGGGCCGTCGCGACGCGCTTCCAGGCTGACCGCGACATGCTCATGATCGGCGGCCTTCCGGGCAGCATGCTCGATCCGTCTTCAAACGGAGGCGCGACGGCCCGACTTGGGCTGGACGCCACTCGACCCCCTGGGTTTGCCGCGGAGCGGGTGACCGTCGCCGAAGAAGCGTTACTGCGCGCTCGAGAGATCCTGGGGGGGCACTGAACCGTGAACGGCACTTCCCTCTTCTCGGTGGGGAGGAGCTGAATCCCTCCTGCCTGTCTGGGAGCCTCGGGGCCTCAGACGGGCGATCGAAGGGAGCGGCGATGATTCTGCGAGCAAGAGTGAACGGCGAGTGGCGGGAAGCCGACTCATGGCTGGGGTCGAGCCTCTTGTCGGTGCTGCGAGAGGATCTCGGGCTCGCTGGATCCAAGAACGCGTGCGAGCAGGGC
>DHIQ01000100.1 GCA_002403895.1 Candidatus Neomicrothrix sp. UBA4742
ACGACGAGCAGGACATGCGCCGCATGGGCGCCTTGCGCACGCTGATGCCCATCACCGCCGTGACGTTCATCGTGGGCTGGCTGGCCATCTCCGGCGTGCCCCCGTTCTCCGGCTTCTGGTCGAAGGACGAGATCCTCACCTACGCGTTGCACGAGAACGTGGCGCTCTACGTCGTGGGTCTGTTCACCGCGTTGCTGACCGCGTTCTACATGAGCCGTGCGGTCTACCTGGTGTTCTACGGCAAGGCCCGCTGGAACGAGGTCGACGAACCGTCCGCCGCCGAGGTCCATCCCCACGAGTCCCCTTGGGTCATGACCCTCCCGCTGGTCGTGCTGGCCTTCTTCGCCGCCGTCGCCGGGTTCTTGAACCTGCCCTTCAGCCACAGCACCCACTTCCTGGAGAGCTGGCTCGAGCCCGTGACCGGCCGCTACGGAGCGGAGGTGACGTACTCCAACGCCACCATCGTGGCCCTGTTGTGTGTGTCCACCGCGGTGGCCCTGACCGGCATCGCCGTGGCCTACTTCGTGTACATCAAGCCCCGGCTGCCGGCCCGCTGGTTCGAGCATCCGGTGTTGGCCAAGGGCTGGTACTACGACTGGGCGGTGACCTGGTTCATGGGTGGGCCGGGCCGCATCGCCTTCGATGCGTTGTCCTGGTTCGACCGCACCATCATCGATGGTGCCGTCAACGGCGTCGGCTCGCTCACCCGTGACGCCGGTGGCCTGCTGCGCAAAGCGCAGACCGGCTACGTGCGCACCTACGCGCTGGGGATCGCCATCGGCGCGGTGCTGCTCATGATGTTCGTGCTCGTGCGGGCGACCGTCTGATGGGCGCCGTCGTGTTCGCCGTCGAGGCTGTGGTCCCTCACACCAACTCGGGATTCCCCGTCCTGGCCGCCATGATCGCCCTCCCGCTCCTCGGGGCGTTGGTGCTGGCCCTGATCCCCAGTTCGCGCCCCGAGCTGCACCGCCTGGTCGCCATCGTCACCTCGGTGTCGACCGGCGCCCTGGCGCTTTGGGTGCTCTACAACTTCCGCACCGAAGACCCGGGATTCCAGTTCGTGGTGTCGCACACCTGGGTGGCCACCCTCGACATCAAGTTTTACCTGGGCGTGGACGGCATCTCGCTGTTCCTCCTGGTCCTCACCGGGATCCTGTTCCCCATCGCCCTGTTCGCGGCCGAGCCCGACCAGAACGAGAAGGGGTATTACGTCTGGATCACCCTGCTCGAAGCCGGCTGTATGGGGGTGTTCGCCGCCCTGGATCTCTTCCTGTTCTTCTTGATGTTCGAGCTGACCATCGTCCCCCTCTATTTCCTGATCGGGCAGTGGGGCCACGGCCGCCGGGTCTACGCCGCCACCAAGTTCTTCCTGTTCACCATGCTGGGCTCGGCGTTCATGCTGGTGGCCATCGTGAGCCTGGCCGTGCTGGCTCACGCCGGCGAGGGGGGCGGCACCAGCTTCGACCTGCTCAAGGTGGCGGCCAGCACATCGGTCAGCCGCAATACCGCCCGCTGGGTGTTCCTCGGCTTCGCCGTCGCTTTTGCGGTCAAGACCCCGATCGTCCCGTTCCACACGTGGCTCCCCGATGCCCACACCGAGGCCCCCACCGCGGGCTCCATCGACCTGGCCGGCGTGCTGTTGAAGCTCGGCACCTACGGGTTCATGCGCTATGGCCTGTACCTCTTCCCCGAGGCATCGGTGTTCTTCGCCCCCGTGTTCCTCACGTTGGCCACCATCGGCATCATCTACGGCGCCGTGGTGGCGGCCATGCAACGCAACCTCAAGCGGTTGGTGGCTTACTCCTCGGTGTCGCACATGGGCTTCGCCGTGCTCGGCCTGTTCGCCCTCACCACGCTGGGTCTTGAGGGCTCCGTGTTGGTGATGATCAACCACGGCATCATCACCGGCGCCCTGTTCATCCTGCTCGGGTTCCTCTACAAGCGGCGCCACACCTACGACATCGACAAGCTTCGGGGCCTCCAGTCAGTGGCCCCCTGGTTCGCTGGGGTCTTCACGTTGGTCATGATGGCGTCGATCGGCCTGCCCGGGCTGAACGGCTTCGTGGGCGAGTTCCTGGTCCTGCTGGGTACCTTCGTGTCCCACCGGTGGTGGGCCGTCGTGTCTGCCGTCGGCGTGATCATCGCGGCGGTGTACCTGTTGTGGGCCTACCAGCGGGTGTTCCACGGCGAGCCTGATGAGGACAACAAGACGTTCCCCGACCTCCATCTCACCGAGAAGCTGGTGATGGTGCCTTTGATCGGGCTCATCGTGTTCCTCGGCATCTACCCCAAGCCGGTTCTCGAACGCGTCGAGCCATCGGTGAAGTTGCTGCTCGCGCACGTCGAAGCGTTCGCCCCCGGGTTCCACGTGGCCAATACTCAAGACGGTGAGAAGCTCCAGCCGGTCCCGGGAGCCGACGACTCGTCGTCGCCCGGTCAAGAGCAGGGCAGCCAAGAACCGGAAACCCAGGAACAAGGGGAGGGCCGATGAGCGGGCTCGTCTCCTCCCTGGTGCCATCGTCGATCCTGGCCGCTGACGCTCCGGCCCGCATCGCCACACCCGAGGTGGCGTGGCGGGCGCTGCTGCCCATCATCATCTTGTTGGTGGGCGGCATCGTGATGCTGACCATCGCCTCGTTGGTCCGCAAGCGGCCCACCGCCCGTTGGTACGCGCCATACACCGTGGTGGTGGCGGTCGCCGCCGGGCTGTCGGCGGTTCCCCTGTGGGCTCGGGTCCAGGGGTGGGACAGCCTGTTGTGGTGGGACCTGCCGGCGTCGCCCCGGGGGCCGTTCTCCACGGTGGCCGGTGCGGTGGGCGTCGACGGGTTTGGGTTGTTCGCCGCCGGCGTGATCTGCGCCGCCGTGGTGCTCGGGGCCCTGCTGGCCGATGGCTGGCTGCGTCGAGAAGGACTCAACGGCGCCGAGTTCTACGCCCTTTTGCTCATCGCCGGCTCGGGCGGCGTCATCATGGCCATGGCCGACGACTTCATCGTGTTGTTCCTCGGCCTCGAGACCCTGTCGATCGCGGTGTACGTGCTGTCGGCCATGCATCTGCGCCGGGTGCAGTCCCAGGAGTCGGGCCTCAAGTACTTCGTGCTGGGGGCCTTCTCCTCGGCCTTCCTGCTCTACGGCATCGCCTTCGTGTACGGGGCCACCGGCACCACCAACTTCATCGGCATCCGCAACTACTTCGGACCACCGATCAAGAGCGCCACCGGGGTCATCACCGGTGGGAACATCCCGGTGCACGGCGGGCTTTTGGTGGTGGGCCTGGCCCTGGTGCTGGTGGGCTTCGGGTTCAAGGTGGCGGCGGTGCCGTTCCACTCGTGGAGCCCCGATGTGTATGACGGTGCGCCCACCCCGGCGGTGGCGTTCATGGCCGGCGCCGTCAAGGTTGCCGCGTTCGCCGCGGTGATCCGGGTGTTCGTCCTCACCTTCCCGAACTTCGTCACCGATTGGCGCCCGATCGTCGAGTTCCTGGCCGTCGCCTCCTTGCTGGCCGGCGCGGTCCTGGCCATCGTGCAGACGAACATCAAGCGCATGCTGGCGTATTCGTCCATCAGTCATGCCGGCTTCATCCTCATGGCGGTGGCGGCGGCCAGCGCCGATGGCACCTCAGCCGTGCTCTTCTACCTGGCGGCCTACACCTTCATGGTGGCCGGCTCGTTCGGCGTGGTCAGCCTGGTGTCGGGCCGCGGCGACAACCGCACCTCGCTGGCCGACTATCGAGGACAGTCGCGGTCCAACCCCGGTCTGTCGCTCACCCTCACGATCTTCCTGCTGGCCCAGGCCGGCGTGCCCTTCACCACCGGGTTCTTCGCCAAGTTCTACGCGGTGGCCGCCGCCGTCGGGTCCAAGCTGACCTGGCTGGCCATCGTGGCCATGGTCTCCGCGGTCATCGCCGCCTTCTTGTACCTGCGGGTCATCATCGCCATGTACCTGCGGGAGACCGATGAACCGGCCACTGGTCGTATCCCGGTCCGGTTTGGGGCCAAGCTGGCCCTCGGCCTGTGCCTGGTCGTGACCATTGGCGTCGGCATCTTGCCCAGCGTGTTTCTCAACCCGGCGCGTGAAGCCATTCCCTACTTGGTGGAGCCGCCGGCGCCGACCCCGCCGCCCGGTCCCGCACCTACAACCGACCCGCTCACCGGCGCCACGATCCCCAAGGCACAGACCACCAGCACGACGGCCGACCCGCTCTCCGGCGGTGCCGGCGGCTGACCTCGCGGTCGCCCCGGGGGCGGCCATCACCCCCGTCGCCACCAAATCGGGACAGATTTAGTGGCGTCACCCCTCATTCACTAGGCTCGGTCAACGATGTCGTACTCAGATTTCGTGCGTCAGTACCTCACGGTCGCCCTTATGGGGGGCCTCGCTCTGATCCTCGTCGGCGCACTCCTCGGCGTGGCCGGAAGGATCCTGCGCCCGGACCGTCCCCAGGGCCAGAAGTACCTCACCTATGAGAGCGGCGTCGACCCCGTCGGCTCCGGTTGGTCGCAGAGTCAGGTCCGCTACTACGTCTTCGCCCTCCTCTTCGTCATGTTCGACGTGGAGGCGGTGTTCATCTTCCCGTGGGCGGTGGGCCTCGAGACGTTCGGCGCCTTCGGTCTCATCGAGATGATCGTGTTCATCGCCATCTTGGCCCTGGGTTTGGCCTATGCCTGGCGGAAGAAGGTGCTCAAGTGGGTCTAGTCGAGAGCGGCAAGATGCCCAAGCCGCTCACCCAACTCCTGAACCTGAGCCGCAAGTACTCGCTGTGGGTCTACCAGTGGGGTCTGGCCTGTTGTGCCATCGAGATGGGGGCGGCGTTCGCCTCGCCTCGCTACGACGTGATGCGCCTCGGCGTGATCCCGTTCCCGGCCAGCCCGCGCCAGGCCGACCTGGTCGTGATCTCGGGCACGGTGACGGACAAGATGGCCCCATCGGTGCTGCGCCTCTACGAGCAGATGCCTGACCCGAAGTACGTGATCAGCATGGGCAGCTGCGCCAACTGTGGCGGCCCCTACTGGGACAGCTACTCGGTGACCAAGGGTGTCGACCAGCTCATTCCTGTTGATGTCTACGTCCCCGGCTGCCCGCCGCGCCCTGAGGCTCTGCTCGAGGGCATCTTGTTGCTCCAGGAGCGCATTCAGCACGAAGACATGGCCGAGCGCTGGCGGGGTGATCCGATTGTCGTCAGCTGAGGGCGGGGCGGCCGAGGTGGCCGCCGACGAGGCCATACCAACCGACGAGCTCCGCGAGGGGCTCCTCGAGTCGCTGCGCGCCGAGTTGGGCGCGGCTGTGGTGGGTTCGCACATCCGTCCGGGCGACGACCTGTGGGTCCGGGTCACCGCCGATGCCTGGCGGACGGCCGGCGAGGTGGTCCGCTCCATCCTCGGCTGCACCTATTTCGATTTCCTGTCGGCCATCGACTGGCTGCCGTCCCCGTTCGGGCGCGACATGGACAGCCAGGAAGATCTCATCATCAGCGGAGCCGAGCCCAGGGAACCGCCGGCCATGACCACCGGGTACGCCGGAGGCGACACCCGCCTGCAGGTGTTCGCCCGGGTCGCCAACCTCGACCAGCACTACGGCGTCACCCTGAAAGTGGATGTGGCCGACGACGACCCGTCGCTGCTGACGTGGGTCCCGGTCTATGCCGGGGCCAACTGGCACGAGCGCGAGGCCTGGGAGATGTACGGCATCACGTTCGTCGGTCACCCTCATCTGGTGCACATGTACCTCCCGGGTGATTTCGAGGGGAACCCGATGCGCAAGGACTTCCCGCTGCTGGCGCGGCGGGTCAAGCCCTGGCCCGGCATCGTGGACGTGGAGCCCATGCCCGGCGGCACCGATGACGAAGGGGAAGGCGAGGGCGAATGACCGCCGTGACCGACCGCGACCAGCTTGCCGCCCTGGCGGCGCGGGCCAACGACGCCCGGGCCAATATCGAGTTCGAAGACGATGGCATGACCCTCAACATCGGGCCCCAACATCCCGCCACCCACGGCACGTTGCGCATCGTGGCCAAGATCGATGGTGAGCAGGTGGTGTCGGCTGAGCCCATCGCCGGCTACATGCACCGGGGCTACGAGAAGCTCACCGAGGTCCGCACCTATCCGCAGGTGACGACGCTCATCAACCGCATCGATTGGCTGGGCAGCTTCGCCAACGAGGTGCCGTTCATCCTCGCCGCGGAGAAGCTCATGGGCATCGAGGCTCCGCCCCGGGCCCAGCACATCCGCACGATCCTGTTCGAGTTGAGCCGCCTCGCCAACATCAGCCTCTTCCTCGGCGATCTCGCCATCCAGCTCGGTGGCCTCACGCTCGGCTTCTACTCCTTCCGTGATCGCGAGTTCGTGCTCAACCAGATCGAAGCGGTCACCGGCGGGCGCTTCCATCCCAACTTCGACCGCATCGGTGGCCTCAAGGACGATCTGCCCAAGGGCTGGATCGCCGAGACCAAGGTGGCGATGCAGAAGATGCGCGCCTTCTGCGACGAGGCCGACGACCTGCTGTTCGGCAACGAGATCTTCCAGAAGCGCACCCGGGGTATCGGCGTGATTCCCGCCGAGGTGGCGAAGTCGTACGGCCTGTCGGGCCCCAACGCCCGGGGCAGCGGCATCGACTGGGACCTGCGCCGGGACAACTGCCCGCCGGGGCTGGCTTACGACAAGGTCGACTGGAAGGTGTGGACCCACCCCGACGGCGATGCCTTCGCCCGCTCGTGGATCCGCCTCCAGGAGACCCGCGAGGCCTCCAAGATCGTCGACCAGTTGCTCGACACCATCCCCAGTGGCCCGATCATGGCCAAGGTGCCCCGCATCATCAAGGTGCCCGAGGGCGAAGCCTGGGTGGCCACCGAGAACCCCTTGGGCGAGATGGGCTATTACATCGTCTCCAAGGGCGACCTCGTCCCGTTCCGGGTCAAGATCCGCTCCGCGTCGTTCAACAACGTTTCGATCGTGCCCTGGGTGTGCCGGGGCGTCTACATCCCCGACGTGATCACCATCCTGGCCAGCCTCTACTTCATCCTGGGCGACATCGACCGATGACCCACGTCCTGTCCTCAATCGATCTGGCCTACTGGCAGTCGACCCTCATCAAGCTGATCGTGGTCGCCATCTTGGTGCCGACCACGGCGCTGATCCTGGGCATCGTCTTCCTGTTCAAGGTCATGTCCTGGATGCAGAGCCGAAAAGGTCCCCAGGAGGCCGGTCCGCGCGGCCTGCTGCAACTCCTGGCCGACGGCGCCAAGTTCGTCCAGAAAGAGGATCTGATCCCGGACAAGGCCGACCGGTTCGTGTTCAAGACGGCGCCGATCGTGGTGCTGATGAGCACGTTGTTGCTCTACGTCGCCTTGCCCGCCAGCCAGCACCTCGTGGTCGAGGACCTCGACGTCGGCGTCTTCTTCGCCCTGGCGGTCTCGTCGCTGTCGGTGATCGGCATCCTCATGGCCGGCTGGTCCTCGGCCAACAAGTACTCGCTCATGGGGGGCCTGCGGGCCGGCGGTCAGCTCATCGCCTACGAGCTGCCCATGGTGCTGGCCGTGGTCGGCGTGGTCATCCAGGCCGGGACCCTCAGCCTCAACGGCATCGTGCAGGCTCAGGCCAACGGGGCCATCTTCGGCTTCTCCGCCCTGGGCAACCCATTCATCCTCACTCAGTTCGTGGGCTTCTTCATCTTCCTGGCCGCGGTGCAGGCCGAACTGACGCAGACGCCGTTCGACATGCCGGTGGCCGAGTCGGAGATCGTGGGTGGCTACCAGGTCGAGTACTCGGGCTTCCGGTTCCTGTTCTTCTTCTTGGCCGAGTTCGCCACCGCCTTCGTGTTCGCCGGCATCGCCGCCACCCTGTTCCTGGGCGGTTACTGGTTCCCCGGCGTCGACACCAGCAGCAAGATCTACTGGATCCTCGGGCCGGCGGTGTTGTTCACCAAGATCATGCTGGTGGCCTTCCTCATCTTCTGGGTCCGCTTCACCTACCCCCGCTTCCGCGAGGATCAGCTCCAGGCCTTCGCCTGGAAGTGGCTCATCCCGATCGCGCTGGTCAACATCCTGGTCACCGGCATTCTGAAGGTGGTGTTCTGATGGCCCACGTTCCCGGGTTGATCAAGGGCCTTGGCGTCACGTTCGGCGAGATGGTCAAGACGCTGAAGCCCGACAGCCGGGGCGGCGGTCCGGTCACCGTCGACTACCCCCACGTCAAGGAAGACCCGGCTCCCCGGGCCCGGGGTGTGATCGCGCTCAAGGAGGAGAACTGCACGGTCTGCATGCTGTGCGCGCGCTCGTGTCCCGACTGGTGCATCTACATCGAGGG
>DHIQ01000226.1:0-427 GCA_002403895.1 Candidatus Neomicrothrix sp. UBA4742
GTGGTGCCGCGGGCAGCGGGGCGTACTCCACGGCCGGCGCAGGAGCCGGTGGCGGTGCCACGAAGGGCTTCTCCGGTTCCATCGGCGTATTGATAGGCTGGTGCTCGAGTAGGCCCATCAGGCCGCCCACGACCGGGCCGTCATCCTCACGTACTTCACCGGGCTTTTCGGCTGCGAGGCTGTTGGTCCACTTGCGCCCGTCGTAGAAGCGAAAGTTCGCCTCGCCGCTCGGGTCGGCGTACCAGCCGGGTTCGTCGGGCATGGCCGAGAGCCTAGGACAGTCATTGTCCAGATGCTGGACTACGTTGCGTGACCGACGTCTGGAGGCAGTCACGGCTCAGTTCGGCACCCTCACGATCTTCTACCCGATGTGGAACGAGGCGGACACGATCCGTCGCGCCGTGACCGCAGGGATCGAAGCCGGTGA
>DHIQ01000226.1:758-2303 GCA_002403895.1 Candidatus Neomicrothrix sp. UBA4742
ATCGTCGACGACGCGTCCACCGACGAGACGGGGGCGATCGCCGACAAGCTGGCAGCCGAGGACCCCCGTGTCGGTGTGGTCCACCACCCGGCGAACCGCAAGCTGGGCGGCAGCTTGAAGACCGGCTTCGCCCGGGCCACCGGTGACCTCATCCTGTACACCGACGCCGACCTTCCTTTCGACATGGCGGAGGTGTCCAAGGCGGTGCGCCTGTTGCGCATCTACGACGCCGACATCGTGAGCGCCTATCGCCTGGACCGGACGGGCGAAGGGCCGCGACGGCTCGTCTACAGCTACGCCTACAACCACCTGATCCAGCTGCTGTTCGGGCTGCGGCTCCGGGACATGAACTTCTCGTTCAAGCTCTGCCGCCGGACGGTGTTCGACCAAGTCGAGCTCAAGAGTGAGGGGTCGTTCATCGATGTCGAACTCCTGGCCCGGGCGCAGCGGCTGGGCTACGAGATTGTGCAGTTCGGGGTCGATTACTTCCCCCGCTCCCGCGGCATCTCCACGCTGTCGTCCAACGCGGTGATCGCCCATCTGGTGTCCGAGATGATCGGCCTGCGGGGCGAGCTGAAGGCATTGGCCCCGCTGCCCGTCGAGCTCCGCCGGCCCGAGGCGGACCCACAGCGGTGAGTCGCACCCGAGCCGGTCAGGTCACCGGTGACGGATCCCGGTTGCTCATCGTGAACGCGGACGACTACGGCCTCACGGTCAAGGTGTCGCGGGCCATCCTCAAGGCGCACCGTTCCGGCATCGTGACCAGCACCTCCGTACTCACGCTGTCGCCCGCGTTCGATACCTGTGCCGCGTGGCTGCGCGACGTCCCCAAGCTGGGGACCGGGGCCCATCTCGCCGCGGTGGGCGAAGACCCACCCCTGCTCAGCGCCATGGAGATCCCCACCCTCGTCGATCGCCGGGGCCGGCTGGCGGCGTCGTGGCGCCAGTTCCTCCCTCGGGCGGCCGCGGGCCGTGTCGATCCGGACGACCTGCGCCGCGAGTTCGGCGCCCAGATGGAACGGATCCAGGCCGCCGGGCTCACCATCGACCATCTCGACACTCACCAGAATCTGCACCTGTGGCCCATGGTTCGTGATGTGGTGATGGATCTCGGCGAGCGCCACGACGTGAAGGTCATTCGCATCACCCGCTCAGCCGCCCCAACACCGGTGGGGGTGACGGTTCGCCGGCTCGCTCGCCGACTCGAGCGTCGCTGCCGGACCCGCGGCTGGCGCTACGCCCGGGCCTCGACCGGGCTGGACGAGGCCGGCAAGCTCGATCTGCCTTCGATGATCAAGGCGCTGCACCGCCTCAGTGCCACCCGGGCGCTGTCGGCCGAGCTGGCCACCCACCCGGGCGAACCCGACGACCCCGCTCGGGCCCGCTACCCCTGGGGGTACCAGTGGGATGCCGAGTTCGCCGCGCTCATGTCGGGTACCGTCGGCCACGCCGTGAAGGAGTACGGCTTCACCCTCGGCACCTTTGGCGACCTGGTGGCGTGACCATCCGCAGCTGGTGGACCGGCCTGCGGCGCTGGTGTGTCGG
>DHIQ01000226.1:2570-20582 GCA_002403895.1 Candidatus Neomicrothrix sp. UBA4742
GCGCTGGTGTGTCGGCCTGCGGCGTCGTACTCGTCTGGCCGGCCTGGGGGTGCGCCGAGGCGCCGACCTGACGGTCACCCGAGCCCGTTCCCATACGACTGCCCGCGGTCGGCGCGACGACCTCGACGCCCAGTTCGCCGTCCGCTCAGCTCAGGATGCCGCCCGCGAGTTGGGCCAGCTCAAGGGGGCGGTGATGAAGCTGGGGCAGATGCTGTCGTTCCTCGGCGATGCCCTCCCGCCCGACGCCCAGGCCGCCCTGGCCCAACTCCAGGCCGACACGCCGCCTATGGCCCCCAGCCTGGCTGCGTCGGTGGTGCGGGCCGAGCTCGGCGCGGATCCCGACGCGGTATTCGCCGAGTGGGACCCGGTCCCGGTGGCGGCCGCATCGATCGGGCAGGTGTACCGGGCCCGGCTGGCCGACGGACGTCCGGTGGCGGTGAAGGTCCAGTACCCCGGGGTTGAGGAAGCCATGAGGCAGGACCTGGCCGATGGACAACGACTCGCCGCCCTGCTCTCGGGCTTCACCTTGCCCGGGGTGGACGTGGCCGCTCTGGCCGAAGAGCTGCGGGCCCGCATGGCCGATGAGCTCGACTACCGGATCGAGGCGGCCCATCAGCACACGTTCGCCGAGCGCTACGCGGGGCACCCGTTCGTGTTGGTCCCTTCGGTGGTGGCCGAGTACTCCACCCGCCGGATCCTGTGTTCCGACTGGGCCGACGGTCTCACCTTCGCTGAGCTGGAGGCGGGCGCCGGGGAGGAGGCCAAGAGCCAGGCCGCCGAGGCGCTGTTCCGTTTCGCCCAGGGCTCCATCGTGAGGGATCGCCAGTTCAACGCCGATCCCCACCCTGGCAACTTCCGGTTCGGGGCCGACGGCCGGCTGGTGGCGCTCGATTTCGGGTTGGTCAAGACGTTCGACGACCACGAGTGGGCCGGACTTATGTCCGTGCTCGACGCCGTGTTGGCCGGCAAGGCGTCGGCCACGGTCGACGCCATGGTCGCCGCCGGGTTCCTGGGCCGGGACCACGGCCTCGATCCCGACCAGGTATTCGCGTGTGTGAGCGCGCCCTACCGGGCCTACCTCACCGACCGCTTCACGTTCACCCCGGGCTACGTGGGTGACGCCCTCCGCGTGCTGGTGGACGTCCGCGGCCCCTACGCCGACGTGCTCGCCGCCCTGGACATGCCGCCGTCGTTCGTACTGCTCGACCGGGTGGTGTGGGGCGTCAGCTCCCTGCTCGGCCGCTTGGAGGCCACGAACGGCTGGCGGGCCATCCTGTTCGAGTACCGCAGGGGTGATTTGCCCTCGACCGAGCTGGGTCGCCGAGAGGCCGCCTGGGCCGCCGTTCACTGACTGCTGGCCTCGTTTCGTTCTGGCGGCGAGAGGTGACCGCAGCGGTCACCCGGCGCTGCCAGAACGGAGATCGTCGTAGTCCTCGTCCCCCGCCTTGGCCATGAGGTAGCCGCGGGCCCGCTCGGCACGGGGGTACTGGTCGACGAGGGAATGAAAGGCGGGGGAGTGATCGGCGATCACCAGGTGGGCCAGCTCGTGGACGACCACATAGTCGAGGACCCAGGGTGGGTAGTCCGCCAAGCGCCGGGAGATGCGGATCTCGCCCGTGGCGACCGTGCACGAGCCCCAGCGCTGGCGTTGGTTGTCGGCCCACACCACCGACGGCGAGCGGGGGAGATCGAAGCGGCGTGAGAGGTCGGCGGCCCGCTGGGTGAGGTCGATGTGCTCGGAACGGAACCGACGCTCGAGCCGGGGCACCAGGTCGGCGACGTAGCGGTCGACCTCGGCGCCGGTCATGGTGGCCGGTACGTGGACCCGGATCACCCCGTCGTCCATGATGGCTTGGACCGTCTTGCGTCGGCGCGTGCTGCGCACGATTTCGACCGGATAGGTCATCGTCACCGTCAGACCCGTTCGTCGTCGGCTCGGCGGCCGGCGCGGCGGGGGGTATGGCGTTGCTCCGCCTCTGCGGCCGGACCGGGTGGCTGGGCCGGGTCCTGCTCGTCGATCAGGAGGATCCGATCGCCCAACTCGACGCGGTCGCCGCGGTGGACGAGCCAGCGCGACCCCAGGTTGGGCAGGCGCTCGAACGGTTGCCCGGCGTCCTTTTCCAGGGTGTAGACGACGCCGCCGTGGGTCACCACCAGGATCTCGGCGCCGGCGTAAGTGAGGTGGATGCGGTCGAGGGCTTCGAGGGTGCGAGCCAGCAGCACGTCGTCGGGCTCGAAGCCGGCCGGGCGCTCAAGGGCGTCGAGGTAGCCGGGCCAGTCCCGCTCGATCTCCGCCCGGGTGAGACCGGACCACTCCCCGGCGTGACGCTCACGGAGGCCGGGTTCGATGATGACGGGCCCGACCCCGAGTGCCTCACTGATGATGGCGGCGGTGTGGGAGGCCCGCTCGAGGTCCGACGCGATCACCACATCCACCGAGCCGATTCGCTCGGCGGCCTGCCGGGCCTGTTGGCGACCCAGATCCGACAAGGGGGGATCGGCCTGCCCTTGCCACCGGCCGACGGCGTTCCACTCCGACTGGCCGTGGCGGGTAAGCAGCATGCGGGTCATCCGCTGCACGGTAGCCAAGCCGTCAAGCTGGTTGATTCCATCGCTTGGTCCAGCCTGCTCATCAAGGCCCGCTTGGGTGCTTCGGAACTGGCTGGGTATCCTCGAACCGTGCCGACGCTCCGCCTTTTCGCCGCGGCGCGAGACGCCGCCGGGACGGGTCGTGACCTGGTGCCCGGCGAAACGGTAGGCGACGTGCTGGACGTGGCGTGCGAGCGCTACGGCGAGGGATTCGCCCAGGTGCTGACCACGGCCAAGGTATGGTGCAACGGCGAACCGGCCGACCGGGAGGATCGCGTCGTCGATACCGACGAGGTGGCCGTCTTGCCGCCGGTGTCGGGCGGTGGCGCATGACCGAGACCTCGGCGCGGTCGCGGCCGGCGTCTCGTCAATCCCTGAGCCGTTCGTTGGCCCGCGGCCTGGTCGGTGGGTACGACCTCGACGGTCCCCGAGTGCGACTGGGGCTGGTGTGGGTCGTGGTGCTCGTCGGCGCTGTCGCTCTGGGGGCATGGGCCGTCTGTCTCGTGCTGGCTGCGGTGACCGGCGCCGCTGGTTCGCAGACGGCGGCGGCCTGGCGCCGGGTGGGTCGCCGGCCCAACCGGATCGTCGCCGGGGTGGGGGCCCTGGCCTTGCCGCTCGCCGCGGTCGTGGGCACGGCCACGCTCGGTCTGGCCATCGTCGTCGTGGTCTTCGCGGCATTAGCGCTGGCCGGGGTCGACCAGCGCCGCCGGCTGTCAATGTTGGCTGATGCCGGGTTGACCGTGCAGTGCGCCGTCCCGGTCGGCCTGGCCGGTGCGTCGTTGGTGCTGATCCGCCAACTGGAGATCGGCGCCGCCATGTCGCTCGTGCTGTTGGTGTGCGCCTATGACGTCGGTGACTTCCTCGTCGGGACCGGGGCCAACACCCCCATCGAGGGCCCCATCGCCGGGATCGTGGCCGTGCTGGTGGTGACCTTCGCCGTCGGCGTGTTCGCCATCCCCCCGTTCGACATGGCGTCCGCCTGGGTCTTCGGCGGGATGGCCGCCGCTCTGTGTCCGCTCGGCCAGGTCGTGGCCACGGCCATCCTCCCCGCGCCCGACGCCCGCGTCCCCGCCCTGCGGCGAGTGGACTCGTTGTTGTTGGTGGGCCCGTTGTGGACGTGGGCGTTGTGGGGGTTCGTGCATTGAACGCGGTCGGTCCGCGGGATCGCTACGCTTTGCCAACCCCTTCGACCGCAAGTTTCGTGAGGCGAACATGACCGCCGATGCCGATCGCATGCTGAGCAGCGACTACCTGGTGGACCTCGAAGGCCGCCCCATCGAGGAGATCCGAGAGATGCGGGCCGAGTGCGTCGAGGTCGAGACCGGGCTGTCGTACCTTCGACGCATGGCCCAAGGGCCGCTCGACATCGTCAACCGCGAGCTCGTCCGGCGCGAGGTCGGGGGGTTGGGTGACCGGGCCACGCTCATCGAGGAGCTCCCTGGCATCCTGGCGGACGGGCCCCGCCCCGCGGGAGTGGGCCGCCTCTCCCAGTCGCTCGAGCCGACCCTCGTCGACCCCGAGCTCAGCGCGGAGCTCAACGAGCTGTTGGGTGGGGGCGTGATCTCCGACGTAGTGAACCTCGACGCCGCGGCGCTCGTCCAACTCCAGGCCCGCCTCGAGCTGTTCGAGGAGCGAGTTTCGGACCGGCGCCAGGCCTACTTCGAGTGCATCGATGCCCTGCAGGCCGAGCTGACCCGCCGCTACCGCACCGGGGAAGCCTCGGTCGACTCATTGCTGAGTTAACCGACTCGGCCCCCGCCTAACCGTCGAGTCGGCCCCCGCCTAACCGTCGAGCCGCCGCCTGGCGGACCAAACCGGCCACGTCCGCGGGAGTGGCACGGTCGACCCGGGTCGCCAGTTCGGCCAAGGCAGTCGCCAGTTCGGCCAAGCCATGGGTGTGCTCGTCCGGGGGACAAACCGCGTCTATACCGAGGGTCTTGTACCGCACCCGATTGAGGACGAGCACCTCCGGGCCGACGAGCCGGTGATCGACCTTCGCGACCCCTCCCCCGTCTTCCCCCAGTGCCAGGGCCCAGACGAGGCGACGTCCAGTCAGCATGAGGGCGACGCCGCCGCCGATGAGCAGGGCGCCCACCGAGCCGAGCAGGGTGACGTTGGTGCCGGTGACTGGCAGCCGGGTCTGCTGTGCTCCCAGCACAGTCGCGCCAGGCACCGAGGTCGTCGATTGCCGCACAAGGGTTGCACCGAGGACCGATGCCGTCGTGGTGGTTCCCGGCGCGGTGGTTGTGGTGGTTCCCGGCGCGGTGGTTGTGGTCGTGCCGCCGCCCTGGCAGATGCTGCTCAGGTTGAATTGCGTCGGGGTCGCCCCCGAATAGGTGGCTGACGAACCGGCGACCTGAAGGTCGGTGAGCAGATGTCCGGCCGGGACGGCCACGAACACGTTGTCGGTCTGCCCACCGTTCGGGATGATCTGCGCGCCCGAGAAGGTGATCGTCTCGGTGCCCAGGTTCAGGGTGATGCTCACGAAGGCGGTGGAGCCGTCGTTCGGTGCAAAGACGAAGTGCCAGAAGACACCGCCGGGAGGGCAGTCCTGGCCAGGCTCGGCGGTATTGTTGTGCAGAGCGATCGTTCCGCCGTCGCTGGCGGAGGCGCCGCCGGCAAATGGGAGGGTCGCCAAGAGGCAGAGCCCTCCGAGCACGGCCAACGCGCCAACCAGCATCTTGCGTCGGCGGGTCCGGGCCTCTCCTGCTTGCATCCTGCTTGAGTTCGTAGCCATCGCTCCTGTTCCAGAGAACGGCTCGGCCTGCGCCGCCTCGGGAGGCGATGCACGATCGAGCGGTTTGGAGGGACGGTTTCGCTACTCGCTCCCCACCGGCGAAGCGACCATCTGAGGCCGGAGGATCAACGCATTCCCATGACGATGGATCCCGGATGGGATCCGGACTGACGGTCCTTTGTAGTAGCAATCGCCGGTGAGATCGAAAACGATCCTGCCTGGTGCACATTTTTTTGACCTGGTGTCTGACCAACGTGGTCCCGGCGACATGGAGAACGCCACCGCCGCCCGCGGTGGACGATCGGGCGGCGAATGCTCCTAACCTGGGTTGGTGTCCAACGACGGCGTCAAAGCCCCTGACCTGGGTGAGTTCATCCGTGAGCAGCGGCGCATCGGTGAGCTGTCCCTGCGCAAGCTGTCGGAGCTGTCGGGCATCTCCAACCCGTATCTCAGCCAGATCGAGCGGGGATTGCGCCACCCGTCGGCCGAAATCCTGCAGCAGATCGCCCGGGCGCTGTCCATCTCGGCCGAGACCCTGTACATCCGGGCCGGGATCCTCGAGCCCCGTGCCGACGGACCTGACCTCGTGACGGAGATCCATCGCGACCCGTTCCTGGACGAGGAGCAGAAGCGGGCGCTGGTGAGCATTTACCGGTCATTCCGCGCCGAGCACGAGCGGGCGGAATCCCCCGCCGTCGCTGAGCGTTAGGAGTCTCGTGCGTTCCTTGGCTGTCCTCTCTCTCCATACCTCCCCGCTGGCCCAACCGGGCGCCGGCGACAGCGGAGGTATGAACGTCTATGTGCGTGAGCTGGTGTCCGCCCTGGCCCAGGCCGGGGTCCGCTCTGACGTCTACGTGCGGCGCTGGCGAGACGATCTGCCGGACGTGGTCGACGTCGAGCCTGGGTTCCGGGTGGTGCACGTGCCCGCCGGGCCGGCGGATCTTGTCAAGGAGAAGCTGCCCGAGGTTGTGGACGAGTACACCGAGTGGGTGGGTCACCATCTGCGCGAGACGGGCGACACCGACGCCATCCACGCCAACTACTGGCTGTCGGGCCTGGCTGGCCACCGGCTCAAACACGAGCTGTCCCTGCCCCTGGTCTCCACCTTCCACACTCTGGCCAGGGTGAAGGCCGAGACCGGCGATCCCGAGCCCGACCGCCGGGTCGATGCCGAAACCGAGGTCATCGCCTGCTCTGACGCCATCCTCGCGTCGTGTCGGGCCGAGGTGCACCAACTCGTCGAGCTGTACGGCGCCGACCCCCAACGCATCGAAATCGTGCCGCCCGGCGTGGACCACGCTTTCTTCTCGCCGGGCGACCGCCGCGGCGCCCGCCAAGCGCTCGGTCTGGGTGACCACCCGGTGCTGCTGTTCGTCGGCCGGATCCAGCCCCTCAAGGGCGCGGACGTCGCCGTGCGGTCGCTGGCAGAGCTGACCGGCTCGCACCCCAATGCCCGGTTGTTGATCGTGGGCGGCGCCAGCGGGCAGGACGGACCAGCCGAGCAGGTCCGCGTGCGAGGCCTGGTCGACGAGCTCGGATTGTCTGACCAAGTGCGCTTCGTCGAGCCCCAACCCCACCACCTGCTCTCGACGTATTACCGGGCGGCCGATGCCTGCATCGTGCCCAGCCGCTCGGAGTCGTTCGGACTGGTTGCCCTCGAGGCCGGCGCCTGCGGCACCCCGGTCGTGGCCGCCGACGTCGGTGGGCTCAGCACCCTGATCGACCATGGCCAGACCGGCTTCCTGGTGGACAGTCGGAACCCGGCGGACTACGCCGCTGCTCTGGCCAAGATCCTGGACTCGCCCGACTTGACGGCCGACATGGCTATTGCCGCAGCGACGCGGGCCCGGCGCTACACCTGGTCGACCACCGCCGCCCGCCTCCGCCGGCTCTACGGCGACCTCACCGCCCGAGCGCTGGTCGAGTGCTCGTGACGCCTCGCGGCGGCGATCGCTGACCATGGCCGACGAGATTCTCACGCCGGACGAACTCGACCGACTCGAGGCGCGCATCGACACCTGGCTGGCGGGGGAGCTGGTCGAGAACCCGGTGGTGGCCGCGGTCGATCAGGGTGAGCAAGGGGAGCGGCGGTGGTACGTCCGGCTGCGAGGTGAGCAGAAGGAGACCTTCACGATCTGGTTCACCCTCGGCCAGCGCACCCTGCACTACGAGACCTATGTGATGCCGGCTCCGATCGAGAACCACGCCGAGTTCTACGAGCACCTGTTGCGCCGGAACCTCAGGCTGTACGGGGCGGCGTTCGCCATCGGTGCCGAGGATGCCGTCTTTCTGGTGGGTCAGATCGGTGCCGGGGCCATCGACGAGGGCGAGCTGGACCGGATTCTCGGGTCGGTCTACGCCTGGGTGGAGCAGTTCTTCCGCCCGGCGATGCGCATCGGCTACGCCAGCGCCTTCACCTCTTGACGACTTCTTCTTGACTTTCATTGCTTTTCCCTTCATCCGATGGCAAAGTGTGTCCGGCTCGGAGTCACCGGTTGCACGCATCGGGGAAGGTGTGTCGGCGGAGTGGAACCGAGTCGTGGAACGTCAGCTCCCGCCCCGTCCTCGTCGCCCCCGTGCGCGGGGCGGGGGCCGACTCCGCCGGTGACTCGACCGTACCGTGGCGACGGGCCGGCGAACCGGGGCCGATGGGAGACGGCCCCAGGGGTAGGGTCCGGCCATGACACGACTGGTGATGGTCGGCGGTGGACGCATGGGGGAGGCCCTGCTGGGTGGGCTCATCGGATCGGGGTGGGCCACCGCGTCCGAGCTCGCCGTGGTCGAGCCGGTCCCCGCCCGCCGCGACGAGTTGGCGGCCCGCTACCCCGGCCTGACGGTGACCGACGAGCCCCGCGGGGGCGACGGGGTCGTCCTGGCCGTCAAGCCCCACCAGATCGAAGAGGCCTGCCACGCCCTGGCCGGTCTCGACGTCGGGCGGGTGCTGTCGATCGCCGCCGGGGTGACCCTCGATCGGCTCGAATTCGCGCTGGGGTCGGGCGTGCCCGTGGTGCGGGCCATGCCCAACACCCCAGCGCTCGTCGGAGCCGGAGCGGCGGCCATCGCCGGCGGCACCCATGCCGTCGCCGCCGATCTGGACTGGGCCGAGGCCGTGCTCGGCGCGGTGGGCATCGTGGTCCGGGTCTCGGAGGCCCAGCTCGACGCGGTGACCGGCCTGTCGGGCTCGGGTCCGGCGTACGTGTTCCTGGTGGCCGAGGCCCTCATCGAGGCGGGTGTGCTGGTGGGACTGGCCCGTGATGTGAGCACCGACCTGGCTGTCCAGACCCTGCTGGGCTCCGCCCGCCTGCTGGCCGAGACCGGGGACGACCCAGCCCAGTTGCGGGCGGCCGTGACTTCACCGGGTGGCACCACTGCCGCCGGCCTTCGGGCGCTGGAGGACCGGGCCACCCGCGCCGCCTTCATCGCCGCGGTCGTGGCGGCTCGCGACCGCTCGGCCGAACTGGCCTGAGTTCCCCGGTTCTCCCACGGTCCACGCGCTCCCCTTCCCTTCCCTCCCCGCCCCGGCGACGATTTTGTCCCCCGTGGGGCACCTAATCGTCGCCAGAATCCGCTCGAGGACGGGCTAGCGGTAGCGTCACCAACCCATGGCTCTGCGCTACGACACCATCTCCTTCCTGTCCGATTACGGCCATCGGGACGAGTTCGTGGGCGTGGTGAAGTCCGTCATCCGCTCCCTCAGCCCTGAGGTGGCGGTGGTGGACGTGACCCATGAGATCCCCGCCTACGACGTCCGGGCCGGGGGCCTCACGCTGGCCCGCAGCGCCCAGTACCTCTGCCCCGGTGTGGTGCTGGCCGTGGTCGACCCCGGGGTGGGCGGCGAGCGGCGGGCAATCGCGGTGGAGGTCGGCGACGGGATCTCCGTGCTCATCGGGCCGGACAATGGGCTGCTGGCTCCGGCCGTGGCCCTCGTCGGCGGCGCCACCCGGGCCATCGAGTTGGCCAACAAGAACTACCAGCTCCCCGCCCCGGGCCCAACGTTCGCGGGGCGTGATGTGTTCGCTCCCGCCGCGGCCCATCTCTGCTTAGGGGTGGACCTGCTCGAACTGGGCAACGTCATCGACCCAGCGGGGCTCATGCCGGGGGTGTTGCCCATCAGCCACCTCGACGAGGACGGTGCCCTGGCCGCCGAGGTCCTGTGGGTCGACGGCTACGGTAACGCCCAGCTCAACGTCGACCCGTCCGACATCGAGGAGTTCGGTGATCGGGTGTCGGTGCGATTCGGCGACGAGCGGCGCACCGCCAAGCGCGCCACCACCTACGGCGAGATCGGCCCCGGCGAGATCGGCCTGGTGGTGGACTCTTACGGCTTGCTCTCGGTGGTAGTGGATCGCGTCTCGGCGGCGACCGAGCTGGGTCTGCGGCCCGGTACCGAGGTCACCCTCGAGGGTTTTGGTGACGAGCAGGAGGGCAGCGGCGTCAGCACCCGGGTGCAGATCGGGGCCAAGCCCCATTTGGACACACGGTCCGACGCCGGGCCCGACGACCAGGCCGGGGAGGACACATGAGGAAGGGCACCACCATCACGCTGGCCATCCTTCTGCTGTTCATCATGGGGGCGGCCGTCCTCCAGCTCTTCGTGCTCAACCGCTAGTCGAGGTTTGCCCGCGGGCCCCAGCCACCACCCCAGCTTCCCAAGAGATACGCGGGATCAGCTCGACGTGGCCAGCCGGTCACGGGTGAAGCGGCGGCCGTTCACCACGACCAGCGTGAGGGCCAGCGCCCAGATGACCGCGCCGAAGGCGAGAACCACCGGCACCGGGGCCAGCAACAGCGCGGAGGCCTGCCCAGCGGCCAGGAAGATCAGCGGGAGGATCACGACCACGCCGAGCTGGTTTGCTTCCTGCGTGGTCTTGGATCGACCCGACACGATGACCAACAGGCCCAGGGCGAGCAGGGCGACCGCGGGGGCGACCCACACGATTACGGCGAGCCATTGGGTGAAGGGAACGAAGACCCGGTGCATCACCGGCCACGCCACGATGTTGGAGACGATCGCGTAGACGATGGCCCCCAACCAGGTGATGGACAAGGCCGGCAGGAAGGCGCTCAACACCTTGGCCAGGAACAGGTCCCGGTCGGAGATGGGGAGGTACATCAGGCTCTCGAGGGTGCGTCGCTCCTTCTCGCCGGCGAAGGCGTCGGCGGCCAGCGCGGCCGACACCATGAGGGGGATGACCAAGAGCAGGGGGGACAGGATGTAACCCAAGACCAGCACCACGATCTGCTCACGGGCGGGCAGGGAGAGGATGGGCTTGACCAACTCCTTGACCATCGGCGAGCTGAGGGCGTTGGTCACGGTCTCGGTCGGCGCCGACCGGGCGAACAGCCCGAGGCCGATGGGCAGGCCGACCAGCAACACGATCGGCACCAGCGTCATCGGCACCATGATCGCCTTGGACCTGCGCACCGCGGTGAGGTCCTTGCGGGTGACCAACCAGATGGCGGACCAGTCCCGCCGGTGCCGGGCTCGAGTCGTCGTCGGTGTGTCCGGAGTGGCGGCCGTGGTAGCGGTGGCCGTCATGGCGTCGCCTCCGCCGCCGTCGGGGAGTGCAGGAAGCCGTCGGTGGCCGCGGTCCCGTGCTCGGCCAGGATGCGGGCCTCGATGGCGAAGTACACGTCTTCCAGGCTGGGGGCCCGTGACGCCACCTCGTACACCGGTACGCCCCGCCCGACCATGGCCGCAACGGCTCGGGGTAGCACTTCGCGATCCGCCACCCGGAGCCGGGCGCCGTCGGGTGAGCGTTCGGTCTCGGTCACGCCGGGGACCGCAGCCAGAGCGGCCAGCGTCTCGGCGGTCGCCGGGGCGCCCAGGTCGAGCGCGGCACCGATGCCCTGCCAGATCTCTGCCGCCAGCTCGTCGGGCCGGCCGAAGGCGCGCAGATGGCCGTGGTGGAGCACGGCCATGCGGTCGGCCAGCCGGCCAGCCTCGCCCAGGAAGTGGGTGGCCAGCACGATCGTGCGCCCTTCGCCGGCCAGGGACTGGATCAGGTCGATGACGTCACGGGTGCCGGCCGGGTCAAGGCCCGAGGTGGGCTCGTCGAGGAACAGCACTTCCGGGTCGTGCAGCAGTGCCCGGGCCAGGGCCACCCGCTTGCGCTGCCCGGTGGAGAACCCTTGCGTGAGGTCGTCGGCCCGTTCGTCCATGCCGAAACGCTCAAGGAGGTCATCCACTCGCCGTTTGGCGGCATCGGGCGAGAAGCCCCGGATCCGGGCCGTGAACAGGAGGTTCTCCCGGGTGGTGAGCCGATCGTCCAGACCCGCGTTCTCAGTCAGTACCCCGGTGTGGCGGCGGACCTCGTCGCCGTCGGCCACCGGGTCCCGCCCGAGCACCCGCGACCAACCCCGGTCCGGGCTGAGGACGCCGTTGAGCAGCCGGACCGTCGTGGTCTTGCCCGCTCCGTTCGGGCCGAGCAGGGCCAGCACCTCCCCTGGCTCGACGACGAGGCTGAGGCCATCCAGCGCCGGTCCGCTGGCGAAGCTGCGGCTCAGCTCGTGCGTCTCGATGGCGTTGCCCATGGGCTCATTGTGGTCCGCTGCCGCCCGGCCCGTCACACCGGGGCCGAGGACGACCGTCGATCAGCTCGACAGGTGTCGTAGTGCCGACAAGACCGTGGCCACCCGGGCGGAATCGGCGGGTGGCGGCGGACCGGATGGGGACGGGGCCGGGACGACGGGGGCCGGGGCGGCGGGGGCCGCGCTCGGAGCCGTGGTCGTCGTGGTCCTGGGGGCCTTGGGCTTGGGCGTCGCCGCCGGTTTCGGTGCGGGGGCCGGTGCCGGGGCGGGTGATCCGCCGCCACCAAGTTGCATGAAACGGTGGCAGGTCCACTGACGCCCACCCGCGTAGGTCACGCCGACGCCCACGTAGTTGAACGCCGGATCGACGATGTTCTCGTAGTGATGGGCGCTGGCCACGAAGGCCGACCAGATCACGTCGTTGTTCGGCCCGACCCCGACGTTCTCGCCCAGCTTGGACCAGTTCACGGTCAGCCCAGAAGAGATGTCGGGCGCATGGGCCAGGGTACCGGTGGCAGCCATGTGATCGGCCCAGCCCTGAGCGGCGGCGGTGAGCTGGCCATCGACCCCCAGGGGAGCGACGCCCACCGAGGCGCGCAGACCGTTGATCCGAGCCACGTAGTCATTGGCGTCGCCGCCGGCCGCACCGGCCTGGGCGGGAACGAGGATGGCCATGAGCACGGCCAGGGCCAGCGCGGGGAGCACCAGACGGACCCGCCGTAGCCGCATCGAGGGGTGAGGGGAACAACGCATCGTGGTCGTATCGACACAATGCGAGCGAAACTGGAGTGCGATGACTTCGGCCACACCGCTCCCGGGCGCTAACGTGACCGCACATCGAATCCTGGGGGCCCCTGGTCACCCTGGAGCAAGGGAGCATGGCTGCGTGAACCTGGCATCGATCATCGAGTCCCATCCCGCCGACGCGGTGGCCCTGCTCAGTCGGAGCCAGGAGACGACGTACGGCACTCTGCGGGACCAGGTGGCGGCTATTCGTGGTGGGCTCATCGGGCTGGGGCTCGCCCCCGGTGATCGGCTGGCCATCATCGCCGGGAACAACTGGTACTTCGTGGTCTCCTACCTGGCGGCCCTCGGCGCCGGGCTGGTCGCCGTGCCCCTCAACCCCCAGGCACCCGCACCCGAATTGGAGTTCGAGCTCACCTCGACGGGAGCGCGGGCCGTGGTGGTGACGCCGGCCGCCGCCGGGGCGTTCGCGGCTCTTGACCGCGACGCACTGACCGACCTCGAGTTCGTGATCGAGACGCCTGGGGTGGAACTCCCCGACGCGGTGGTCCTCGACGATTTCCTCGCCGCCGGACCGGCACCCCTGGTCGAGCGCCAGCCCGATGATCTTGCGGTGCTCATGTTCACCAGCGGCACGGTGGGTTCGCCGCGGGCGGCCATGCTCAGCCACGGCAACCTGATGGCCAACCTGGAGCAGATCCAGTCGGTGGCCACCCGGGCGCAAGGTCCCGACGACGTCGTGTTCGGCCTGCTCCCGCTGTTCCACATCTTCGGCCTCAACGTGGTGCTCGATCTCAGCCTGTGGTCGGGTTCTCGCACGCTGCTGATCGAGCGCTTCGACCCGTCGTCGGCCATTGAGGCGATCGAGAAGCACGAAGTCACCATGATGAGTGGGCCCCCGACGATGTGGGCCGCGCTGGCCAGCCTGCCTGATGTCTCCCCCTCGTCGTTCCGCTCGGTGCGCACCGCGGTGTCGGGCGCAGCCAAGCTCAACGCGGAGGTGGTCGGGACCGTGCACGACCGGCTCGGACTGGACCTGAGCGAGGGCTACGGGCTGACCGAGACCTCGCCGGTTGTCACGTCCGCCACCGGCACCGCGGCGCCGGTTGGGTCCATCGGCCCGGTGCTCCCCGGCATCGAGATGCGCCTCGTCGATGTCGACGGTGAGGACGCCCTGGTCGGCGACTCCGGTGAGATCTGGGTGCGGGGCCCCAACGTGTTCAAGGGCTACTGGAATGATCCGGAGGCCACCGCCACCGCGGTAACGAAGGACGGCTGGCTGCGCACCGGCGACATCGCGGTGGTCGACGACAACGGTTTCGTGTTCCTCGTCGACCGGGCCAAGGACCT
This sequence comes from Candidatus Neomicrothrix sp. UBA4742, assembly GCA_002403895.1. Taxonomy (GTDB): domain Bacteria; phylum Actinomycetota; class Acidimicrobiia; order Acidimicrobiales; family Acidimicrobilacustridaceae; genus UBA4742. Next base: position 16,522 of record DHIQ01000226.1, read on the forward strand.
CATCATCGTGTCGGGCTTCAACGTCTTCCCCGCCGAAGTCGAGGAAGTCCTGATGGAGCACCCGGCCATCGACCGGGCCGCGGTGGTGGGCGTTCCTCACCCCCACACCGGTGAGGCCGTCAAGGCCTACGTCGTGTTGGCGCCGGGGCTGTCAGCCGAAGAGGACGACATCATCGACTTCTGCATGGACCGCCTGGTCCGCTACAAGTGCCCGTCCAAGGTGATGTTCGTCGAGGAACTGCCCCAGAACCCGACGGGCAAGGTCCTGCGCCGAGCCCTGCGCTGACCCCGGCCTGAGCAGTCGGGTCGCCTCCGCGCCGGTCCAACCTCGCGCGCTGATCGCCCGCTCAGGTGCATCAGTGCACAAGATCCGTGGCGGGGGTGGCGTAGTCGTCGAGCGCTGGTTCTGACGTTGCCGGGCCGAGCGAGCCGCGAACGCCGAGCGATGCCTGGGCGCCGGTCATCGTGAGCAGGAAGCCGGCGAAGATCACGGCGATGCCCACCACCAGGGAGATGGCGAAGGCGTTCATCTCGTCCACCACCGAGTTGAGCAACCCGCCGGCGCTGAGCACCAGCGTTCCGGCGGCGATGAGGAGGTTGGCGGCGGCCAAGCGTCCCGCGGGCACGGTGGTGGTTCCGGCCCAGTGCGAGCGGCGCCGCCCGACTAGCAGCTGCACCGCGCTCCACACGGCCCCGGCGATGATGACCAGGGCGGCCACGCCGGAACCGACCCCAGCGGCAATGCGAGGCCCCAGCCCGAACACATCGGATCCCTGAGGGATCACGCTCGGGTCGATCACTCCGACCAACGGTGTGGCCACCACGATGCCGGTGGCGAACGCGGCCAGGAGCGACACCACCGCGGCGCTCTCATCCCCCACTCGGCGGCTGGCCAACAGGTAGACCGTGCCCAGGGCCAGGAACGGCACATTGAGGATGGCGCCGAACAGGTAGAAGACCTTGAACGTCCACTCGCTCCAACCGATGGCGGCACCGAGCCACAAGCCGATGGAGCCGAGAGCGAACATGGCCAGCGCGATGGTCCACATCAGCTCGTGACGGCGCCGCCGGGCCAGGTAGCGCTCGAGGGTGAGCATGGCGAACGCGCAAGCCAGCAACGCCGCGGTGGCGGCCAGGACGGTGTGCATCACCATCAGTTTGCCTCACGGATGAAGTTGTTCCCACCACCGGACTGGAGCCGTCCGGGAGGCCGATCGGTGACTTTGTGAACGATTGCACGTGGGCGTACCCTTGACCCGATGGCTGAATCAGCGAGACGGCGCATTCCCGAAGCCACGGTGGCACGCCTCCCGCTCTACCTGCGCAGCCTGGTGGAACTCAACGGTGTCATGTCGACCATCTCGTCGGAACGCCTCGCCGAACTGGCCGGGGTCAACGCCGCCAAGGTCCGCAAGGACCTGAGCTACCTGGGCTCCTACGGGACCCGTGGCGTGGGCTATGACGTGGAGTACCTCGTGTTCCAGATGAGCCGCGAGCTCGGCCTCACCCAGGACTGGCCCGTCGTGATCGTGGGCGTGGGCAACCTGGGTCAGGCGCTGGCCAACTACGGCGGGTTCAGCGACCGTGGGTTCCCGGTGGCTGCCCTCGTCGACGCTGATCCCTCCAAGGTGGGGACGACCATCGCGGGCCACGTGGTGCGCCACATCGATGAGTTGCCCCAGATCACCGCCGAGCTCGGCGTGACCATCGGCATCATCGCCACCCCTGCCGGCGTCGCTCAGGACATCGCCGACCGGCTCGTGGCCGCGGGGGTCACGTCGGTGCTGAACTTCGCCCCGTCGGTGGTCAACGTCCCCGACGGCGCCTCGCTGCGCAAGGTGGACCTGGCCAGCGAACTGCAGATCCTGAGCTTCTACCAGCAGCGGCGGGGCGCCCTGGCGGCCCTGGGCGCCGACGGCGGGCCGGCCGGAGCCGACAGCTGATGCCGATCGACGAGCCGCTGTATCCCGTCAACCTCCGTCTCGCCGGTCGTCCCTGCCTGGTGGTGGGAGGCGGCCCGGTGGCCACCCAGAAGGTGCGGGGGCTGCTGGAGTGCGGCGCGGTGGTGACCGTGGTGGCTCCGGTGGTGACCGGCGAACTGGCCGGACTGGAAGGCGTGACCTGTGAGCTGCGTCGCTACGTCGCCGGGGAGGTGGCCGGCTACCGCCTGGTCGTCGCCGCCACTGACGACCCTGCGGTGAACCGGGCGGTCTACCTCGACGGCGAGGAACGGGGTGTGTGGGTCAACTCGGCCGACGACCCGGCCAACTGCGCTTTCACCCTCCCTTCCCGGATCCGTCAGGGCCCGCTGCTCGTCACGTTCGCCACCGGCGGACACAGCCCGGCGCTGGCCACCTGGCTACGGCGGCACTACACCGCGGAGTTCGGTCCGGAGTACGTGACCCTGATCGACCTGCTGGCCGAGGCCCGGGAACAATTGCGAGGGGACGGTCGTTCCACGGAAGGCTTGGATTGGCAACCCGCGCTCGACTCGGGAATGCTTGACCTCATCCGCGAGGGTCGCCTCGCCGAAGCGAAGGAGCGCCTCCAGGCGTGTCTGTCGTCGTCATCGGTTTGAACTATCGCAGCGTCCCGCTCGACCTGCTCGAGCGCATGACCATTGATGACTCGCGCCTGCCCAAGGCCCTGCACGATGTTTCTTCCCGGGAGCACGTGAGCGAGGCCGTGGTGCTGTCCACCTGCAACCGCACCGAGATCTACGTGGTGGCCGAGAAGTTCCACGGTGCCTACGCCGACCTGCGCAACTTCTTGTCGGAGATGGCCTACCTGCCGCCCGAGGACTTCTCCGACCACCTGTATGTGCAGTACGACGACGACGCCGTGGCCCACCTGTTCGCGGTGACCTCGGGCTTGGATTCCGCCGTGGTGGGCGAGGCCGAGATCCTCGGTCAGGTCCGCCGTGCGTGGGAGCGGGCTCAGGCGGAAGGCACGACCGGGTCGTCGCTCAACCTGCTGTTTCGCCACGCCCTCGAGGTCGGGAAGCGGGCCCGTACCGAGACCGGTATCTCCCGCAACATCGCCTCGGTGTCGACCGCGGCGGTCGCCATGGCGGCCGAACGGCTCGGGTCGCTGGTGGGGAAGCGCATCCTCGTCCTCGGTGCCGGTGAGATGGGTGAGGGCATGGTTCGGGCGCTGGCAACGGCCGGGGTCGACGATGTGCGCATCGCCAACCGGACGTGGGACCGAGCCGTCGAGCTGGCCGAGCATCTGGGCGGGCGGGCGGTGCGGCTCGCCGATCTGAACGAGTCCCTGGCCGAGGTCGACCTACTGCTCACCTCGACGGGTGCCAGTTCGATGATGCTCGAGCACGGCGATCTGGCTCGGGTCATGGAAGCCCGCGACGGTCGACCGGTGCTGATCGTCGACGTGGCCGTTCCTCGCGACGTTGACCCGCAGGCCGCCAACCTGCAGGGGGTCACGCTGCTCGACATGGACGACCTGCGGGCCTTTGCCGAGGCCGGGATGAACGAGCGCCGCCGCGAGATGGTGGCCGTCGAAGCGATGATCGCCGAGGAACTCGAGCGATTCGTGTCGGTGAGCAGCGCCCGTGAGGTGGCTCCCTTGGTGGCCGGCCTGCACGAGCGAGGCGAGTCGGTACGAACGGCCGAGCTTGAACGCTACCGGGCTCGGCTGGGGGAGCTGGACGATCGCCAGGTCGATGTCATCGAGGCGCTGACCAAGGGCATCGTGGCCAAGCTGTTGCACGACCCCACCGTGGGCCTCAAGGACGCAGCGGGATCGCCCCGCGGTGAGCGTCTCGCCGAGGCGTTGCGCGATCTGTTTGACCTGTAGGTCGGGCGGGACCGGGAAGCGCGTCGCGTGCCGACCGTGATTCGAGCCGCCACGCGCGGCAGCGTCCTCGCTCGCTGGCAGACCGACCATGTCGCCGCCCTGTTGCGGGCGGTCGATCCTGACGTCGTGGTCGAGACGGTGGTGGTCGAGACCCTGGGTGACCGCCGCCAGGAGATCCCCATCTGGGAGATGGGGGGCAAGGGAGTTTTCGCCAAGGAGGTGCAGGCCGCCGTGCTCGACGGGCGGGC
>DHIQ01000226.1:20726-40484 GCA_002403895.1 Candidatus Neomicrothrix sp. UBA4742
GACATCGCCGTCCACTCGGCCAAGGACCTGCCTTCGGGCTCTCCCGATGGCCTGGGCATCGCCACGGTGCCCGAGCGTGGCGATCCCCGCGACGTGCTGATCGGCTCGACCTTGGACGGTTTGGCCCCAGGGGCGATGGTGGCCACGGGATCGGCGCGCCGGCGGGCCCTGTTGGCTTGGGCGCGACCCGATCTGACGTTCACCGGCCTGCGGGGCAACATCGGCACCCGGCTGGCCAAGGCCCCCCGGTACGGGGCGATCGTGATGGCGCTGGCCCCGCTGGTGCGGCTCGATCTGACCGTCCACGTGGCGGAGGTTCTGGAGCCGGCGGTCATGCTGCCGCAGGTGGGCCAGGGCACCCTCGCGGTGGAAAGCCGGGCGGGCGAGACGCCCGGTGATGTGGATCTGCGCGGCCTGCTGGCGCGGATCGAGCACCGGCCCAGCCGTCTGGCCCTGGACGCCGAGCGGGGGTTCTTGGCCGAGCTCGGTGGCGACTGCGATCTTCCCGCCGGGGCGTTCGCCATCGTGGAGGCCGGCGAGGTGGTGACCATCGAGGGGATGCTCGCCTCCCTGGATGGCCACACCGTGATCCGCCAGACGCTGGCGGGGCCGGCCTCCGAGGCCGAGGCGCTGGGCCGGCGCTTGGCTCGAGTGCTGCTCGACGATGCCGGCGGATCTGCCCTCCTCGACCGCTGACGGTCCTCTTTTGCCCGGGTCGTTCCTGCAGATCGCGCCCTGTGGTGGGGGTGGTTGCAGGAACGATGCCGGGACCCGGGGAGGCGTGGCGGCCCAGCGATCGGGCTGCCAAGGTATTGACATACCGACTGCCAATATCTACGGTCATCGGTGATGAGTGGTCACCGGAGTGCTCCAGCGTTGCCCGAGTGGGCAGAATCCGATGATGCCCGGGACGGGCGGGTCGTCCGACGTGAGCGCAACCGGGACGCGGTAGTCGATGCCATCATGGTCCTCATCCAGTCGGGTGAGACGCAGCCGGCGATGGCCGACGTGGCCCGGCTGGCCGGGGTGTCCGAGCGCTCTATCTTCCGCCACTTCGAGTCGCGGGAGGCCCTCCTGGCCGCCGTGATCGACCGCCAGGTCGAGGTGGTGAGCGGACTGCTGCGGGAGATCCCTCCCACGGGACCCCTGGCCAGCCGCATCTCGGCCTTCGTGAGCGAACGAGCCCGCCTCTACGAAGAGATCACTCCTATGCGGCGGGCCGCACTCCATGTGGTCGAGGTATCGGACCTGGTCAGCGATCGACTGGCCGACACCCGAGCCTGGTTGCGCGAGGAGCTGGAGGCCGTGTTCGAGCGTGAGCTGTCCCGCCGCCCGTCGACTGACCGGCGCGACCTCGTCGCCGCCCTCGATGTCGCCACCAGCTGGGAAGCCTGGAACCTGCTGCGTGAGGTCGAGGGCTGCTCGGCCCCGCGGGCCCGACGGATCCTCGTCCGCGTGATGACCCGACTCCTGGCCGGAAGCTGAACGAAAGAGGTACTGCCATGCAGGTCATCACCCTGGGCACCGGTTGCCCGCTGCCCGACCCTGACCGGGCAGGACCTGCCACGCTGGTCCAGGCCGCCGGTTTCAACCTGCTGTTTGATTGTGGGCGCGGCGTGCTGATGCGGGCCGCCGCCGTGCCGGTCGGTCCGGGGGGATTCACCGCGGTGTTCCTCACCCATCTGCACAGCGACCACATCACCGATCTCAACGACATCATCACCATGCAGTGGGCCATGAGCTTCGTTCCCACCGCGCTGAAGGTCATCGGCCCGGTGGGCACCGCGGCCGTCGTGGATCGCACCCTGGACATGCTGCGCGACGACGTCGGCTACCGCGTCGCCCACCACGCTGACCTGACCTGGGAGCCCATTGTCGAGGTGACGGAAGTCCGTGACGGCGTCGCCTTCGAGCAGAACGGACTGCGGGTGTTGGCCGAGCCCACCGACCATCGGCCGGTCGAGCCCACGGTGGGCTACCGCGTCGAGTGCGCGGGTCGGGCAGTCGCCATCTCCGGCGATACCAAGCCGTGTGCCGGTCTCGACCGGCTGTGCGCCGGTGCCGACCTCTACCTGCAGACCGTGGTGCGCCGGGCCTCGATCGAGGCGATGCCGGTGCCCCGGCTACTCGACATCCTTGACTACCACTCGACCGTCGAGGAGACGGCCGATACGGCCGCTCGCAACGGCGTGGGCACGCTGATCATCACCCATCCGGTGCCCGCTCCGCCGTCGGGGAGTGAGCTGGCCGCCCAGTGGGTGACGGAGGCGTCCACCGGCTTCGACGGGACGGTGGTGCTGGCCGACGACCTCCAACGCTTCGACCTTTGAGGTTCCACGGCGGCAACCTCGTGCACTGATCGACCGTGGCGGTGCATCAGTGCACAACGTTCGAGAGTCATAAGTGTTTTGCAGTATCTACACGGGGAGAGCAAATGGACGTCCTGCGCACACCTGATGAGCGTTTCGAGGGGCTGGCGGGGTATCCGTTCGCCGCCCGCTACGCCGAGGTGCCTGACCTCGACGGCGGCACGCTCCGCATGCACTACCTGGACGAAGGCCCGGCTGATGGCGAGGTCGTCCTGTTGCTGCACGGTGAGCCGTCCTGGTCGTACCTGTACCGCAAGATGATCCCCGTCATCGCCGACGCCGGCTTGCGGGCGGTGGCCCCTGACCTCGTCGGCTTCGGCCGGTCGGACAAGCCAGCCTCCCGCACCGACTACAGCTACGCCCGCCACGTCGAATGGCTGCGGTCCCTGGTGTTCGGCGAGCTCGATCTCCAAGGTGTGACCCTGGTAGGTCAGGACTGGGGCGGGCTGGTCGGCCTGAGGTTGGTGGGAGAGCACCCCGACCGCTTCGCCCGGGTGGTGGCGGCCAACACGTTCCTGCCCACCGGTGACGGCCATCCCGGTGACGCGTTCCTGGCGTGGCAGAAGTTCTCCCAGGAGGTCGAGACCTTCCCCACCGGGTTCATCATCAACGCCGGGTGCACCACGGACCTGCCCGAGCCCGTCATCGCCGGCTACGACGCGCCCTTCCCCGACGAGTCGTTCAAGGAAGGGGCCCGGCAGTTCCCCCTGCTGGTGCCATCCAGGCCTGACGATCCGGCCGCCCCGGCCAACCGCGCCGCGTGGGAGACCCTGGCGCAGTTCGACCGGCCGTTCCTGTGTGCGTTCAGCGATGGTGACCCCATCACTACCGGCGCGGACGCCCGACTCAAGGAACGCATCCCCGGCGCCCAGGGTCAGCCTCACACCACCATCGTCGGAGCCGGCCACTTCCTGCAGGAGGACAAGGGCGAAAATCTCGCGGCGGCGGTCGTCGACTTCATCAGCGCTACCCCTGCACCCTGAGTCGTCAGGAGCTGACGGCGAGCCGCTCCACGCAGGCGCGGTCGACCAACGTCCAGATGGTCATGCCGTCCACCGTGCCGTCGTTGGTGTAGCAGCCGGTGAGGATCGCGCCGAAGTGGTAGCCACCCGGCCCGTACTGGTCCCATCCGTCCATGCCCGACGTCGAGGTGTCGATCACCACCACGGGAGGGTGTGCCCGCAGATCCCGATTGAAGATCTTCCAGCGCGAGCGGTACGGCTCGATCGATTCGGCGTTGTGGGGAGGATTGGGGCGGTCCGCCCACTTGCCGGTGACATAGCCGACCGACAAGAACCGCGCCCCCGGGAGCCGCCGGCTGCGCCAGTAGGTCTCGGGCAGGGCGCCCCACACCAGGATCCGATCGTTCGGTCGAGTGTGGGACTGGATCTCCGTCACCAGCTCGGGCCGGACCTGGTCGGCGTTGGCGAACCCCATGGTGGCCATCAGGGTGCAGGCCACGGCGATCAGCGCGGAGCCGGCGAGCAGTTTGCCGACCGGGTGCCGGGCGACGGTTCGCACGGTTGGCCGTTGCCCGATGGCAACCGGGGTGGTCTGCTCGGTGGTCGGTCCGCTCGTCTCATCGGGGAGGCTGCGCTGTTCGGCCACGCGCCGGTCGTCGGCGAGGGCCGCGGCCAGCAGGACACCGGCCAGCACCGCCATCGGGGGCACCATCAGCTCGAAGTAGTGGGCGATGAAGCGGAACCCGGGCACGACGGCGATGAACGCGCCGGCGAACCAGAACCAGATGACGGCGTCGACCTGGCGGAGGCGGGAACGGTTCGACCAGATCGAGGACAGGGTGGGCAGGTGGAGGGCGGCGAACACGCCGACCACGAGGGCCAGCATCCCGAGCACGCGCACGACGTCGACCTGGCCGCCCAGGTAGTCGCCCGTGTCGACCCAGGCCCAGCGCCACACCGCCCCCAAGCCGAAGGGCAGGCCGATGGTCACCACCGAGGCGAGGACTCCCGCCCCCGTGGCGCCGAAGGCGGTCCGGCGGGGCCGTGCCCGCCACGCTTCCCACGCCACCGGCGCCAGCATGGCGAAGAACGGCTGCTTGGTCATTCCGGCCACGCCGACGAGCGCGCCGGCGCCCAGGAAGAGCAGCAGCCGGCGGGTCGACGGGGGCGCAGCGCGGGCGGTGACCGCCAACAGCACTGCCGTGCTCGCCGGGAGCAGGGCGAACAGCTCGAAGTTCGCCGCCTGCCCGTCAGCGGGGAGGAAGGCCACGGTGCCGAGGACCACGAGGGCGCCAGCCGCGAACGCGGCCGTCCGGTCGTGGGCCAGGCGGAGAACCAGCACCGCGACGACCACTCCGGTGGCGGCGATGGTCAGGCTGGCCAGGAGCCGCAACGGTCGGAGATCCTCACTGCCGGTCAGCGTCTGCGAGAGCGAGTACAGCCATGGCAGCACCGGGGGCTTGCGATCGACCGCGTCACGGTAGAGCTGGCCACCGCGGCCGATGGTGAGACCCATGGCCGCCAGATACGACTCGTCGACGTTGAACATACGGGTGAGGATCAGCCCGGGCAGACGGGTGAGGAAGGTCAGCGCGGTGAGCGCCACCACCACGCGCGCCAACCAGCGGCCGGCGGTCAGGGAATCGGCCAGTCGCACCGTCCGCGGGGAGATCATCACTCAGCATCATGTCCCAGCACGCGCCCCCGTGTCGCGCTTCTCAAGTGGCGGCATGAATCGAGGCATGTCCCTACGCTGGCTCGATGGCTACTTGCACAGTCCCGTCATGATCATCGTCCTCGGTCACGTCGACGCCGGGCCGGGCACCATCGACGACGCTTTGGCGCTCTCGCTCGACCACGTCCGCCGCTCGCGTGAGGAACCCGGTTGCATCAGCCACCAGGTGCACCGCGACGTCGAGAACCCCTACCGGCTGGTGTTCGTCGAGCGCTGGACCGACCGTGACGCCCTCACGACGCACTTCCAGGTGCCCGAGTCGGCCGCCTTCGCCGAAGCCGTGACCCAGTTGGCAGTGGAGGATCCGGTCATGGAGATCTACACCGCGTCGTAGGCGGTCCCTCGATGTGGTGCGTGTTCCCCCGAAGTGCCAATCGGGTGAGCCGGCCGCCGGGCTGAGCCTAATGGGGGGTGCAGCAGTGGCCTCCGGTTGGGGGCCGTACGCTCAGAGCCTCTGCAGCGCCGCTTCGAGTTCGGATTGGGTTACCACGTTGTCGTAGCGGGCGGCGATCTTGCCATCGGCACCGATGACGTACACCCACGGCTCTCGTCCTTCGCCGTCTTTGTCGATCCATTCGGTCGCTGTGGGGTTGAGTTTCTGGTTGGTGTAGTCCTTCCAGATCTCGATGTGGATGAAGTCGGCCTTTTTGCCGTAGGTCCTGGCGAGTCGGTCGACCATGTCGGTGACGGGTCCGCAGAATTGGCTGAGGCAGTAGACGGGGGTGGAGAACACGACGACTGCTGGTCGGTGCTCGGCGACGGCTTGCTTGATGGTGGTTTGATGCAGGTCGGCGTCGGGGACGGCGCCGTTGTCGGTGTTGCCGGCGCGGGAGTCGATCGCAGCTGGAGGTATCGCAGGGGTGGTGAGGGTGTAGTTGTCCGAGGCAATGGCGGCGTCGCCGACGGCGGGGAGTTGGTGGTGGTCGAGGACTTGGAAGCTGCCGGTGGCTGCTCGGTGTCCCATGCCGGCGATGTCGGTGTTGATGGCGACCTGCCAGATGCCGGGCTTGTCGAACCCGACGGTGGCGGTGTACACGCCTCGGCCGTCCTCGACGTCGAGTTTGGCTGGCCCTTCGGGCGGGGTGCGGGTCGCCGAGTCGGGCAGCACCAGGAACGTGGCGTCGGCGGACGGGCCAGGTTCGGATGCGTTCCCATCAGCGCCGTTGTAGGTGAAGGTGAGGTGCAGGGTGCCGTAGCCGATGTTGTCCTTCTCGCCAGTGAAGAGTCCGACAAGGAACCGGCTCGGTGGCCCGACGGCGAGGTCGAAGTTCGCTGGCGCGACGGCGATGTCGGCGGCGCCCCCGCTGGCCCCACTGCCGCCGGTCGTGCTGTTTGACGTCGTGCCGCAGGCCACGGTGAGGACGGCGACAACGGTTACAAGGGCGAGGCCACGGCCGGGCCTCACGGTCATGTTGAGCATGGTTTCGTGGGTTCCCCTTGGGATTGGAAGTCGTTGCGGGCCAGGTCGACGAGAGCTTCCATTCGGGCCGCGAATTGATTGCTCATCGCTCTCAGATCCGTGAGTGGATGATGAAGTCGGCGTTGGTCTGCTGGTAGATCCACAGAGCACCGACGGCGACGACGATGAGGGCCCATCCGACCCGGGTTGGGCGGCCGGTCACGTTGAGCCACCGCCCGCTGGTCACGCCGACGACAGCACGCACGATGACCGCTACGCCGATGCCGACCACCAGGAAGCTGGCCGGGTTGTAGTGCCACGCGGTCACGAAGTCGCCTCGGGCGATCGCGGTGGAACCCCGGGTGAGTCCGCAGGTTGGTTCGACAAGGCCGAGCGCGTGGGTGGGCATAGGCACGTCGAACGGGAACCCGCCGATGGCAACCAGCACCACAGCCAGGACCAGCCCGACGGGAGCGGCGACCGTCAGCCACCGCAATTGGTCGACGTCACCTACGTCGAGGCGCGGACCGAGCCGCGAGCGACGCTCGATGGTGGAGCGGTCTGGTGTCGGCGGCTCGGTCACCGGGGTTCGTCTCGGCTATCGCTTCGCGGCCCCGGATGAGCGCCGCTCGAGTTCACGGCGTAACGCCGACAGTTCAGCTTCGAGCCTGTCGAGGTCACTGTTGCCCGCGGTGTCACAGGCCGGAGTGGCACCGGCGGAGCGGCGGAGCATCAACAACATGGAAAGCGGGCAGATAGCGGTGGCGATCAAGACGATAGCGATCGGGGTCCAGCTGGGTTGGGTGAGCCACAGGGCGGCGACGGCGGCTGCCGCGGCGATCAGGACTTTCTTGTCGAGGCACATGGGGTTTCCTCCGGTTCGAATGAACGACAGGATGTAGGTGACGGTAGTTGGTGGAGTTGGGTGGGATGAAGCAGGGGCGGTCCGGCTAGTCCGATAGCGCTTTGCGGAGTTTGCGGGCCGAGAGCCGGCCGTAGCTGAACGGGGTTCCGTCGATCAGGACGCCAGGCGGGAACATGATTCCGGCGCTGGCCGCAACCGACCGGCCCTCGGGGGAGTCGATCGGTATTTCGTCGATGGTGAGGTCGAAGTCGCCGTTGAGTTCATCGAGGGTGGTCTTGGCCTGGTCGCACAGGTGGCAGGACTGTTGGGTGAGGAACGTGATGCGATACGTCATGACTTGTTCAGTCCCACACTGAGGTCGGCGACAAGCTGGTCGACGGGGACGAACATCGTGTAGTTGGGTTTGCCGCCGTAGTCCGCTCGCCATCGGATGGTGCCGTCGGGCCCGACGAGGATGAAGGTGTGTCCGTCGGCGCCGGTCCCCATCATTCCGTAGTCGTTGGCGTGATAGGTCTTCGACACGGCCAGGTCCGGGTCGGACAGCACGGGGGTCGACAGTCCCATGTCGCTGACCTTCTGGGCGATCTGATCGCGGCCGCTGCCGGTGATGCTGACCAGTTCGTCCACGCCCAAGCCGTTGAGGACGGTCGGGTCTTTCTCGAGCGCTTTGATCTGATCGAAGCAGGGCTGACACCCGACGCCCTCCTGGAAGTACAAGAGCACCGTCTTGCCATGGGCGCCCGCTAGGTCGAACTCTGAGCCGGTGGCCGACGTGAGATGGATCGGCGGGGCGGACTGGCCGGGGCCGGGGTCGCCGACCTGGAACGCGTACTTTCCGGAACCGGACGTTGAGGTAGAACCGCCCGATTGGTTGGACCGCGTGTAGAGCGCGAAGAGGCCGCCGACGGCGACGACGGCGACCACCACGAGCCACACGACCTTGGAACCGGCTGCGTTGGGTCTGACCGGGGAGGCTTTGGACGGCTTGGGGGCGGAGCGCCTTTCGGCTGAGGTTCTCGAGGAGCGGGGGTTGGCGGTCATCGGTCCATGGCCTTTCGCGTCTCGTCCGGGGTTTCGGCGAAGTCGTCACTCCGTGCATCCGTGGGGCGCTCGCCCGGCACCGGCCCGTCGGTGTTACTGGTGGGTGTTTGGTTGAGGGCGGTACGGGTCAGCAAAGTGAGCGACACGACGAGGAGTAAGGCGAAGACCCACCCGGGCACGGCCGAGAGAGCCTTGGTGATGAGGCTTGCGTAGTGGTCGATGTCGCCGCTGAGGGTGGCTTGCCAGCCCGTCGGGGCCATCTGCGGTCCGGTGACGGCGAGAGCGCCGACGAGCATCCCCATGATGATGAGTAGGACGCCGCCGATTGCGCTGGCAAGCGACACATGCCGTCCGGTGAGCGGCAGGCGGACCTGGCGGCCCGACACCGAGCTGAATCGTTGCTGGTGGCGGTCCCACAGCAGCGCCATGACGAACAGGGGGGCGACCATCCCCGCCACGAACGTCACACCGACTATGACCGCCACCGGGAACGACGCGCTGGCGCCCGATATGGCGACGATCCCGGCGAGCACCGGCGCGCAGCACGCCGACGCGATGCCGCTGAACAGACCGAGCAGGTACGCGGCGCCGGGGCCCGGGTTGGGGACCGCCCGCCGGCCCGGCATGGGGAGGTGCAGCTGCCAGCCGGCGAGCGTGGCGACCCCCAACGCCACCATGGCGAGCGCGCCGACGCCGTAAACGGCGAGATGGTGGGAGCTGATCGCCCCGCTGATCCAGCTGGCGCCGATCGCGACGGGCAAAACCAACGTCGCCAGCCCGGCCGCGAACGCGAACGTCATGGCCACCAGCGCGACGCCGCGGCGGGCCGACGCGGCGATGAACGCCGGCAGCATCACCGACACACAACACGGCGCGAACAGCGCCACCATGCCGGCCACGAAGGTGACCAGCAGCGTCGTGCCGACGAACAGCTCACGCATCGGTGTCCCCCACGGTCGGCGGTCGTCGGGTACGGCTCATACCGGTGGCCAGCCAAACCGGGCGAACCAGCGTTGCAACGGGACAAACAGGCCCCGCCACGCCCCGGTCACGAAGGACACGCCGACGATGACGAGCAGGACCCCGCCGGTGGTTTCGACGGCTCGGGCATGGCGACGAAGCCACGCGGTGGATGTTTGGGCTCGTGAGAAGCCGACGGCCAACGCGATGAAGGGCAGGCCGAGCCCAAGCGAGTAGAGCGCGAGAAGCACGCCGCCCCAGATCGCGGTGCGAGTCGCCGCCGCGGTCGCCAGGATCGTGGCCAACACCGGGCCGATGCATGGCGCCCACCCGAACGCGAACGCGGCACCCATCGCCGCGGCCGCCCTCGGCCCACCTGCCGCGGTGCGGGCCAGGTCGAAGCGGCGCTCGCGATACAGCACCGGGATCCGCAACACGCCGATCATGGCTAGCCCCATGACGATTATGACCAAGCCCGCACCGCGGAGGATCAACGGCAACTCGCGGGTGATGACGGCGCCCGCGAGCCCCGCGGCCACCCCCAGCGCGGTGAACACCGCGCTGAAGCCAACGACGAAACCCACCGCGGCCCGCACCGATGCTGCTCGGGCTTGGCGACGGTCGAGTTCGGAGACGGGCAGGCCCGAGAGATACGACAAGTAGCCGGGCAACAGCGGCAGGCAGCACGGCGAGCTGAAGGAGATCACTCCAGCCCCGACAGCGAGGAGAGGGAGAGTGGCGCCGTTCATGCACTTACAAAACGTAGTTCTTGGTTGGATGGGGCGCTAGTCGGGCTCGCCGGGCGGTGCCGCTAGATCGGGCAGGAGGCCATGGCGATGATCCTGGGCATCTCTCCGAGCCACATGCCGAGCGCGGCGACGCCAAGGAGGCTGACGGTCACAAAGGGTGCGTAGAACACGCCGCGACGGATCAGTGATGGGCACGCTGGTGCGTCGTCAAGAGCGACGAGGCGTTCGAAAATTGTCGTCGGGCCCCAGAGGGACGCGACAACATCGGGTCCTGTCAAGGTAGCCACTGCGATCAACGCCGTTCGCAGGCGCCGACGCTCAGGGGTGGCTACCCCGGCAGCTTCGTCGTCGGCCCACCGTTCGAGTGCGGAACGCATCGCTCCGGTGCTGGCTCGTACCGGCCACGCGCCCCCGAAGCCGTGCTCGATGCAGGTGGCCAGCATCAAGAACCGGTGGTGGCCGTGGCGGAGGTGGGCGGCCTCATGGGCGAGGACGAGGTGACGGCTGGGGTCATCGAGGGTGCACAGCAGCCCGTCGGACACGACGATCTGGTTTTGGCCCTCGTGAGTGACGCTGTAAGCGATGAACATTTCGGTCGAGAGGACCAATAGGTCGAAACCCTCGAACTCCTCGTGGGTACCGAGGGTCGACTCGAGGTGGACGGTGCCCCACGTTCGACGCGTTCTCACGGCGCCGACACCAGCCAACACCGGCATCGCCACAGCAATGGTCGCCGCTGCCCACCCGACGGTGGGGCCGCCTGCCACCCAGCCGCCGACCATCTTCTCGCACGCGTTCGCCAGCGGTGACGCCCCGAAGAATCTGAGCACCGTCGGCGCCGCCTGGCCGATCAAAGCCACCTCGACGCCAATCCAGCCCGTCAGCAGCGCGAGGCGACAGATGCGAGCCCATTCCGCCGGTGCGAGACGGGCACTTTGGGCGCGCAGGAGGCCCGGTGCGGTGACCAGCGCAAGGCCACACACGAGTGTGAGCGCCAGGAGCACCTCAGGTCCCCTTTGGGCGGCGCGACCGATCAGCGAGGAGACGCCGCAACTGGTCGCGGTCACGAGCACTCAGGTCGTCCATCAGGAGGCTCAGAGCTGCCGGACGGTCATGGACCTCGGCCAGCATCCCCGACATCCGGGTCGCAGCCCACCCCTCACGCGTCTGGCTGGCCTGGTAGGCATAGGCGCGCCCGTTGCGCTCGCGCACAAGCCGACCCTTGCGCCAGAGGCGCACCATGATCGTCAATACAGTGTTGTAGGCCAGATCTCGGGCCTTGGCGACCTCGGCGAGCACGTCACCAGGGGTCATCCACCCGGAGCCCTCCCACACGACGTCCATGACCGCCGCCTCCAGCTCACCGGCACCGGCCCGTGGCATCGACATCGTCCTTCCCTTGTGACCGACAGAACTGGCGCACCCAACGAATGCCCGACGACTAATCGTGGGTGCTACAACGTGTAAGTGATCATGGCACAGCCGGATGAGCTGCGGTGATCCCCGATCCGCTTAGCGAGCCCCCCGATGTCGTTGAACGGCCGGCAGGACGCCGAAAGCGGTGGCCGTGGCTCGTCGCCGCAACGATGATCGCGCTCGGCGCCGCCCAGCTGGCGCTGCTCCACGATTCGACGCCGCCCGACCGGCCGACACCGGGGTCGACGCCGGTGGCCTTCGACCTCGAGAACCTACGCGTCGACCAGCCCCGGGTCTCGCTCGCCGCCTCGCGAGGCCATCCGGTCGTGGTGAACTTCTGGGCGACCTGGTGCGTTCCCTGCCGACAGGAACTGCCGGCGTTCCAGGCCGAGCACGACAAGCTCGGTGCCCAGGTCCTGTTCGTCGGCATCAACAATGCCGACAGCCGGGAGTACGCGATCAAGCTGTTCGACGAGTTGGGAGTCCACTACCCGTCAGGCTTCGACCCCGACGGTGGGGTCGCGCAGACAGCCGGGCTGATCGGCATGCCCACCACGATCTTGATCGCCGCCGACGGTACCGAAGTCGACCGCCACACCGGCGAGCTCAGCCAACAACGACTCGACACCATGATCAACCGAGCCTTCAATCTCTGAAACAGCCCGCTTGCCAATTGACGGCCCATCTCTTACATTGAGTAAGAACAATCCGACGTCTGGAGAACTCATGGGTCCGTACCTCCCACTGCTCGCCTGCCCGTTGATGATGGGAGTCATGGGTCTGGTCATGTGGGGCATGCGTTCCCGCAACGCCGACCAGAGCAGCGACGCCCAACGGATGACACAGATGAGCGACGAGATCGCCGAACTCAAGTCGAAGCTCGCGAGCGACGCCGAGGAACACTCCAATAGCTGACGGCGGGCGCATGGTTGACCTCGCCCACGACATCGACCCCAAGCCGGACATCGAGGGGCCAAGCCAGCGCCGCCATCCAATCCGTTGGATGGCCGCCGCCCTCGGCTTGGTCATCGTGGTGCTGATCGGCGTGCTCGCCACCCGCACCCCCACCGACCAACGGGCAGTAGAGAGCCCGCTCATCGGCCACGCGGCACCCGCCGTGGAAGGGCCCACCCTCGACGGCAAGACCTTCACGCTTCGAAGCCAGCTCGGTCACTGGGTGCTTGTGAACTTCTTCGCGACGTGGTGCGTCCCCTGCCGCAAGGAACACCCCGAGCTGAAGACGTTTGCCGAGAGGCACCAAGCCGCACGTGATGCCACCGTCGTGATGGTCGTGTTCAACGACTCGACCGACGCGGTGCGCAGCTGGTTCGATGAACACGGCGGGACCTGGCCCGTGATCCTCGGTGACGAAGGCGACATCGCCCTCGCCTACGGCGTCACCGCGGTCCCTGAGTCCTACCTGGTTGACCCGAACGGTCGTGTCGACGCCAAACTCGTCGGGGGCGTGACCGACGACGAGCTGGAGAAGGTCCTTGCCACCGCCCTAGGCAAGCCCAGCTAGGCCTCAGATACTGTCGATTGACACACCGGCACTCGAACCGACCCGACATGGCTGGGGTTCGGGGGATTTCGTACTCGACCAGGTAGCTGCCGCCACCCGCGCCCTTCAAGCGGTGGCGCTGGAACTGCTCGACGGACACATCTCCCACTGTGTCGCCGACGCCATCACTGAAGGCGGGGACACCGCCGCCGACAAGCTCGCTGCGGCGTCAGCCGCGATCGGGCGATTGGTCCGGTCGTGAGCCGGCGCCAGGACCTCCAGCTGCTCTTCTGCGGACCGGGCTGCGCCGCCACCTTCGACGTAGACCCTGGCGCCGCAAGAGGTCCGGGACGCTGGCGACGAGGTCTGTCGCAACGAAGCGCCTGAGGAGAACCATCATGCGTAACTCGACCTTCGTGTTCGTCGATCTGGTCGGATTCGCCGCCGCCACCGAGACACACGGCGACGAGTTGGCCGCAAGGCTCGCCATTCGCCTGGCCGACATCGCCGATGGGGCATGCCAACCGGGGGACCGGCTCGTGAAATCGATCGGCGACGCCGTCCTCTGCCTGTCCGACTCCCCCGAAACTGGGCTGCGCCTGGCAGCTGCCATCGTGCAGGCAACGACCCTCGAGCCAAGCTTCCCTGCCGTGCGGACCGGTCTGCACCACGGCACCGCCGTGCACCGCCGTGGTGACGTGTTCGGTTCGTCCGTGAACCTGGCTTGTCGTCCAGCGGACCCACTAGCGCTTGGAGCCCGGTCTGCGTCATCCTCGCCGAGGTCGGCGGAGCGAGGCCGGGCACGACGGCTCCCACAGTGACAGCACGCCGCATCACCGGCGACGCTGGCTACGCCAGCGGCTCCTTTGATCGATAGGTGTTGCCTTTCGATATCCGCCAACCTCCCCCGTTTTTGGGTCAGCTCAGACAACAGCCACATGCCCGAGGTCGCCGCTGGGATCGCGGCCATTCACCACGGATTCGTTTGCAGGGCGCTAGAAGCCGCTGCCGGTTGTACTCCCGTGAACGTGGTCGCACAGACGTTGCTCGCCCGGTTTGATCTGGCCAGCGCCGACGCCTTCCAACGCGGAGAACGGCCCGCAGGTCTCGGGCACGATCCACACGTGGATCATCGGCACCGGCGGCAGCTTCACCAAGGGCGCCTCGCAGGTGCCGTCGCTGGTGGTGAGGCCAACCACCTGCGGGGCCGCATTGTTGGTGAAGCAAAGATTGTCGTGGATGTGCCACTGGGTGAGCGCTCCACCGAGGTCAGGGACAGCATCCAGGGTCGACCCGGGCGGGAGCATGTACATCGCCGCCTCGAGGGTCTTGGTGGAACCGGTCACCCGGTAGACAAGAGATTCCGGGTGATCGGGATCGAGGATCTTGCCATCATTGAGACTCGACCAGCTGATGTAGTGCTCGAATCCGGTGAAACCGTCGCCGATGGACCGGTACCCCGCCGCTTCCGCGGCGGCCGGGTCGGCCCACTGCGGGAGCCGCATCACGGTGATCGCCACCTCGTTTTCGGCCCGAGCCTGCTGCTCCGGTGTCACCCCAGCAACCCCGCCAAGGTCGATCGGCATGTTCGGGTCGTAGGGCTTGGTCGGCAGGGCCACAGAAGCATCGGTGAGCGTGGCCTGTCCGTCGGCTCCGACGACGATGGCTTTCGCCTCGCCAGCGCCATGGACGTGGTTGCCCGCTTCGACCATCCCGGGGAACGCCACGGCGGCAAGCACGGCCACCGCGACACCCACGAGCAGCGGAGCACGTCGATCGGCATGGTGTCGCTTGAGACTCCAGACCGCGGCCAGAGCCGACACCGCGGCCAGCGCGGCCGCCAAACCGTCCGCTACCTGTATCGGCTCGACCTGATCCAGCCCGTCGACGAAGGTGAGCCCCTTCGTCTTGGCCAACACCCAACCACCGACGAGCACGGCGTTGAGAAGAAGGCCGACCAGCGCCACGGCCCGGCTCGGTCGGGCCAGCGCCATCGCTCCCCATCCCAGCTGCACCAGCGCAACCACGATGAAGACCCGAGCCGCCGCCGGGTGTTCGGCATGAGCACCCACTGCCGCGGCATGGATCGCTCCCGCGCTGAGCGAGGCAACGCCAGCAACGAGCAACGCCCGCGATCCACGCGAAATCGGTGCCTCAGGCTCAAGTCGGACCGGAACATCGACCATCGTTGTCACGCCTGGACCCCCTTGCGCTCAGCCCGTCGACGCGAGCTACGCACCCACAGTAGGGGTAGATGCTCGGCGTCGGAGTCTGGCTGTTCCGACTGCGGCGAGCAGAGCCAGCCCGATCGCTCCGACGACGATGTACGCCGAATGCGACCGGGAACGGCTCGTCTGTCGATCGAGACGAGCTCAGCCGGCCTCCAGCGCTTGCGGGTCGCGCCACATGAACCAGATGGTGGGCCCGTCGTTGCCGAGCACGGTCTCGCCGGTGACCTTGAAACCGAAGCGTTCGTAGTACGGCACGTTGTCAGCCTTGGATGACTCGAGGTAGGCGGGTAGACCGTCGCGGTCGCAGCGGTCGGTGACCTGGCGGATCAGTGCCGCTCCCACGCCGCGCCCCTGGGCCACCGGGTCGGTTCCGATGACGGCCAGGTACCAGTGCGGCTCGTCGGGGTGCTGGGCCTCGACCTTGCGCTCTACCTCCAACGATGCCGGCAGGCGTCGGCCGAAGGCCCGCAGCAGGTCGGGCAGGGTCCGCAGGATGGAGCCGTTGCTGAGCTTCCACTTGCCCGGCGGCTTCCACAGCGCAGCGGCCACCCGATCGGGGGTGGTGAGCACCTCGCCCCGCTTCAGGCTGTCGTAGAGGTAGGCCCGGAACACCAAGGCGGCGCGGCGGTCCCGACCGCGATCGTCGGGGAAGAGCCAGTTCCACACCGGGTCGTCGCGAAAGGCGCGGGCCAAGATCTCGGCCAGCGCTTTGCGGTCGGAATCCACCGCCCGCTCGACGGTAGGGGTTGGTGGGGTGCCGGGGTTGGGCTGGACGTTCATGGCAGCCGGTACCAGCTGTCCATGTGGTCCAACATGGCGTGGGCCACGAGGCCCCGCTCGGGGATGGTGTTGGCCATGCCGTAGATCGGGGCCATGCCGCCCTCGGCCGTGGGGTGGGCCCGCACCTCATCGATGGCGGCTCGCAAGTCGACGACGAAGCGGTCGGTCACGCCCGGTTGCGTCGTCCGTTGGGTGACGCACAGGTGCACGGCGGCCGGGCGGTGCAGACCGTTGAGGCTCCAACCCAGCGCGGTCATGGCGTCGAGCACCCGGTAAATGTCGAGCGTGTCATCGACGCTGCGGAAGGCCACCACGAACAGGGGGTCGCCGAAGATCTCCAGTTCGGGGAAGTCGGCGCGCAGAGCGGCCTTGACCCGACCCGCGGTTTCGAGGATGGCCCGGGTGGCGGCGAGGTAGCCCGACTCGCCGGTGGACACCAGCGCCGCCCAACACGCCGCGCTCAGCGCCCCCGGCCGGCTCCCGGCGAACGACGGCGAGGCGTAGAGACCGCCGGGCCAGTCGGTGATGGTGAAGTACTGGTGATGGCGCAGCTCCACGTTGCGGTAGAGCACCACCGAGGTGCCCTTGGCCGCGTAGCCGTACTTGTGGGTGTCGGCCGACATGGAGGTCACGCCGGGCAGGCGGAAGTCGAACGGCGGCACCGGCCAGCCCAGCTTCTCGGCCCAGGGGAGCACGAAGCCTCCGAGGCAGCCGTCGGTGTGGAAGCCGATGCCCCGGGCTCGGGCCAGCTCGCTCAGCTCCTCGATCGGGTCCACCACGCCGTGGGGGAACGACGGGGCCGAGCCCACCATGACCACCGTGTTGTCGGTGATGGCCGCCTCGGTGGCGGCGACATCGGCCCGCCAGTCGGGGCCGGTGGGGATGTGGATGATCTTGATGCCGAAGTACTGGGCCGCCTTGTCGAAGGCGGCGTGGGCGCTGATGGGCACGATCATCTCGGGCTCGGTGATGCCCCGGGTGGCCAGGGCATGGTCCCGGTAGGTCTTCATGGCCAGCTGGATGCTCTCGCTACCGCCCGACGACACGGTGCCGCACACGCCGGTGTCGCTGCCCGGCCCGTCGCCGATGCCGCCCCCGCCGAGCATGGTGGCGGTCATGGCCACGATCTCGCTCTCGTACTTGGTGCCGCTCGGCCACAGGTCGGTGTGCAGCGGGTTGGCCTGGGAGTTGAGGGCGTAGACCTCGTTGAGGAAGGCGATGTGGTCAGGGTCGCCGTTGTAGACCGACCCGGAGGCGTAGCCCTGCTCCCAACGGGCCGCTTCGAGCTCGGCCATGGCCCGCATCTCGGCGAGCACCTCGGCCCGGTCCCGCCCGGTCTCGGGGATGGCGGCGTAGGTCTCGTAGCGCTGCCGGTAGTCCTTGATGGTGGGCTCAGGCGGGCGCTCGTGGTCGGCCTGTTCTGCTCCGGTGCCAGTTTCGGCGGTGGTGTCGGTCATGAGGGCTTCTTTCTCGAATGGCGATTGAGCTTGGCGTAGATGCCCTTGTTCTTCTTGTACAGATCCACGAACGTGCCGTACAGCCGGTCATAGGTGGCCCGGTTGCGGGCGTCGGGCTGGAACGTCTCGGTGATGGTGATCTTGGCCGGGATGTCGTCCCACCGCAGGTGGCCGAGCGCCACCGAGGCCGAGAAGCCGGCGCCCCGCACGTTGGCCAGAACAGGGTCGGACACCTGGCGGATGGGCCGGTCCAAGACGTCGGCCATGATCTGGCACCACAGCGGCGAGCGGGCTCCGCCGCCGACGAAATTGAGGTGCTCGAAGCGGCGCTTGGTGAACTTCTCGGCGGCGTCCTGCATCCACCGGGTGTTGAGGGCCACCCCTTCGAACACCGAGCGCACCAGGTGGCTCCGCTCGGTGGCCAGCGAGGCGTTGAACCAGCCGGCCCGAATGAGGTGGTTGTCGACCGGCGTGCGCTCGCCGTTCAGCCAGGGTAGGAAGATCAGGTTGCCGCTGCCCGGCGCGACCTTGGCGGCCAACTCGTTGAGCCGGTCGTATACGTCGTCGGGAGCCACACCCGAGCCGAGGGCGTCGTCGGGGTAGAGGATGTTGTCGACCAGCCACGAGAGGCACTTGCCGGCGGTGTCCTGCTCGGTGGCCACCCAGTAGCGCGAGGGGATGCCCGACGGCAGCGACGTGATGTTGGAGAGGATGTCGGTCTTCTTGAACGGCACGTGGCACGACAGCCACGACGAGGTGCCGATGTACAGGTGCGCCTCAAGATCACGCACCGCCCCGGAGCCGATCGCCGCCGACTCCGTGTCCGGCGTGCCCATCACCACTTGCACGTCCTCCCGCAACCCGAGCTCGCGTGCGACTTCGGGCAAAATCGTCCCGAGCACTGCGCCAGTCGGCCGCAGGTCCGGCAGCTTGTCGCGGTCAACGCCCGCCATCGCGACCAGCTTGTCGACGTAACGGACGCGTGAGAGATCACGGTTGTCCGTCAGCCAATGGCCAGTGATCGTGTCATAAGACGCCGCGAACTGGCCAGTCAGGCGCATGTTCAGGTAGTCCACCGGTTCCAGAAACTTGTATGTGTCGCGGTAGACGTCCGGGCGCTCGTTCTGGATGAAAAGGATATGCCCCAGCGAATCTTTCCCCGTCCGCGAGGGCACGCCGCCGGTGTACTTGATCCACTCGCGTAGTTTCAGCGCGCCGTAGCCACCAACGCTCACTGCGCCGCGAGTGATCCGTTTCGCGTAGCGCGCCCCGCGCGAGTCCATCCAGATGACCGCGTTCATCAGCGGCCGGCCGGCGCGGTCCACGGCGACTGTCCCCATCCACTGCGTCGTCAGAGCAATGCCCACGATGCTCTCCGGCGGTACGAGATTACGCGCGAGTAGTCGCTTGGCGGCAGTCGTGATCGCCCGCCACCAATCGTCCGGATCTTGCTCCGCGCCGCCGTTAGGCAGCAGTTGCACTCCCGTCTTCTCGATCTCATGCCCGGCGATCTCACCATCCGTCGAGACAAGCGCGACCTTAGGGCCGCCAGTGCCAAGGTCGACCGCAAGAATGTGCTTGCTCTCATTCGCAGACAAGATAAGGCTCCTCCGGCGTGAGCGTAGCGGAGATGCCCCAGTCCGACAAGCGCGGCGTGACGAATGGCCCTCCCGCGTTAGGCCATATGGGGCTAATGCGCCGGGCGCGCCCGGCACGACAATCGTATTATCAAGACCGGCGGGATGCGTCCCGCGGGATCAGGAGGCTTAACCATGCGCATGAACGTCCAACCAGTCCCAACGCTGTCAGAGCGGATCAATGAGATACGCGGACTCACCGCGAGCATCGTCAACAAGGAAATACTCCCGAACGAGAACGTGCTCTGGGCCTGGCGTGGCAACCGGCGCGTCACAGACAGAGACCGGGAGGAGTCGGAGGAGTTGCGGGCGCAGATTGTCGACAAGGTGAAGCAGGCCGGGCTCTGGGCTCCCCACCTGCCACCGGAGTACGGCGGCGCCGGCCTGGACTTCCTCGAGCACGCCTACATGAACGAGGTCCTCGCCTATGCAATCGGCGCGGCGGCCCTCTTTGGCGTCGTCGCACCCAATTCTGGCAACCAGACGATCCTCCTGAAGTACGGGACGGACAAGCAGAAGCGCGAGTGGCTCGTCCCCCTCGTCGAAGGGCGAATGGAGTCCGGCTTCTCGATGACCGAGCCGGACCAGCCGGGCTCGGACCCGCGTTCACTCAGGACAACGGCGCGTCGTGACGGCGACGAATGGGTAATCAACGG
>DHIQ01000281.1:0-248 GCA_002403895.1 Candidatus Neomicrothrix sp. UBA4742
CTTCCAGCGTGGTCACCACCATGAACGTCGTACGCCGGTCCTGGAGGGTGCGGGTGACCGCCTCGGCCCGCTCGACGAAGCCGACGTACATCGTCTGGAAGAGGATGAAGAACTCGGCGATGTCACCCAGGAACTGCGAACCCAGGATGCGGTCGGCCACCAAGTAGAACGGTTTCGAGGCGGCGTTGACGAGGCGCGACCGGTAGGGAGCGATGAGCCAACGCAGCAGACGGCTGCGGAAGAACTCC
>DHIQ01000281.1:544-802 GCA_002403895.1 Candidatus Neomicrothrix sp. UBA4742
CCATCCGCTCCGGAGCTTCCAGGAAGTCGATGGCATTGCGGGTGGGAGGCGTGTCCACCACGATCAGGTCGTACCGGCCCGAGGAATGGATCTCGTAGAGCCGCTCCATGGCGATGTAGTCATGGCTCTGGACGAATTTGCCGGTGATGTTCTGATAGAGCGGGTTGGCGAGGATCGCCTCACAGGTCTCGGCGTCGGGGGCATGGGTGCGCACCAGTTCGTCCCACGACTGCTTCGTGTCCAACATGGCCGCCCACA
>DHIQ01000281.1:1099-1224 GCA_002403895.1 Candidatus Neomicrothrix sp. UBA4742
CTCGCCCTGAGGCTCGACGCCGGCCGCGGTGAACAGCTCGTCGGGCACCCGAGTCTCGACGTTGCCGAACTGCTCGAGGCCGAGCGCAGTGGCCAGGCGTTTCGCCGGGTCGACCGTGAGCACCA
>DHIQ01000281.1:1544-3037 GCA_002403895.1 Candidatus Neomicrothrix sp. UBA4742
AGGCAGGCGGCGAGGTTGACCGCGGTGGTCGTCTTGCCCACCCCGCCCGATCCGCACGTGACCACGATCTCGCGCGAGGCGAAGAGTTGTTCGAGCGTGCCCGAGGCCCGAACCGAGGGGCGCGCCACGGCATTGGCCGCCTTGCCCTTCGCCTTCGGTTTGGCCGCGGCGGAGCCAGCCACGTCAGTAGCCCAACTCGGCCGACAGGGCGTCGGCCACGGACCGGGTCGAGCGCACGCCGTGGGTCCGGGTGAAGAGGAACGGCACATAGAGTAGGGGCAGGCCGCGGGGCAGCTCGGCTCGAAGCTTCGTGAGATGACCAGCCCGGGTCCGCCGCAGGGTCACCGCCAACTGGGCCGCATCCAACACGGGATCCACCGGACCCCCCACCGCGTCGGCCAGCGCCGCAGCCAGCACCGGCTCGCGCAACGCATGGAAGACCTCTTCCTCACCTCGGCCGAACAGCTCGGGCAGGACCTTGTTGACGACGACGGCGGCGAGGTGCACATCAGTCTCCGTGCGCAGCCGTTCAGCCAGCTCGAGCGTCTCGGTGACCGGCATCTCCTCGGGGACCGACACGATCACCGCCGCCGTCACCAGTGGGTCGCTGAGGATGTCGACCATCCAGCCAGTCTGGTCTCGCACCCGGCCCAGCTTCACCAGCTCATTGATGGCCTGGGGTGCAGCCAGCTGGCCGACGACGTGACCAGTGGCCGAGGCGTCGACCACGATGAGGTCATGGGTGCGCTCCCGCACCTCGTAGCAGAGCTTGCCCACCGTGAGGATCTCCTTGACCCCAGGGGCGGCATCAGCCACGAAGTCGAACGTGCGGGCCACCGGGCCGATCCGCCCGAGCAACGGCACCTTCAACTGGAGGCGCAGGTACTCCTTGAGCGATTTCTCGGTATCCATGGCCATACCCAGGAGGTTGGGCGCCAGCTCCCGAGGCTGGAAGCCGAGCGGCCCCGACTCGAACGAGTCGGCGAGGTCACCTTTGGCATCAATCTCGCACACCAGGGTGCGCTTCCCTCGCTGCGCGGCGAGCAGCGCCAGCGCGGCGGCGATGCTCGTCTTGCCGACGCCGCCCTTGCCGGTGACGAAGAGCAACCGGCGATCGAGGAGATCGACCCGGTCGAGACTCATCGCCGACATAGGCGGTAACCGCGGAACTGACCGGACTGCCCGGGGGCAGCGATCAGGCGCCGCCGAACCCGACCCGGCGGGTGGCGTCGGAGCCGCTCAGCTCGATGTAGGCGATCTTGGCGGACGGAACACCGATGTCGCGACCGTGGCGGTCGGTCAGCCACAAGGTGTGGGACTCATCGGCGAGAGCGGCGTCGATCGCCTTGCGGATCTTGGCCCGGTCGGCGTCCTCCGGCAGCTCGACGTCGATCTCCTTGACGGTGTGCTGGACACCGATACGAACATCCACGAGAGATCCTCCTGCAGGGCCGGGCGTATGCCAGGCCGGGTCCGGGCATTGACGGGACGGG
>DHIQ01000281.1:3293-4643 GCA_002403895.1 Candidatus Neomicrothrix sp. UBA4742
GCGAGAAGGGCGGGGTCAGATGATCTTGAGCTGCGGGTTGTAGACGCGGGTCGGGGCGAGCTCGTCGGCGATGCGGTGAGCGATGGCAGTGAAGGCCTGGGCGGCCTCGCCTTCGGGGTCCACCACCACGATCGGCTCTCCGGCGTCGCCGCCCTTACGCAGCTGCGAAACGAGCGGAATCCTGCCCAGGAGCGGGACCTCCAGCCGTTCGGCCAGGTCCTGGCCGCCGCCGGCGCCGAAGATCTCGTAGCGGGTGCCGTCGTCACCGGTGAACCACGACATGTTCTCGATGATGCCCTTCACCTCGAGTTTCACCTTCTGAGCCATGAACGCGGCCCGCTGGGCAACCCGCTGGGCCGCAGGTTGCGGCGTGGTCACCACATACACCTCGCCCCGGGGCAGGAACTGGGCCAGAGACAGGGCGATGTCGCCGGTGCCGGGCGGGAGATCGATGACCAGGAAGTCGGGTTCGTCCCAGTAGACGTCGGTGAGGAACTGCTCGAGCGCTTTGTGCAGCATCGGTCCCCGCCAGATGACGGGCTGATCCTCCTGGGCGAAGAAGCCCATCGAGATGCACCGCACCCCGTTCGCCTCCGGCGGCACCAACATCTCGTCGATGACCACCGGGGGGCGGTCCACGCCCAGCATGCGGGGAATGGAGAAGCCCCACACATCGGCGTCGACCACGGCGACCGACTGATCCTGTTGGGCCAGGGCCACGGCCAGGTTGGTGGTGACGGTGGACTTGCCCACCCCACCCTTGCCCGACGCGATGAGCAGGCAGCGGGTCTTGGAGGCCGGATCGGCGAAGGGAATGGCCCGGCCCTCGGCGTGGCCGTGGCCCTGGTGGGTACCGGCCGTCGCCGCCGGGTTGCCGTGGAGCTTCTCGCGCAGGCGAACCCGGTCCTCGTCGGTCATCACGCTGAAGTCGATGGTGGCGGTGTCGATGCCGTCGAGCGCAGTGACGGCGCCGGTGACACGGCTCTGGATCTCGGCCCGCAGGGGACATCCGGCGACGGTCAACGCCACCTGGACGTCGACCCGAGCGCCGTCAATCCGGACACCCCGCACCATCTCGAGATCCACGATGCTGCGGTGGAGCTCGGGGTCCTCGACGGGGCGCAAAGCTTCGAGGACATCGGCTTCGGTGACGGTCATGCGAGGCACTCCCTGGTCGCATCGGCGACCGGTTCCTGGGCGACCACGATGGCGCACCCAAATTTCTCCTACGGCGATAGGTACAATACCGAAGTGGACCAACCGCCACTCACTCCGACCGAGTTCTCGTCGGTCGTCACCGCCATCACTTCGGCCTTTGGTGACCCCACCCGCCGGGAGATCTACCTGTTC
>DHIQ01000281.1:4701-6565 GCA_002403895.1 Candidatus Neomicrothrix sp. UBA4742
TTCCGGGAACGGGCCGACGGCGTGACGGCGGCCGAAGTGGCCCGCCACTTCGAACTCCACCCGAACGTGGCCCGCCATCATCTCGACAAGTTGGCGGCCGGCGGGTACCTCGACGTCACGGTCGCTCGCGGTGGCCACGCCGGGGCGGGACGCCCGTCCAAGCACTACCGCGTGAGCGAGCAGTCGGCACCCCTGGAATTCGGGGTGCGCCACGACGACCTGATGGTGTCGTTGCTGGGCCGTACCCTGGCCCTCATCCCCCGCGACCAGGCCGAAGCCCTGGCCGAAGAGGTAGGCATGGAATACGGACGGCTGATGGCCAGCTCGCTGGGCGACAGCCGCGACGGGCAGCGCTCGTTCCGCTCGGCCCTGCACACCGTGGCCGACGCCCTCACCGCCCACGGCTTCGCCGCCCACGCCGAGAAGCACGGCAACGAGTTGCGCATCGTCAGCGAGCACTGCCCCTTCGGCGGCGCCGCCATCGAGAACCCCGTCATCTGCGCGGTGGACCGGGGCATGGTGCGGGGCATGCTCAGCGCCCTCTACGGCGAGACCTCGCCGGCGCTGGAAGCATCGATCCCCATGGGCGACGAGGTCTGCGTCACCGCCGTCGAAGCCTGAGGCCGGGGCGTCACATGGGTCGCCACTACCTCGATCACGCGTCGACCTCGCCATTACGGCCCGAGGCTCTGGCCGCCATGGCACCCTGGCTCGAGGCGTGGGCCCGGGGCGAGGTGGGTGACCCCAGCCGACTGCACTACGAGGGCATGCGCTCCCGGGTCGCCCTGGAGGAGGCACGCGAGCAGCTCGCCGTCCTGCTGGGTGCCCGGTCCCGCGAGGTGGTGTTCACCGGCGGGGCCACCGAGGCCATCGCCGCCGCCGTGTGGGGCGCGGCCGAGCGCGGCGGCGCCATCGTGGTACCCGCCGTCGAGCACTCGGCCGTGCGTGAGTCGAGCGACGCCTTCGCCTCGGTCAGCGGCGCCGAGGTCAAGGTCGTCGGCGTCGATGCGCAGGGCCGCGTCGATCCTGACGAGGTGATGGCGGCCACGTCACCGGGCTCGGGCCTGGTCCATGTGCAGTGGGGCAACCACGAGGTGGGGACGACGCAGCCGGTGACCGAGATCGTGAACCGGTGCCGGGCGGCAGGCGTGCTCGTCCATGTCGACGCCGCCCAGGCCGCCGGACGGGTGCCGATCGCCTTCGACGAACTGGGCGCCGACCTGCTGTCGGTGAGCGGGCACAAGTTCGGGGCTCCCCCCGGGACCGGCGCCCTGCTGGTGCGCCGCGGGCTGCGCCTGCGCCCCCTGCTGGTGGGCGGCGATCAGGAACGGGCCCGGCGAGCGGGGTTGGAGAACGTCCCCGCTCTGGTGGGCCTGGGGGCGGCGGCGGAGGCCCTCGCCACCGACGACCACCTGGCTACCGAGCAGGCCGCCGCCCGCCACCTCACCGACCGGGTGCTCGAGGTCACCGCCACCATGGACGGTGTGCATGGCTTCGGGGACCCGGTCGAGCGGCTCCCCCATCTCGTCTGCGTGGGGATCGACGGCATCGAGCCCCAGGCCGTGCTCCTTGACCTCGACCGGGCCGGCATCGCCGCTCACTCGGGCAGTGCCTGTGCGTCAGAGGGGGTAGAGGACTCCCCCGTCCTGGCCGCCATGGGCGCCGACGCCCATCGTTCCCTGCGCATCTCGGTGGGATGGTCGACGACGGACGCCGACATCGACGCCGCCCTCGACCACCTCCCCACCGTCATCGCCCGGCTGCGGGCCCTCGGCTCGTGACGACCGACCACGAGGTTCCCGTCGCCCAGGAGTGGTTTGTCCACCAGCGCGTGGTTGACGGCCCGACCCTCGTCACCGAGCCC
>DHIQ01000281.1:6706-27528 GCA_002403895.1 Candidatus Neomicrothrix sp. UBA4742
GTAGCTTGCTCTTGCAAACGCAAGGGACCGAGCTTCGGAGGCGACGCGACGAGAATCACGACGATCGGGCGCGGGCGAGTCGGCGGTGCACTAGCGCGGCGATGGGTGACCGCAGGACATGACGTGACGACGCTCGGCAGAGACGGCGGAGATGCCACCGGATCGGACGTCGTGCTGGTTGCGATACCGGGAGACGCCATCGCCGACGGGCTGGCGATGGTGAGTGGTCTCCGTGGCCAGATCACGATCGACGCGAGCAACAAGTTCGGCGAGCGCCCCACTGGGTTCGATTCCGTGGCGGAACAAGTCAAGTCGTTGACCGGCGGGCCTACGGCGAAGGCATTCAACACGAACTTCGCCGCGCTCTACGACAAGGTTGACGCAGAGACGGTGCCGCCTGGAACGATGTTCGCCTCCGATCCAGAGGCGCGCGACACCACAGAGCAGCTGATACGCGATGCCGGGTTCGATCCCATCCATCTCGGTGATCTGGGGCAGGCTGCGCTACTCGAGGGCCTCATCGCCTTGACGCGAGTTCTCGAAACGGGCGACCTAGGGCCGTTCTTCTACCGGTTCAACCGTCCCGGCGAGATCTCCGCTCGGTGAGCCCGTGAAATCTGCGATTGCACCTCGCCACTCGCAGGTCGTACCAGCAGCACCCATCCACCTCACTGTTTCGGCGACACACCACTAGGGCTGGGTGATGCCGTGGGCGGCGGCAAAGGCCGGCCAGTCCTGCCACGGGAAGTCGGCGCCGTCCCACCGGGCGCGCAACGTGGGGGCGCTGATGCCGAAGTCGGCCGGCTGGGGCCCATCCGAGAAATCCTGGGCCGGACCGAGGGCTTCGCCTACCCGCTCCGCCACGGAATCTCCCACGAACTGGGCGTAGGCCAGATGCGAAGGCCACACCGCCATGAACGACTCCAGCCCCAACTTCTCGAGCTTGGCCGGCACCGGTTGGGCGACGGCTGACGCATCGGACACCACCACCATGGGGTGTTGGGCGAGCCGAGTGACATAGACCGACCACGTCAGCCCGTCACGCTGACCCGCGATCGAGGGGCTGAGGGCAAACAGACTGTCGAGCGTCTTGGCCACGACGGCGTCATCCACCGGCAACTCGAAGCGGAGATTGGCCGGTCCGAGCGTCGTTTGGGTGTCATCGACGGGCGGCTCCACCAGCCACCCATGATCGGGAGTTTCGGTGAGCGCCTGGGCGGTGATGGTGAGGTCACCGAAGCGGCCGCTGACCAACGGCAGATCGGGGCCGCGCAGGCACAACACGGTCTGGGCCCGCACCGCCTGGCACGTGTCAACCAGTTCCTTGGTCGCCTTGCGCTTGGCTTGGTCGGGCAGCCGGGAGCTGAGCTTGGTCAACAGGGTGGCGTTTCCCACTCCCGCCGCCAGAACCACAAAGCGAGCCACGATGGGAACCGCCACGTCGCCCACCTGTACCTGCACATGGTCGATCTCCCCGTCGGGCAGGAGACCGAACCGCACGACCTCGCCCTCGAGGCACCGGTTCTCCAGACCCTTACGCAGTCGGGTGAGCACGGTGGCCGGGTTCATGACGAGATCGGTCTCGGTCACGAACGGCGAAGACCCTTCCAGCGAGCCCCCTTCGAACGCGACCGGCAGGCCCTCGTCGGGCTCGGCGGAGAGGTTGGCGTCGCTCCACAACCGCGTTCGGGTCGCCACCTCATCGGGCGCCACGACGTAGCGGGGCGCGTCGGGAGCGAAAGGCACTCCGTTGGACTCGGCCCACAGCCGCCACCAGCCCGCCGCCCGCCGGGCCGGCTGGATCCGGTTGGCATCGTTGCCGTCGTAGCCGGCGGAAAAGTAGCCGGGAGACTCGAGGGTCCCCGCGGCCACGGCGGGGTCGGAGACCACGCAGACCGAGTAGGTCCGGGCCAGTTCCCGAGCCAGGTACAGGCCTTGAATCCCCGCGCCCACGATGAGGACGTCGACGCCGAGATCGCCGTCGAGATCAGTAGGCATGGCAGAAACCTAGCGGCACCATGGGTCTCTGGTGGGGAACGTCCGGGCGTTCATGACGCCGGCGACGGGGGTTCCGTCGCCGGCGGAGGCGCCCTCGTGCGGTCGGCCCGGGAGCGCAGATGGGCACTCCCGATCGGCACCGCCACCGTGATGGCGATCAGGATCGGCAGCACCCACCTCGGCTCGTGGAATGCCGGTTGGACCAACAGCTCAGCGGCCACCAGCCACAACACGACCGCCAGGGAGACCCTGAGCAGGAGGTCATCGACGACCACCCCGCTCACGAACCAGTAGAGGCTGCGGATACCCAGTACGGCGAACGTGCTCGAAGCCAACACCAGGAACGCCGGCTTCTGGGCGGCGAACGCGAGGGGCACGGTCACCGCGAAATAGAGGTCCGTGGTCACCAGCACGGTCAGCAACGCGAACGCCCTCGTGTAACGACGCCCGCCGTCGATGCGAGCGACGAAGCGGTCCCCCACCCAGTCGTCGATGAAGTCGAGGTGACGGCTCAGGAAATTGAGGTAGCGGTTCTCCTCGGTCTCGGCCTCGCGCTCGCCTCGACGGATGAGGATTACCCCACCCACGAGGAAGGCGGCGGACAGGACGAACCGCACGGGGTCCTCGGCGTGGTGGCCCAGGAACGCGCCGACGGCGATGGCCGGGATCTTCAGGACGAGACCGAGCCACAGGGCCAGGAACACGGCGCGGTCACCGCGACCGTCGGGCGGGCGGAAGGCGGCCACGATGAGGGCGAAGACCAACACCTGGTCGATGGTGAGGCCCTTCTCGACGGCGAAGCCGGTGGCGTACTTGATGGCGTAGGTCTCGCCCGCCTGGTTCCACACCAAGCCCACGAACGCGACGCCGACCAGGAGCCACACGATCGACCAGATCCCCGCCGCCCGCACCTCGATCGGGCCGGTCACCCGCGGCAACGCGAAGAGGTCGAGCGCCAATAGGAGGGGGGCCAGGATCAGCAAGGTGGCCCAGGCCCACCCGGAGACGTGCACCGAGCGACCCTAGACGTTCGCGCACCGGCGACCTTCAAGCCGGTCCCCCGGTCCCCCGGTCCCCGATGTCCCCCGCAGTCACCGATCGGGGTCGTACGCTCCAGCGTCGTGGATGCTGAACCGCCAGATCTGGTCAAACCGCACCCCGGTGACGAAGGCGGAGGTGACGTGGTCGGGGTCATCGAGGACGTCGTCGAGGACGTCGAACATGCGGCCGAGGAGACGTTCGAGACGCTGCGACAGGACCTGCTGGGGCGTGACGGCTACCTC
The DNA here is from genome assembly GCA_002403895.1 of Candidatus Neomicrothrix sp. UBA4742. Classification (GTDB taxonomy): domain Bacteria; phylum Actinomycetota; class Acidimicrobiia; order Acidimicrobiales; family Acidimicrobilacustridaceae; genus UBA4742. The sequence continues at coordinate 9,988 of DHIQ01000281.1, forward strand.
GGCGTCCTGATCATGACGATCGTGACCATGGTGGCCATCCCCATCGGCCTGGTGTTCCGGGGCGGGACGTTGCTGGTCAGCCTGAGCATTGCCCTCTTGGTGGTGACCGCCATGTCCCGCTCGAAGGTGAAGCGCGGCCTGCGCATCGTGGCCATGGTCACCACCGGATCAGTGGTGGTCATCTCGTTGATCGCGACCGTCACCGGCGACAAGTTCGATCCCCAGAACGCGACCTGGGTGCAGGCGACGTTCATCCTGCTCTACACCGCGGTCATCGCCCTGTGCTTCCCGGTGATCCTCCGGCGGGCGTTCAGCCACAAGCGGGTGACGCTCAACACGGTGGCCGCGTCGCTGGCCGCCTACCTGCTCATCGGCCTGATCTTCGCCGGGGGCTACCGGTTCGTCGACATCGTCGCCCACCCCATGTTCAGCCAACCGAACACCAACGGGTTCACCAACGAATACTTCAGCTATGTCACCCTGTCGACGGTCGGGTTCGGCGACTTCACCCCGAACAACGACGGTGGGCGCACCCTGGCCATGCTCGAGGCGCTGTTCGGTCAGGCCTTCCTGGTCACCATCGTGGCCATGGTGGTGGCCAACCTGGGCCGCGAGCACGTGCAGTTGCGCCGACGGCGGGGGGAGTCCGAGTTCGACGACGACGCGCCACCGACAGGTTCGGCGCCACCGACCTGACTCGCCGGCCTGAGGCCACCACCAGTGGCGTGCACGAGCCACGCATCCTGCGCACTACCCTTCGTCGGTGGCCGTGTACCTCGTCCGACACGCCCACGCCGGGAACCGGTCGCAATGGAGCGGTGCCGATGACGAGCGACCCATCAGTGCCAAGGGTCGCCAGCAGTCGTCGGGCGTCATGGCGCTCTTGGCCGACGCCACCATCACCCGGGTGTCGTCCAGTCCTGCCGCCCGCTGCACCGAGACCGTCGCACCGCTGGCCGAAGCGCACGGCCTGACGGTAGTCGTCGACAAGCAACTGGCAGAGGGGAGCGAGCCCCGGCCCTGCATCCAAACCGTGCTCGACCCGTCGTCCGACGGTCTGGTGTTGTGCAGCCACGGCGACTTGATCCCCAAGATCATCCGGCGGCTGTCGGCCGACGGCATGCGCACCAAGGACCCGAACCTCAGCCAGAAGGGCTCTATCTGGGTACTGGAGGTCGACGACGGCAAGGTCGTTTCCGGCCGCTACCTCCCGCCGCTGCTCGCCTAGTGGTCTGTCTGAGATTTGATGAGGTGGGTGCGGCGCTCGTCCATCGCCATCAACGCGGTGTCTCCGCGCCTTTGACCCACCAGATCAAATTCGCGACGGACCACTAGTGGTGTGTCTGGCAAATGTTCCGGGAGGTACGAGCAGATCGGCAGTTCTGGCGCGTCCTCTACCGGCACATCGGTGACGCGCCGACGCAGCCGGCTGCCGATGTTCCGGGACACCCCTGGCACCGCCTTCGGGCGCGGTGGAAGGCGTGTCCTTTGGGGCGCAAACTGGCGAGTTGGCCGATGACCACCGAGCCGCCTTTATGCATGCTCAGACGTTCGGCAGATACGGCCAGATCCGCCTTCAGGCTGTTGGCCTGGGACTGGGCGCTACTTGAGTTCGACGAAGAGCGCGTGGAGTTCCGTCGTGCCGACGTTCAGGGCGGAATGCTCTTCGGCCTCCCTCCACATCGTGTCACCCGCCTGGATCTCAACTTCAGCGCTCTGCCCCGACGCGTCGGTCAACTTCACTTTTCCACCTTCGAGGGCGTGCAGGAGGTAGTCGGGATGGGAGTGTTGATCGGACTCGTCGCCTGGCTTCATCCGCACATCCAGCAGGCGTACGCGCTCGTTCTCGAACAGCACCTTGTATACGTGGGGTGCGACCTGGGCTGCCTCTTTCGCCATGGCGGACTCCTCTTCGCGATCTGCTGCCGACGTGTCTCTGCGGGAGCGTAGCGCGCTCCCCGATCGGCTGATGGCCCTCGCGTCGACCGCCGGGCAGACAGAGTCGGCAGCATCGATCGGGGTCGACCACAGCGGGCGGCGAGCTGGCACCGAGCCACGCGTCCACGCCTTACCCAGCCTGGGTGTCGGGCGTCGACGAAGCGCTCCAGACCACGCCTGAGCACGTTGCCGCAGGCCGCCTCCTACCGCCGCCTACGCGGCGGTCAGCGGTCGTACTCCAAGAGCGGCGAGCTTGTGCCATGAACGCTCGACGATCCGCGGGTAGGTGTGGAGGTAGTACGGCAGCGCGGCGCAGGCTTGATTGATCGCTGCGCCGCGGCTGCGAGCGAGGGTGGCGTCGTCGACGCCGAGCGCGTCCAAGAACACACCGCGCGACTCGTCGGTGAACAGCGGCGACCACACGACCTGTACGTCGACGGCAGGATCGCCAGCACACGCTGAGCCCCAATCGACGATGCCGCACAGCCGGCCGTCGCTAACGAGGCAGTTCCCTTCGAGATCTCCTTGCACCCAGACCGGCGCGCCGTCGTGAGGGATCGCGGCCATGGCTTCTTCCCACACGTCGAGAGCAGCCGCGGCGTCGATCAGGTGGTTCGCACGGTCGATCGCCCAGCGCGTGGAGGCGTCGTACGTGGCCAGAGGTCGAGCGCGGTTCGTGGCTGGCGGCGCGTCGGCCGTGGGCACAGCTTGGAGTGCGCGGACCACCTTGGCGAGCGCCAACGCGAATTCCACGGGATCCTCGAACCGGTCGAGGGCGGCGCCCTCTCCCGTTATCCATCTGTGGACTGCCCACCGGTACGGGTAACCGTCTGCGGGCTCACCGACGGCAATCGGATCGGGCAGGGCAATCGGAAGATGTGGTGCGAGCCGAGGCAGCCACCTCGCTTCAAGCTCGGGCTGTCCCGCCGCCCAATGAATGCGGGGTAGACGGACCACGAGATCCGCGCCCAGACGCCAGATGGCGTTGTCGGTACCCCACGGCTCAACCAGGACCAATGGCAGGTCGGCGAGATGCGGCATCTGCGTCGCGAGGAGTCGGTGGACAAGCGTGTCGGCGACCTCGACCTCGTCATCGTGCATACGCACCGGCACGACCACCAGTCTCTCGACGAGCCGGCATGGAAGCCAAGGGATTACGAAGACCATCGGTCTACCTCGACCCGGCCGCGGCACTCCCCGCTGAGGTGTCACCTATCACCGGGTATGGGACGGTTGCCTGGTAACACCGAATGCCCGATCCGCGCTCGTTATGCGAGACGCCGCGACCGGGCAGTACCTCCCTCGCTGTTTGAGCGACGGACGACTAGGACCGCCGCTGCTCACCCCGGACCGGCCGCCGCTCAGGGCGCGGCGGTGGTGGTACTCGACGTCGTCGCCGAGCCGCCCGCCACCTGGGCCTGCATCTCAGCTTTGAACGTGTCGACCGTGCCGGACATGAAGTCGGGGACCGATCCCGCAGGCGCCTTGGCCAGGGTGTCCAACGCCTGCTGGGCCTGGCCGAGGTCGCCGTACAGCACCGCCAGGAACACGAGCGAGGTGCCGTCGGCGGGAGCGACCTGAAGGGCCTGTTGCAGGTACCTGAGCGACTGGGCCCGTAGGAGCTGCTGGTCCTGGCCCTGCGCGCCCAAGGCGCCGAGGCGCAGCATCCAGGCTCGGTAAGCGAGCGCCTCGACGTTGGTGGGGTCGTCCTGCAGGGCCTTGTCGTAGGTCTTGATCGCCGCCACCAGATCACCCGACTGGAACTGCTGGCGGGCGGTCAGCAACTCATTGGCCACGCTCTGGCGAGTGCCACCGGTGATGGTGTCTCCCTGGTTGCGGGTCCCCGACGACTTGGCCACGAACAGCCCCAGCCCGATGGCCAGCACCGCCACCGCACCGATCCACAACGCCCGGCGGGACCATGATGGGGAGCGCCGCCGCACCGCCACCCGCACCTGATGGCTCTCGATGGCCCGGATCACCGCCGCCGCTCGCGCCGTGTAATCGTCGGTCAGCTCGGCGTAGTCGTGGTCGTCCACGTCTCCGGCGTCGTGCTCGGCCTCGAGATCACGCAGCGAGCGCAGCAGGAACGCCCTCTGCTCCTCGAGCGCGGCCAGCTCGTCGGGGTTCAGGGCGCGGGCCGACGTGCGGCTGGCGGTGGTCACCGCCCGCTCCCCATCTCCGGGTCGGGATCCTCGTCCGTGCCGGGGTCGCCGTCGCCACGGTCATCCGAGTCCTCCGGGCCGTCAGCGTCGTCAGGGTCGGACTGATCGTCGGACGCGGCGACGGGCTGATCGTCCTCACCAAGGGCATCGGCCACCAGCGCCCGGTCGGCGTCGCTGGCGTGCACCTCGCCCCTCACCCGCCAGCGGCTGAAGGCCACCACCAGCCCGGCCAGGGCGACTACAAGCAGAGCGACGGGCAGGATCCACACCAGGCTGGTCACGCCGCTCGACGACGGGGTCAACAAGATGTAGTCGCCGTATTGGGCCCGGTAGGCCTCGCGGATCTGCTCGTCGGTCTGGCCGGCCTCCAACCGCAGGCCGATGTCCTTGCGGATCTCCTGGGAGATCTGGGCGTTCGACTCAGCCACCGACTCGCCGCTGCACACTGGGCACTTCACCGTGCGGGCGATGTTGGTGAGCCGATCGGCATTGGTCAGCGCCTCGCGCTGGGAGACGGTGCCCACGAACAGAGCTGCTCCCAGGACCAGGGCCATGGCCAGCCACGGGCCCCAACGGCGGAGCCATCCGGTGGGCTCGGGCGGTGCGCTGACCGTCGCCGTCATGGGGTGCCCACACCGGACTGCGCCTCGAACCCGGCGATGACGGCGTCGAGCTTGGCCTGGGTGACGCCTTCGAACTTGGCCACCACCTGGCCGTCGGGGCTGATCACGTAACTCTCCGGCACCTTGGTCACGCCGAAGGCCAGCGGGATCGAACCGGTGTCGCCCACCAGCACCGGCCAGTCCCCGCCGTTGGTGGCAAAAAAGTTACGGACGTCGGCCTCGCTGTCCTGGAAGGCGACGCCCACCAGTTGGACGTTACCGGCGGCCTGGTGTTCCTCGGCGAACCTGACGAGCTCGGGTTGCTCGGCGACGCACGGCGGGCACCAGTGGGCGAAGAAGTTCACCACCACCCACGAACCCCGGTGGGTGCTGATGTCGTAGGGAGTGCCGTCGAGCGTGGTGCCCTGCACTGCGGGCACGGCCTGGCCCAGGATCTTGGCCTCGGTCCGCTCGTTGTCCCCGCTCTTGCGGGTGGCCAGCAGAGCGATGAAGGCGATCAGCACGACGGCCGCGGCGATGGCCACGTTGCGGGCCAGGTGGCGTCCGCCCCGGGGCGTCTCGTCTTCGTCGGTGAGCACGATCGGCTCCATCAGGCGCCTTCCGGGCCCAGAACGAGCCGGGCGTTGGCTCCCGCCGGTTGACGGGAGGGCTCGCCGGCGTCACCGGGACCAGCAGGCCCGCTCGGGTCAACGGAGCCGGGGGAACGTCCGGGCCGATGGTCGGGCACGGGCGCCGACACCGGCTCGATGCCCCGGCGACGACGACCAGGGAAGGCGGCCAGCATGGTCCCGAAGGCCATGATCCCGCCACCGATCCACAGCCACATGATGAGGGGTTGGACCGTCACCCGGAGGCTGATGGGCGCGTCCGGGCTCTCGGGTGCCACCAGCAGGCTGACGACCACGTCCACCGTCGGTCGAGAGAACACCGAGGGCGTCCCCACCGTGGAGCCGTTCAGGGTGAACTTGGAGATGCCTGGCGCGAAGGGGCCATGGCCGTCCACCAGCACCAGGGCCTGGGTGGACGTCTTGTTGGAGTCCACCTCCTCGTTCTGGCGCACGTACGTGATGGTGTGGCCAGCCAAGGTGGCGGTGTCACCGGGCTTGAGGTTGGAGAACTCCGCCTGGCGCACGTTGCTGGAGCTGGCCGCGAAGGCGACGGCGATGACGACCACGCCGAGGTGCACGATCATCCCGCCGTTGGCCCGACCGACCAGGCCGCGCCAACCCTGGCGGCGGGTGGCCAGCACCAGCTGGCGCCCCGCCGAACCGGCCGCGAATCCTCCGAGACCGAACGCCACCAGAGACGCCAGCCCGGTCTGGCCGACCAGCACGCCGAGCACGACGCAGCCGGTGCCGATCCAGGCGGGCCACAACAGCCGATGGCGCAGCAGTTCGCCGCTGGCTTTGCGCCACGGGAGCACCGGGGCCACGGCCATCAGGAACAGCAGAGTGAGGCCCACCGGCATGGTCATCCGGTTGAAGTAGGGCACGCCGACGGAGACCCGCTTGCCGTTGACCGCCTCGACCAGTAGCGGGAACACCGTGCCCAGCAGCACGATGAAGGCGAACGCCCCGAACAGGACGTTGTTGGCCAGGAACGCCCCCTCCCGCGACACCGGCGAGTCGATGCGCCCAGGCGAGCGAAGGCGGTCGCCTCGCCAGCCGATCAGGCCCACGGTGACGGCCACGACGAGGGCGAAGAAGCCCAGGATGGCCGGGCCGATGCCCGACTCGGTGAACGCGTGCACGCTGTCGAGCACCCCGGAACGGGTGATGAACGTGCCCAGGATGGTGAGGGAGAACGTGGCGCAGAGCAAGGACAGGTTCCACACCCGCAACATGCCCCGCCGTTCCTGCACCATGACGGAGTGGATGTACGCGGTGCCGGTGAGAAAGGGCAGGAACGACGCGTTCTCCACTGGGTCCCACGCCCAGTAGCCGCCCCAGCCGAGGACCTCGTAGCTCCACCACGAACCCAACACGATGCCGACGGTCAAGAACCCCCAGGCGATGAGCGTCCAGCGCCGCGTCTCGACCAGCCACCCCTCCCCCACTCGGCCGGTCACCAGAGCGGCGATGGCGAAGGCGAAGGGCACGGTGAAGCCCACGTAGCCGAGGTACAGCATCGGTGGGTGGAAGGCCATGAGCGGATTGTTCTGCAGCAGTGGGTTGGGACCGGGCCCGTCGTAGCCCAGCGGGGGATTGAACGACTTGAACGGGTTGGCCGGGCCCAGCAACAGCCCGAAGAAGAAGATGCAGACCACGAACATGGTGAGCAACGCCCACCCGACCAGCGGGTCGGTGAGCCGATCGCGGAACTTGCGCCCCACCAGTGCGGTGTAGCCCGCCAGGAACAGCACCCACAGCAGGATCGAGCCCTCCAGCGCGGCCCACATGGTGGCCACGTTGAACAATCCCGGCGTGCGGGAGCTGCCGTTCTTGGCCACGTACAGCACGGTGAAGTCACGGGTGATGAGCGCCCGTTCCATGGCGAAGACGGCCAGTACGGCGGCGGCCAGCACCAGCCAGGTGTACACACGGCTCAACCGGAGCAGGTCGGGCTTGTGGTTTATCAGCCCGACCGCCAGCGTGACCACGGCCCCGAAGGACGCCACCAGGCCGAGGACCACCCCGGCGGTGCCCAACGCCAGGTTCACGGCACCACCGAAGAAGCCGGGGAGCCACCCGAGGAGCCGCCGGAACCGGCCGGCGCGGCGGTGGTCGGAGGCACGGTGCCACCCTGGTCGGCCTCCTTCAAACGCTCACCGTTCTTGGCGGTGTAGGTGGCGTCGTGCTTCACCAGCATGCGATCGCTGTCGAAGCGCGAGCCGGACGCGTCCCAGTGCCCCTCGAGCACCACGGGCATGGCATCGCGGAACAACTCGGGTGGGTCACCCTGGTGTACCACGGCCACCTGGGCACCGTTGAACATCACCGTGAAAGCCACACCGGTCTCAGTGCGACTGATAGTGCCGGGCTCGACGGTGCCTTGCAGCCGGAACCGGCTGGTGCCCAGCTTCTGCTGGTTCGCCACCGCTTCGTCGGCGTTGTAGAAGAACGTCGTCGCCGTGGTCAGGGCCTGCGCGGCGACATAGGCGACTCCCCCGAGGATCACCACCAGCACAAGGATGGGGGCCCACTTGCGTTTGCGCCGGTCGGGCCGGGCGGCAACATCGGTCGCCCGGGGGGTGAGGTTCGGCGCGGACGGGTCATCACCGTCACCGGTCGGTTGCGCTCCGGCGGGAGGGGTCACATCCATCGTCGGTCCTCGGGTGGGAGGCGCCGACTCATCGCCCGGCCGCGCACGATGATCCACAACGCGTAGGCCACCAGCACCACCACGGTGACACCCCAGGCCAGGGCGACGTATCCCCAGTCGTTCATCGTCCACCGCCCGGAGTGCGCTCGCTGGCGGCTTCAGCCCGGCGCTCCGTGATGGCCTGGTCGAGCTCTCGGTCCTCGAGCTTTTGCTCGATCCAGGCCAGCCGCCAGCGGTGAACGAGCAGCCAGGCGAACATCAGAAGCGCCACGGGAATGGCGAAGTACAGGGCAAACGCCATCTGGTCGTGGATCTTCGGCTGCAGGGTGTTCAGGATGGTGGTGTCCTGGTGCAGCGAACGCCACCAGGTTACCGACCGGTTGACCACGAGCACGTTGGGCAACAACAGCACCCCCACGATGGCTGCCCGCCGCGAACGGGTGGCCGACTCGGCGGGGAGGCGGCGCACGGCCAGGTAGCCCAGCAGCAACAGGAGCAACATCGCCGTCGACGTCAGGCGTGCGTCCCACACCCACCACACGCCCCAGGTGGGCCGGGCCCAGGCCATCCCGATGACCAGGGTGAGCGCGGTGGTGACCATGGCAATCTCGGCCGAGGCGGCCGCGGTGATGTCCCACCACACCGACTTCTTCCAGAGGTAAATCACGCTGCCCAGCGTGGTGATCAGGCAGCCGACGTAGGCAACCACCACGATCGGCACGTGGACGTAGATGATGCGCACCGAGTCGCCCATGTTCTCATCGGCAGGGCTCGACACCAGGGCCAGGTAGGCGGCCAGGGCGATGCCGGCCAACGTCACCAGGCCGAGGATGCGGGTGCCGCGTGAGCCGGTTCCGGTCGGGCCCGCTGCCGTCGGTGCCGCGTCGAGCGCCGTAGCAGCGGTGGCGGTGGGAACGCTGGTCACGATTCCTCCAAGAGGGGGCCGAAGCCAAAGGCTCCGAAGATGGTGTACGCGAAGGCGAACACAGCGAGCAAACCGACCCAGGGCCAGCCTTCGCCCGGATTCCCGTTGCGAGCTGCTTCGAACGCCCTCACCGAGCCAATGAGCACCGGCGAAAGGACAGGAAGGAGCAACAACGGCAAGAGGGTCTCCCGGACGCGAAGTCCGGCGGCGACAACGCCATAGAGGGTACCGGCCGAGGCGATCCCCGCGGTCGCGGCCACGCACGTCGCGAACATGAGGATCCAACCCGTCCCATGGCTCGAATACAGCACCAGAACCCCGATTCCCAGCAACACCTCGAGCACGGCCAGTTGGGTGAAGATGGCCGCCATCTTGCCGAGATAGATCCCTGCCGGATCAAGGCCCGACAGCCTCAATGCGTCCCGGTTGCCGTCGGCCGCCTCGATGGCAAAGGCGCGTTGGATAGCCAGCAAGGCGCTGAAGAGCACGGCCAGCCAGAAAAGTCCGGGGGTGGCCCGGTCGAGCACGCCGCTATCGGGGTCGAGGGCGAAGGCGAACAGGAGGAGCACCAGGAGGGCGAACGGGGCGATCTGGTTGATCCCGATGCGCGACCGCAACTCGATCCGCAGGTCCTTGGCGGCGACCAGCCAGGCGTCACGGAACACGATGCACCTCGGCCTCGGCGCCCGGCTCGGCTTGGCTCTCGGTCTCGGTCTCGGTTTCGGTCTGGCTCTCGGTCTCGGCTTCGGTCTGGCTCTCGGTCTGGCTCTCGGTCTCGGTTTCGGTGGCGCGGTCGGCGTCGACGTCGGCGTCATCCGGCCCGACGATGACCCCACCCACGATGGTCACCACTCGTCCGGCGAGGTGCTGGGCCCGGTCCAGTTCGTGGGAGGCAACGATCACCGTGGCACCGGAGGCCGCGGCCTGGCGGACCAGCCCGTCGACCACCTCCCGGGCCTCACCGTCGAGCCCGGCGTGGGGCTCGTCGAGCAGCCACAGCTCGGGACGGCGGGCCACCATGACCGCGATCGAGGCCCGCCGCCGTTGACCAGTGGACAGCTTGGCCACCCCCACGTCGCGCAGTCGGCCATCGAGGCCGAGCGCGACCAGAGCGGCCTCCGCGTCGACCGTCGAAGCCCGAGCGGCGCGGACCCAGAACTGCACGTTGTCGGCCACGGTGAGCTCGTCGTAGAGCATGGTGGCGTGGCCCAGCAGGCCCACCCGGGGGCGGATGGCCCGGCGCTCGTGGCGCAGGTCCAACCCGAGCACCGTGGCGGTGCCCGACACCACCGACACCAGGCCGGCCAAGGTGCGCAGGAGCGTGGTCTTCCCGGCTCCGTTTGGCCCCTGGAGCAGCACGATCTCGCCTGCCATCACGTCAAGATCGACACCGGCCAGCGCCGGAAAACGACCGATGAGCGACACGGCGGAGCGGAGGTGGACGACGGGCTCCATGGCGTCTGTTGAGGGTAGCGGTGGCCGGGAGACCCGACCAAGGTGGCCGAAGCCCGTCGCCTAGGGTTCCGCCGTGACATTTGCCCGATCGCTGGGGGCCGTCGGCCGTTTCATGATCCGTGCCGGGATCCTGATCCTGCTGTTCGTGGTGTACCAGTTGTGGGGCACGGGCATCCATACCGCCCAGGCCCAGAAGGATCTGGCCCGCCAGTTCAAGGCGCAACAGGAAGCGGCAACCAACGGCTCCACCGACTCCACCGCCACTACGGCCGGGCCCAACCCAACGATCGCGCCGCCCGCACCGGCCGCGGCACTGCCGGCTCCAGAGCCGGGCCAGCCCATCGGCCAGATCACCATCCCTCAGATCGGGGCCGACTTCTACATGGTCGAGGGCACCGATCTGCGCTGGCTGAAGGAAGGACCCGGCCACTTCTCGGGCACGCCGCTTCCGGGCCAGGCCGGCAACGCCGCCATCGCCGGGCACCGCACCACCTACAAGGCCCCGTTCAACCGCATCGACGAGTTGCAGCCGGGCGACCAGATCACCATCACCACCCTGCAGGGGACGTTCACCTACGAGGTCGTGCCGCAGCCGGGTTCCGACCCCTCCGCTCCGCCCTCCGGCCACCGGATCGTGAGCCCATCCGCCGTGGAGATCCTGGACGACAAGGGCGACAACCGGCTCACCCTGATGGCCTGCACCCCGAAGTACAGCGCCTCACAGCGCATCGTGGTGGAAGCCAAGCTGGTGGGCAACCCGGCGCCGTCGAGCCCCAAGGCGACCATCACGGCGAACGTCAGCCAGGACGACCTGGCCGGCGTGGGTCTGGCCGGTGGCGATCCGTCGGCCCGGCCTGCGGCCATCGGGTTCTCGCTGCTCGCCCTGGGCATCTGGTTCCTGGCCTGGTTCCTGGCCCACCGTCGCCTGCGGGGTTGGTGGCGGATCACCCCGTACCTCGTGTTGATCCCGTTCTTCAGCGTCGCCCTGTACGCCGCCTTCGAGAACATCACCCAACTGCTGCCGGGGGCCTACTGACCATGGCGGGGAGCCTCACCCGTCGATCGGGCGCGACCGGGCCAGGTAGGCCGGCCGGGCCGCCACGGTTGATCGTGAGCGTCGTCCTCCTCGTCGGCGCGTTGGTGGCGGCAGCCGGGTGCTCGGGCGATGCCGGCAAGAACGACGCGGCCGCCACCACCACGACCGAGCCGGCACCGACGACGACGACCACGGAAGCGCCGCTCAGCGCGGGCAAGCAGTTCTCCTTCTACGTGCCGGCTGTGGGTGAGTGCTTTGACGTGCGCCCGGTCGACAGGAGCACCCCGATCTACCTGCGGCTCGACTGCTCGCTGCCGCATCAGAACGAGGTCTTCGCCACGTTCGACTACACCGACGCCAAGGAGTACCCCGGCTCGGAAAAGCTCGAGACGCAGGCCAAGCAGCGCTGCCCGGCCTTGTGGGAGGCCTACGTGGGCAAACCGTACGAGACCTCCCGATTGGCGCTGGCCTACGACCTGCCCGACGAGCGGGGCTGGGGCAACGGCATCCGCCATGTGGTGGGCTGCCTGGCGGTCGATCCGGCCACCGAACGCCGAGCCGGCTCGCTCAAGGGCGCCGGCGAGTAGCCCTCCGCCTCCCCGAGCACAAAAGGCCCGAACCGGCGTCACCAACGGTCGCCGGGGCGACCGCTCCCTACGCCGGTTGGGAGAGGTTGCCGAACTTAGGTGCCGGTGAAGGTGGGCGGTCGGCGCTCGCTGAACGCGGCCAGGCCCTCCGCCAAGTCGGCGCTGGCCCACGCCCGCTCGAAGGCCTGGCGGTAGGCCGGGCTCCAGCCGCTGAGACCCTCGGCCTCGTTCAGTCCCACCTTGCATCCAGCCAGGGTGAGCGGGGCCAGCGTGGTGATGGTCTCGGCCCAACCCAAGGCGTCCTCCAGCCCACCCACGCGCTGCACCAGGCCGAAGCCCAGCGCCTGGTCACCCGAGTACGTCTCGGCGGCCAGGCACATGGCCCGGGCGGGACCCTGGCCGGCGAACAGGGCGAGGCGCTGCACGGTCCACTGATCGGTCATGAGCCCGAGCTTCCCGGCCGGGATGCCGAAGACGGCGTCGGCGGCCGCCACCCGGAGATCACAAGCCACCGCCAACTGGGTTCCCGCCCCCAGGGCCGCGCCTTCGATGGCGGCCAGGCACGGGAACGGTGCAGTTCGCAGGCCCTCGAGCAGGCGGTGCAGCGCCTCGATGAAGGCGTCGTCTTCCACGGTGGTGAGGTCGGCCCCGGCGCAGAAGTGACCGTGGGCCCCGGTCAGCACCAGGGCCCGAACCCCCGCGGCGAGGGCGGCATCGAGGGCGGTCAGCAAGCCGTCGAGGGCCGCGTGGTCGAGGGCGTTGCGCCGCTCGGGGCGGTCCATGGTGACCAGAGCCACCGCGCCCCGCAGTTCGTGATGGATCATCGGCCCGTCCATTCCGGTGGGCGCTTCTCCACGAAGGCGGCGATGCCCTCGGTGGCGTCTTCGGTGCCGGTGGTCACGGTGAGCAACGCGTGAAGCAACGGAAGGGCCTCGTCAGCGGAGCGGTCCCATACCTCGTAGAACGCCTGACGACCCAGGCGCAGGGTGGCCGGCGGCTTCGAAGCCAGCGTTGCGGCCAGCTCGTCGACGGCGGCGTCGAGTTCGTCGGGCGCCACCACCCGGGTGACGAAACCGATGCGGTCGGCCTCGGCGGCATCGACGCGACGTCCCGTCATCATCAGTTCAAGCGCTTTCTTGGGCGGCATCGAACGGACGAGGGGCACGGTGATCATGAACGGCCACAGGCCCACGTCGATCTCGGGCGTGCCGAAGACGGCGTCGTCGGCCGCGACCACCAGGTCGCAGGCGAGGGCCAGACCCATCCCGCCGGCCAGGGCGTAGCCCCGAACCCGGGCGATGGTCGGTTTGCCCAGGTCCCACAGGTCGTCGAACAGGCCCGCCAGCTCGCCTCGGCTGTCGTGGAGGGCGAGATGCCCGGCGCCGTCGGCCATCCCGGTCAGGTCGGCACCGGCGCAGAACGCCTTGTCCCCGGCTCCGGTGATGACCACCACCCGGGCATCGGGATCGCCCCTGATCTCGGCCAACCGGGCTCGCATCTCCGTGAGGACCGTCCACGACAGCGCATTGCGACGAGCCGGGCGGTCGATGGTGAGGCGGGCAACACCATCCGACAGCTCGTAGCGCAGCTCGGGGGTCACGGGCGCGTCGGGCTGAGATGCATCAGACATGCGGCGCACCGTACTCAAGGACCATCCGCGCGTGCCCACGCCCCCGCCCGTACCGTTTCCGGCCATGTTCTCCAGGTCGAAGAAGGCGCAGCAGACGAACCCGACTCGGACTCCCCTCGAGCGCGACCCGAACCGGCTGCCCAAGGGGGCCGGAGCGGCGCTCTGGTCCATCGTGGAGGCGACCCCCGATCCCCGCAACTACCTGGCTCTGACCCGCGATCCGACGGCCGAGGTGCGCATCAGCCGCCACGACATCGACGCGGCCATGGCCGCCGCCGAGCCGCTCGTCCCCTGGGTGCCACCGGCGGGCGTCGTCGTCGCTCCCGAGGCCTTCGAGGCAGAGAACCGGAGCGAGCTGGTCGGTTTCGTCCCCCCCGCGGCAGAAGCAGAGACCCCGATGCCGAAGACTGCCGCGCCCCGTAACGAGGGGATCCGCTGGTCGGCCGACACCGCCGAGGTGCGGCTGCCAGCTCGGGCCGGGCCCTACGACGGGGATGCCGAGGATGGCTCGGTCCACCCGTTGGAGACCGACAAGAACAAGGTCGATCCCGCGCGCTACGCCCGGGGCGCCTGAGGCATCACCGGGGTCGCTCCGCGCCGACCACGGCGGCCAGCGCCGCCCACGACTGGGGGATGGCCCCCAACCCCGCGCCGGTGTCGGGATGCCAGTACTCCGCCAACCCAGACCGGCCCGCGCCAGCCCGCAGTCGAGTGGCGAGCCAGCTCGCATCCTCGGCCCGTCCCCGCCGCTGGGCCGCCACCCACAGGAGGTAGGTGAGCTGGGGCCACGACGGTCCCCGCCAGTAGGCGGTGGCCTCGAACGCCGGCTCGGCGCGGTGGACGCCGGACGGACCGTACGGACCGCCGAAGGCCTGCGGATCTCGGATCTCGGCAAAGGCCGCGTCGACCGCGGCGGAGTCGTCGCAGACGAGGACGGGCAGGAGGGCATCGAGGGTGCGCACCCCGCCGGTGACGGATGGACCCACCACCACGTCGTCGGTCCAGGTCGCCAAGTCCGGCTCCCAGCGAGCCGCCACCCACTCGACCAGGCCGGCCGCGTCCGCGGCCAGCCGCTCGTCACCGATGGCCCGGGCCAGCTGGCCGGCGTTGAATGCCACCAGCGCGTTGAAGCCGGCTGAGGCAACCTCGAACTGCGTGCTGCCTCGGGCTGAGGCACTGGCCGGATCGAGCCGGAGGGCCTCGACCAGCTCTCCCTTGCGGACCTTCCATCGTGCGAACGACCACTGGTCAGGTGCACTCCACCCGTCCCAGCGGGGGCTGTCGTCACACCCCGACTCCCACGGGTGCACCACGACGAGGCCACCCCCATCCCGGACCCGGGCGTCCAACAAGAAGCGCAGGCCGCGGCGGGACCGATCGACCACCTCGGGCGGGACCTCCACGCCGAGACGCAGGAGCTCGGCCACCGCGTGGCCGTACATCGGCGGTTGGGTGATGGACGACGTGCCCGGTCTTCCCCAAAACGCGGCGTGGCGGGTGTCGCCGTCCCAGTAGGTCATATGGGGGACGAACCCGTCGGGTGCCTGATGAGCGAGGACGTTGGCCAGCTCGGTCACGGCCCGGTCGGAATGGCCGAGATGGGCCCAGCACACGGCGTGGAAGCAAGAGTCCCACAGCCACTGCCACGGGTAGGAGGCGGCGTGGGGGACACAGAACCCGGGCGGCCGCCAATGGGCTTCCATCACCGAGCCAGCCCGCCGCGCCATGTCCCCCTCGTGGTTGTCGTCGGGAGTCGCCGGTAGCGTGGCGCCGCTCACCGCTGGTCACCTGCGACCGCGGCGTTGTCTCTCGAGCTGCCTGCCGCACCTGCCGCACCTGCCGCACCCCATCGAGCCACCATGACCACCTGCGCCATCGTCTCGTTCCGCCTCGGCCTGACCGACGGTGTGTCCATCGTGGCCGCCACCTGGGCCGACGCGCTGCGTTCGTTCGGGTTCGATGTCGTCACCGTGGCCGGCGAGGGACCGGTGGACCGGACCATCCCCGGCCTGGCCATCGGTGCATCCGCCGACGATGAATTGACGCCGGCCGTGGCCGAGGCCCTCGGCGACGCCGCTGTGGTGGTGGTCGAGAACCTGTGCACGATCCCGCTCAACCTACCGGCCGCCCGGGCCGTCGCCAGAGCCTTGGCCGGGCGCCCGGCGATCCTCCATCATCACGATCCGCCCTGGCAGCGCGACCGATTCGCCCACGTCACCGAGCTACCGGCCGATGATCCGGCGTGGCGCCACGTCACCATCAACCACTTGACCGAGCGCCAATTCGCCGACCGTGGCCTCACGGCCACCACCATCTACAACGGCTTCGACGTCCACGCGCCACCCGGCGACCGGCTCGGCACCCGGGCCCGGCTGGGGGTGGATCCCGACGAGATCCTGGTCGCCCATCCGGTCCGCGCCATCGCCCGCAAGGGGATCGGCTCCGCGCTGGCGCTGTGTGAGGAACTGGAGGCCACCTACTGGCTGCTGGGTGAGGCTGAGGAGGGCTACGGCGACGAGCTCGACGGGCTCCTGACCGCCGCCCGCTGCCAGGTGGTGCGCCATCCCCTCCCCCATGGCCCAGACATCTACGCCGCTCCGGATCTCGTCGTCTTCCCTTCGACGTGGGAGGGCTTCGGCAACCCGCCCATCGAGGCGTCCCTGGCCGGCCGGCCTGTCGCCGTCGGGCCCTATCCCGTGGGTGCCGAGCTGCGAGGCCTCGGCTTCGAGTGGTTCGACGTCGGGGACACCGACCGCATCCGAGCCTGGCTGGCCGAGCCGGACCCGACCGTCATTGAGCACAACCGCCGGGTGGCCGAGGAGCAGTTCTCACTCGAGGTCATGACCGGACGTCTGCGGGGCCTGCTGGATGAGGCAGGCTGGTTGCCATGACCGCCGATGCCACCGCCCCGGACGCCGAGGGGCCGGCCCGCCCGGCCGACCCGGTCCGGGCCAACCGTGCCCGGGTGGCGCGCCTCGTATCGATCGGACAGCGGCTCGGCTACGCCCTGTTCGCCATCGCCATCGTGGCGTTCTTCGTGGGCTTCGCCGCCGGCTTTACCAACACGGTGGTCCTGGTGATCGAGGTTTGCCTGCTAATCGGTTCCCTGGTGCTGGCCCCGGCCATCGTGTTCGGCTACGCGGTGAAGGCGGCCGAGCGCGACGACCGTGAGCACGGCCGCTGACCCCGCGCTGACCGGCCGCCAGTCCAGCGAGTCGGCAGGAAGGGCCCGGTCGGTTCGGATTGGGTCGGAAGGTGACTGGCCATCCGGGCGGCTTTGTTACCCTGCGGTAACCATGAGTCGTGAGTCGGTGCCCTCAACCCCTCGCCTGCCGGCCGCCGAGCGACGCCGGCAGCTGGTGGACGTCGCGCTCATCGCCTTCGGTCGGGAGGGGTTCCATCTCACCTCCATGAACGAGCTGGCCGAGGCCGCCGGGGTGACCAAGCCGGTGCTGTACCAGCATTTCGGATCGAAACGGGAGCTCTACCTCGAGGTCCTGCGCGAGGTGGGTGGCCGGATGGTGGCCGAGGTGGGCAAGGCCATCGCCGCGGCTGACAGTCCCCACCAACAGGTCGAGGCCGGCTTCACCGCCTATTTCGAGTGGGTGGCCCGCGAGCGCTACGGCTTCGAGGTGCTGTTCGCCGGGGACACCCGCCGCGACCCCGAGTTCCTGGCCGAGTTGGGCAAGGTCGAGACCGAGTTCGCTGGCGCCATCGCCGGGCTCATCGTGATCGACGGCATCGGTCATGAGCACCAGCTGTTGCTGGCCTACGGGATCGTGGGCATCGCCGAGACGACATGCCGGCACTGGATCCGCGCCGATGTCCAGCTGCCCCCGGCCGAGTTGGCCAAGGCCGTGTCGGATCTGGCCTGGGCCGGCCTCCGCGGCCTGCGCACCGCCTGACTGGTCTTCCACGCCC
>DHIQ01000281.1:27724-36086 GCA_002403895.1 Candidatus Neomicrothrix sp. UBA4742
TTCGGGCTCAAAACGCGGACCCGGAGGATGACGTCACGTTGGCTCGACCGCGGGCGTGCGGCCGGGCCATGAGCGCAGATCGGGCCGCAGCGGCTCGGCCGTCCGGTGCTGCAGGCAGCCGGCCCAGACCCCCGCGCCATAGGCGAGATCGTCGGCGACCCGCAGCGCCAGGTATCGCACCGGGTCCACCGATCGCTCCCCTTGCCACCAGTCCAC
Organism: Candidatus Neomicrothrix sp. UBA4742; assembly: GCA_002403895.1. GTDB lineage: Bacteria > Actinomycetota > Acidimicrobiia > Acidimicrobiales > Acidimicrobilacustridaceae > UBA4742. The sequence goes on from DHIQ01000281.1 coordinate 27,941, forward strand.
CAGAGGTGGGATCACGACGGCCGCCACCATCGCCCGGCGGGCGCGCTTCGACACCAGCGCGGCGGCCAGCCCGGCCGGCCACCACGTCCGGCTCACCGCGGAGGAGAGCGGCCGCCATGCCGCCCACGTCCCCCCACCGGCCAGGCGCAGACCCTCGGCCCAGGGCCGCTCGAGCCCCCGCAGACGAGCAGGGAGTTGCGCGATAGCGGCGCCGGCCACGACTCCCCCCACCAGGGGAAACCCCGCGGCGGCAAGCCCCCATGCGGTCGCGCTCCACACCGACACCGACACCGGCGCCAAGGCTCCGGAGTGTCGCTGAGCCAGCGGGGCCGCCGACCTCCCGTAGTCGAACCGCTGGCGGAGCCAGGCGGCGAAGTCGGGACGGGTCGGATGGGTCACCACCACGCTTGGCTCGTAGCGAACCCGGTGGCCGGCCTCGACCAGTCGCCACACCAGGTCCACGTCCTCCCCGAAGGTGAGGTCCTCGTCGAAGCCCCCGAGCGCGTCGATGACCTCGCTCCGCACCACCAGCATGGTGGTCGGTACGTACGCCACCCGGGTGCGGGGGGCGACTCGGGCCTGTGCGGGACCGAGGTCGAGCGGCGAGCGGTCCTGCTCGAACCGGGCCAATCCGTCGAGCCCGTCCTGCTCGTCGAGCCGGTCGCGCCCAGCTCCTCCGCTCGCGACCGCTCGCACCGACCGAGCGACGATGCGAGGAGCGACGGCGGCCACCAGAGGATCGCTGAAGTGGGCCAAGAGGTCTTCGAGCCATCCCGGAGGTGGCACCACGTCCACGTCCACGAAGGCCACGACCGGGGTGGTGACGTGGGCCAAGCCGGTATTGCGAGCGGCCCCGGGTCCCCCGTTGACCTCTCGGCGCACCAGCTTCGCCCCCGCCTCGTCCGTCACCCGAACGATCGATGCCGGCTCGGGCGAACCGTCGTCCACCACAAGCACCCGGGTCGGTCCGGACGGGTCGGCGGCGAGAGCATCGAGCGTGGTGCGAAGGCTGTCGGCCCGACCGAAGGCGGGGATCACCACGGTCACGTCGTCGACGGTGAACGGCGAAGACTGCCACCGGGGATGGGCCAGGCCGCCGTCAAGCAGCCTCCGGACCAAGCGCCGGGCCACCGACGATTGACCAACCGCCTCACCGGCCACGAGGCGGTCGACGAGGGCGGCGCCGGCGACGGTCAGGCGCACGATGCGGATGGGCGAGCCGCCGATCAGGACCCGCCCCCGGTCGATCCGCCGGACGGACGCGTCGAGCACCAGCCGCATGTCGGCGGGCACATTGGGGTCCTCGCTCACGTTGAGCCCCATCCCGACCCCGGCCGCCACCCTGTCCTCCGGAAATCTGAAGCCAAAAGCACGATAGAGGTGCATTTGGCTTCAGATTTGGTGGAAGGGCCTGAAGGAATCATGGGTCGAGCAGCCGGGCGAAAGCGCCGGGGATGGTGGACGACCCGGCCACCGTCACCCACCGGGCACCGGTGGTGCGGCCCAACTCGGCGGCGTCGACGGCAACGTCGTCGGGAGCGATGATGCACAGCTCGTCCAGCGCCAGGGCGGCCCGATGGGGATCGGCGCCCGTCGTCGGCCGGCAGTCGGACAACAGAATGGTGACCTTGCGCTGGGCTCGCGAGCGCTCGAGCTGGCCGCGGGCGGTGCGCAGGGCCAGGGCCAGGTCGGTGGTGCCGTGACCCCGTAACCGCAACACATCGTCGACCACGTCCTCGGCTCGACGCAACGCGTCCTGACTCTTCACCACCACGGCGTCAGAGGAGAACGCCACCACCGAGTAGTCGTCACCGGCCCGCCAGGCCGACGCCGCCGCCGCCAGCGCGGCTGTGGCCAGACGTTCCCCGGTCATCGAACCGCTGCGGTCGACGACCAGGCACAGCGCGGTCGATGGACGCCCCCAGGTCGACACCCGCAGCTCGTCGAGCGGGGGGACCGTGCCACCGGCCCGGGCGAGTTGCAGCGGCTCCAGGCTGGCGTCGAGATCGAGGTCGCCCTCGGCCCGGTCGGCGGGGCGTCGTTCGATGCGCCCGACCCCCGTAGCCCGCGCTGGTCCGGCCCGAGTCACCTCCAGCACGACGCGCGCCGCCAGGCGCCTCGCCGCCTCGCGCAGCTTCTCGTCGGTGGCGCCGGTGAGGGCCGCCAGCAGCGTCAGGGCACCATCGGCGTCGGTGGCCAGGGCCGAGTCGAACGCGCCCTCGTCGAGGACCCCAACCTCGGGCGACACCTCGTCGAAGTGCGGGGCCCGTTCGAGGTCACGGCGCGACGTCGAGCTGCGCTGCTCCTCATCCAGCCGCTGCATGGCCTCGTCGCCCTCGAGGACCTGGTCGGTGGAGGACGCCCCCTTGGCCAGGGGCGTCAGCCTTTTCCCGAGTCGTCCCCCTCACCCGGCGGGCCGAACACGCCCGCCCACAGCTGGCGGACGATCTCGTCAGCATGATGTTCCCCACCCTCGTACACCCGGAGGCGCCCGCTCAGCGCGGCCAGCGCCGCGTCGAGCCCGGTCGTGTAGTCACCGAAGGTGGTGTCGCGCAGCAAGGCCAACTCGCCGGCCAGCAGCACCAGGTCGATCGCCCCCCGCACCGAGGAGCCCACCCGCACACCCGGATGGCTGCGTGTGCCTCGCACCACCTCCACCACCCGGGCGGTGAAGTCGGGATCGGCGCCGGGGACCTCACGCAGCACCACCCGGGTCTCGGTGTCGGCATCCTGGTAGCCCATCGTGATCCGGCACATGCGGTCGTAGATGGCGGCCGATATGCGAGCCGTACCCACCGAGTCGAACGGGTTCATAGCTGCCACCAACCGGAACCCATCGGTCGCGCCCACCCGTCCCAACCGGGGGACGTGCAGCTCGGCCTCGGACATCACCGTGATGAGGACATTGAGCGTCTCCTCTGGAACCCGGTTGATCTCCTCGACGTAGAGCAGGGCCCCGTCGCGCAGCGCGGTGATCAGCGGACCGTCAACGAACGCCTCCGGCACGTAGCCGTCGGCCAAGACCTGAGCGGGATCGAACGTCCCCACGAACCGCGACGGGGTCAGCTCGGCGTTGCCTTCCACGAAGACGAACTCCGAGCCGGTGGCCTCGGCCAGTGACCGCAAGACCGTCGACTTGCCCGTGCCCGGTGGCCCCTCGAGCAGCACGTGGCGGTCGGCGGCCAGCGCCGCCACCAGCAACTCGAGTTCGCGACGCCGGCTCACCACCTCGGAGTCGAGGCGGTCGACCAGCGCCCGATCAACCTTCATCGCCGGCGAACGCTCCTGGTCGACTGGTGGGATCGCGGGATCAGTAGATGATGACGCCGCGGATGTTCTTGCCGTCACGCATGTCCTGGTACCCGTCGTTGATCTGGTCCAGGGAGTACGTGTTGGTGATGAGCTCGTCGAGCTTGAGCTGACCGCTCTGGTAGAGGCCGAGCAGGCGGGGCACGTCGTAGCGGGGATTGGCCGATCCGAAGATGGTGCCGACCAGCTGCTTCTGTTGCATGGCCAGGTCGAACAGGCTGAGCTGCACCTCGGTGGCGGCCATGTTGGCCACCGCGGTGACCACGGCTCGCCCCCCCTTGGAGATGAGGCCCATGATCGGAGCGATCATGTCGCCCTCGGCAACCCCGGCGGTGAGGATGGCCTTGTCGGCCATGCGCCCCCAGGTGAGCTCACCGACCAGCGCGGTGGCCTCTTCGAGGTTGGCGACGGCGTGGGTGGCCCCGAACACCTGAGCTTGCTCCCGCTTGAACTCGACCGGGTCGACGGCGATGACGTAGCGGGCGCCGGCCATCGAGGCGCCCTGCACCGCGTTCATGCCCACTCCACCGGTGCCGACCACCACGACGGTCTCTCCCGGCTGCACGTCAGCCGCGTAGGTGGCGGAGCCCCATCCAGTGGTGACGCCGCAGGCCACCAGGGCCGCCTTGTCGAGGGGGATGTCGGGGGCGATCTTGATGACCGACGCCTTGTTCATCACGCTGTGCTCGGCGAAGGTACCGAGGCAGCACATGGTGGCCAGGTCGTCGCCACCGGGCGTGTGGTGACGGGTCGTGCCGTCGAACTGATGGCCCGACAGCAGGGTGGCCCCGAGGTCGCAGAGGTTCTGGTGGCCGGTGGAACAGGGCGGGCACACGCCGCACGACGGGATGAACGAAGTGACGACGTGGTCCCCGACGGCGAGATCTCCCACGTTGGGACCGACCTCGACGATCTCTCCCCCGCCCTCGTGGCCGGCCACGATGGGGAACTGCTGCCAGCCCATCATCTCGGTGATCTCGGCGTCGAGGACCATGTCCCCGGTGACGAGGTGCTCGTCGGAATGGCACATTCCACTAGCCGCGAACTTGACCAGGACCTCACCCTCCTTGGGTGCGTCCAGCTCGATGTCCTCGACCTTGTAGTCGGTGTGCGGTGCGTACAGGACCGCGGCCTTCGTCTTCATACTTCCCCCTGATGTACAGACATCGAGTCGGTCGAACTACTCGTCGGTCGTGACGCCGACGGCCCGGTCACCCTAACGCTCTGGTTCGTGCCTCACCACACGAAGGGTCGGCCCCACCCGCTTCCTCGTCACTCCTGCGATCACTCCTGCGCCGAGGACACCAGGGTGAGCGCCACTGCGGCCGCGAGCGTCACCGCGAAGGACACGGCAGCTAGCGGGGCCAGACCCGATTGGGCGTGATCGCCGAGCACGGCCAGGCCCACCAGCGACGGGGCGAGAGTCTCGGCGGCAAACAGACAGGCCGTCGCCACCGTCACCGAGCCCCGCTGCAGCGCGGCGGCGTAGAACGACAGCCCGAGGATCCCGTAGGCCACCATGGCCCAGCTCAGGGGATCGGTCGCTGCCGCGGCGAGGCTCGACTCGGCTTCCAGGGCGCGGGCACACAGGGCCGTTCCCCCGAAGGCCAGCCCGGCCAACGCACCGAGGGTGGCCGACGCTCGGGGCGAGCTGAGCCACCGAGGCACGACCACGCCGGCCACACCCACCACGATGACCCCGATCCACACCGCCACGGCGAAGCCGCCGGAGACGGCGCGCGCCTTGTCGGGGGCCGCCGTCGCCGCGAGACCGAGGAGGCCGAGCCCCAGCGCCACCAGGATCCACACTTGGCGAGCGGTGGGGCGGATCTTCTCGATGAGCGCGGCGAACAGCACCACAAACCCCATGCTGGCCGCCACCACGGCCTGCACGGCGAACAGCGGGAGCCGTAACAAGGCAACGAGCGACAACCCCCACCCGACGGCGTCGAGGCCCAGCCCGGCGAGGTACGGCCCCTGCGTCGCCACCCGAGCCAGCAGTCGAGGATCCAGCCGGTCGCCGGCCGCCACCCGCTTGGCTCCGATGCTCTGCAGCACCGACCCCAGCCCATAGCAGAGGGCGCTCCCGAGGGCAGCGAGGTAGGCCAGCGGCATCGCGGGAGCCTACGGCCGTGACGGTCAGGGTCCCGCTGCTTCGGTTGGAGCCGGACAGATGCGATCCCACGGGGGTCAGGTTGCGGTCATGCCGCCGTCGACCGGCAGCACCGCGCCGGTGACCGCCGATGCGTCGGGCGAGCACAAGGCGACCACGGCGGCAGCCACCTCCTCGGGCTCGAGCAGTCGACCGATGGCGTGGTGACGGGCGAACTCCTCGACCGAGGCGAGGTCGTAGATGGCGGCGCTGGCGTCGAGCATGGCCGTGCGGGTCGACCCCGGGCACACCGCATTGACGGTGATCCCCTCTGGTCCCAGTTCGGCGGCGAGCGCTCGGACCAAGCCCACCACCCCTGACTTCGCGGCGGTATAGGCCGCCAGTCGGGGCAGTCCCTCCAGCGACGCGGCCGAGGCGATGGCGACGAAGCGTCCTGATCGCGGTTCGGGTCGATCCAGCAGGTGAGGGATAGTGGCCCGGGCCAGACGCCACACCCCGGTGAGGTTCACCGCAACCATCGAGTCCCACAGCTCGTCGTCGGTCTCCCATCCGGTCGGGCCGCCGGCGATGGCCCCGGCGGCGGCGACCACTGCGTCAAGGCGCCCGAACCGGGCGACCGCGTCGGCCACCGCACCGGCGAGGGACTGCTGGTCGCGGACGTCAGCGATAATCCCGAGGGCGGAGCGGGCGCCACCGATCGCGTCACACGCCGCCACGGAGGCGTCGAGATCGGCGGGTCCGGCCATCGAGTAGCCGAGCTTCTGGTCGCCGTCGGCGACGTCGACCAGCGCCACCCGCCAGCCGCTGCCGGCCATGCGACGGGCCGTGGCGGCCCCGATCCCCCGGGCTCCACCACTGATCAGCGCCACGGGCCGGTCGTCGCTCTCGCTCATGTTCGAACCTCTCGCACCTTGCGTGCCACGGCAGCGGAAACCGCCACCCTGCCACGCAAGACCGCGGGGGACGCGGTTTGCAGGCTCCTCGGGATCACCGTCACCGGCGCGCCGAAGGTCCCCCGAGCGCGCCGTCGATCGCCGCGATGAGGTCCCCGACCCACCCGGCGAGCAGGCGCTCCCCTTCCTCGGCCGAGGCGCCGGTGGGATCGCCCAACACCCCGTTGGCCGTGACCGCCCGTAGGCCTCCCGCCCGCAGCTCGGTCATGAGCTCGCTCAGCGGATCGGTGACCCCGACCTCGGCCCGATCCAGCCGAACCGCGTCCGGGGCCAGCGCCAACACCACCGAGGTCTCCACCTGGCCGGCGTGGCTGTCACCATCGGTCAACCTCGGCGACCACGACACCACCGGGCGGCCCTCGCCTTCCAACGTGGTCATCGCCCGGGCCAGGGCCTCTGCGTTGCCGCCGTGACCGTTGACGAAGACGACGAGGCGATAGTCCCTTCCCGCCGAGCGGCCCAGCTCGACCACCACCTCCGCCAACACGTCCTGGCCGATGGAAAGCGTGCCCGGGAACCCCTCATGCTCTCCGGAGGCGCCATAGGTCACCGCCGGCGCCACCACCACGATCGGCTCGTCGTTCGGCAAGTCCCCGGCCCCGGCCACCCGCTCGCACAGGGCGAGAGCGATGCGGGTGTCGGTGTCGAGCGGGAGATGGGGGCCGTGCTGTTCGGTCGAGCCGAGCGGCACCAGCAGAACGGGTCGCTCGGTGCCGACGTCGGGCGACGTCCACGCCCCCAGCGACACGCCGGCGCCCCGGTCCGACTCCCTCACTCGAGGTAGCCCCACGTCCGCAGTTGATCGATCACCAGGTTGGCCGCCTCGGCCGCGTCGGCACGGATGGTGCGCGGTGGAGTGCGTTCCACCAACGCTCCGGTCAGCGACAGGACCCGGCCTCGGACGTCCAGATCGGCCGCGGGCGGACGCAGGGAGCGGGAGCGGGGTCGATAAGGGGCCCGCCGGGTGACTTGGGTCCGCGCCACCCGGCCGGCAATGGCGGGCACCACGTCGATAGCGATATCGCGGGCCGAGAGCACGGCGGCGAGACCGGCCCGGCGCAACTCCGCCGATGCGCCCTCGAACGACAGCACCGCCGGCGCCTGAACCGCCAACACCTCACGCCGTCCGTGGTCGAGGCGACGGGTGACCCGGAGCGTGCCCGAGGGCTCCCGCTCGAGATGGACGAGACCCAGGGCCTGCACCGCTCCCAGACCAGCCGCCAGGAAGGCCGGCACCGATCCCGAGCCCCGGTCGACGCTGTAGTCGCCGCAGCACACGAGATCAGCGCCCTCGAGCACACCAGTCAAAAGCGCGGCCACCTCGGGGCTGGGGGCATCGGGGGCGACGTCGACGAGCACTCCCCTGGTGGCCCCGGCGGCCAGCGCATCACGCACCAGCGCGTCGGCCTCCGCAGGACCGGCCGTCACCACCACCACATCCGGAGGTTCGGCACGCTCGCCATCGACGTCGCCACCGGGCCAGCTCTCCGCCAGACGCAGCGCCCATTCGAGCGCGGCCCGGTCCGCCTCCGAGCAGCCGAAGCTGTGAAGGTCGTCATGGATGGCGCCGGTCAGCGGGTCCACCTCCGGGCGCAGGTCCACCCATTTGAGGGCCACGCCGATCGTCGGTCGTTCCGTAGGTCCCGCCGGCATCAGTCCTCAGCTCCGATGGAACACAACGCCGTGACCGCCGTCGGGGTACGTCCACTCGATGGCGCCTTCGGTGTTGCACACCAGGTAGCAGGTGCCGCACTCGAAGCACTGCTCGTAG
>DHIQ01000045.1:0-739 GCA_002403895.1 Candidatus Neomicrothrix sp. UBA4742
CCGACACCCCCGGTATCGTGCGCAACGGGCTCTGGTTCCTGACCAACACGCTGGGCAAGTCCGTGGCCGACCTGAATTTCGCCTACGGCAACCCCGATGACCACGCCATCGTGGGTGACTGGAACGGGGACGGGACGGACTCCCCCGGCGTCATCCGCTTCCCTTGACGTGACGGGACCAACAGCAGGATGCCTCGCGGGAAAGTCCGCGGTGAGGCCGCCCAACTTCAACGAGGCGACAGACGCCGCCTGAGACGGTCACCCGGCCAGCGTGTGGGGTCATCCGTCGAGCTTGAGGCGCATGCAGACCCGTCTGGCTGGATCGAGGCCGTGGGCCGACTCGGCATCTCGAACGGCGCGCAACTCGGGGCCGATCTCGTCCTCGGGGATCACGTCGAACCCAAGATGCGCGTAGAGGGGGCCGTTCCAGGGAACGTCGACGAACGCCGTGAGGGTGACTGCCAGCCTGCCTGTCTCCTGTGCCCACCCGCGTGCTCGGTCAATCAGGGCGCTACCCACGCCGACACCTTGGTGATCCGGTCGAACGCTGATCTGTTCGATGTGGGCCCCCCCATCTAGGACATCGACGACCGCGTACCCAACCGGGCGATCTGACCCGTCGACAGCAACCCAGCCCCGGCCGGCGATGGCGTAGTCACCGAGGACTTCTATCGAATCCGGCTCGTCGTCGGCCACGCTGTCCAGGCCCACCGACCGGAACCGTTCGCCAGCTAGTCGTT
>DHIQ01000045.1:793-5336 GCA_002403895.1 Candidatus Neomicrothrix sp. UBA4742
GCGAATCTCGATGGGCACCCCTGAAGGATCGCAGGGTCAAAGGCCGGGTGTGTCTCCGGGCTGTCGATCCCGGCGGCAATCCCAACTCAATCCCGCGGTCTTGTGGTTCTTCCCAGATGACGCCGTAGGCGAGGGGTCGCCCATCCCATCCACCCTGGACCGCCAGCTCACACCCGGGACTACCGGGACAACGTCTTGACAGCGTGTCTCGTTGTCTTATGGTGAGATGGGAGTAGCTCCAAGTTATCGGGGCGGAGGGGGAACGAATGCGGATCGAACTGCTGATTCGACGTTTGGGTGCTGTCGCGCTGACGATGGCATTAGGGGCCGTTCTGGTGGGTGCCGGGGGAGCTAGCGCTGCTCCGGTGCCGCCTTCGGCGTTCACGTGCGGCATCACGGATTTCACGCCGTGCAATCAAACCGCACACTTCAGCGACATCAACATGGTTGGGACGCCATTCTCCAGTGCCCCGTCATGCCCCGCGTTTGTGACTACCGACTTTGTGACCATCGTTGCCACCGGCAACGGCGTCGAGCACTCGATCATCAACAACGCGGGAGACGGCTGGTTCACGACGACCTTTACCGGCGATGCCACCCTCACGGCCTATCCCCCGAGCAGCGTGGACGTCACCGACCCCAACAACCCGGTGATCACTGGGCCATCCGATCCGAACGTCGCACCGTTCGTCGGCAAGATCACCTACTGGTTCGGCGGCAGCTTCAACAAGAACAATCAGGTGTTTCATGACACGTTCCACTTCTCTGGGGCCGCGGCCGACGGCACCACGCTTCGTGTCCTCGATGTGTCGCACAACAACACCACACCCAACACGGATCTGGGTCCGCCGCACAGCTTCGAAATCACGCGCTGCTGAGCGTCTACTGGGGCCCAACCGAGGCTACAACGAGGGTACGTCCTCAGCTCGCTGATTGATGTCGAGAGCGAGCACCAGCCGCTGTTCGAGATTCGTGCCGAAGGAGTTCGCTCGGGTGAGTGGAGCGAGCCGACACACGTTTGGCAAGGGTTCCGGACCGAATCGCTCAGCGAACGATGCCGATGGTGGACGGCGCCCCCACCTTCCACCGACCGGTGATGGGCGTGTCACCCGCGTCGCCGTAGACGAACGACACATCGGCGGTGGGCTTGCCGATGGTGTTGACCAGGTACCAAGTGTTGCCCCGTTTGAGTCCGGGGCTGTCGATCTTGTCGTTGTTCCAATCCCCCACGACGGGCACATCCCCCGGCCCCCCGTAGCCAAACGCGACATCGGCGGTGGGCTTGCCCAGGGTGTTGACCAGATACCACACCCCACCCCGAACAATGCCGGGGGTGTCGGTGCCGTTGCCATCCCAGTCGCCCACCACCGGCGTGTCCGTGGGTTCGCCGTAGCCGACAGTGACGTCGGCGGTGGCCTTGCCCACGGTGTTGGTCAGGTACCAGACACCGTTGCGCACGATGCCCGGCGTCTCGATCTTGTCGCCGTTCCAGTCGCCGCACACGGGGATGTCGCCGACGTTCCCGTAGCCGAAGGTCCTTCCCGGGAGCCCGCCCCCGGTGCCGTCGGTGACGTACCAGGTCCCGCCCACGACCTTCGTCGGGGTCTTCGTGCCGTCGCCGTCGGTGTCACACATCAGGAGCCGGCCGCCGTTGGGGGCGAAGTAGGGATAGGTCGTGTCGGCCACGCCCGAGGTGGTGGTGTCGCGCAGGTAGAGCATCGACCAACTGCCACACAAGCCACGATTGGCGGTGAGGTCGCACAACGCATCGCCCAGGATCCAGGTCAGCGAGGTGCGGGCATTGGCCGTCACCGCCTTGTTGGCGTTGACGGTCACGCCGTAGCCCGAGTCGTCGCGCAGCCAGACCCGGTACTCCTTGCCGTTCGTCCGGAAGTCGTAGAAGGGAGCCGACACCGGCGATGGGCCCCAGGCCGGGACGTTCCAGGCGCTGTAGCCCTGCGCCTTGGCCGGGTTGACGTAGGTGCAGGCCACGACGCCCACGGTGGGAACGAAGCAGCTACGGGCCTCCGTGCCGCCGCCACGGGTCACGGTCGGGTCGAGCGACACCTTGAGCGTGACCGGGTCGTAGATGGTGTTGTAGATGTTCTCGCACACGCCGCCGTTGCAGCCGTACCAGATGCTCCAGACCGAGGCCCGGCGGGCGGCATCGGCGCCCGACGACGAGCACCAGCGCTGAGCCATCGTCTGCGCGGCCTGCTGGGCCGCCGAGTTGGTGTTCATGGCCTCGGCCGCCGTGAGGTTCCACCCGCCGGCCGAATCGAAGGCCCAGGCTCCGACACCGGGATGCCAAAAGGCGCGCTGATAGGGCGTGGCCTTGTCGCTGAAAGCGTAGAGCGCACTCTGCGTGTCCCAACGCGACAGGGTCATGGGCGAGGGCGCCGCCGTGCCCGATGCACCGGTCTCGGGATAGGTCGGCGCCACCATGATGGCGGCCAGCTGGTTGGTGGTCAGGCCGCACGCCGAGGGTTGGGTCTGGGCGGCCCAGAACAAGACGTCATCCATCGGCTCCTTGCCGAAGGTGTACGTCGACACCGCGCTGGTCTGCGCGGGAGGGGGCGTGGCCGTGGCCTGGCCGAGCCCTGAGGTCGTGCCGCCGTCCGCCCCGGCCGGGGCGGCGAAGGCACCGGCGCTTGCCAGCACCACGATGGCCACGAGGCTGGGAGCGAAGCGGCGCCGTCGCGGAATGGAATGGGAGGAACCGGGCATGTGGGCGACACCTGTCAGGGAGTGGTCCCTGGGCCGAGCAGGGCAGACCGATACGGCTCCGCCCGCGGCTCGATCAGGCTAGCAAGGTGCCGCGACCGGTCTCGCGCACCCGGTCAGCAACCCACCGTCAGGAATCCACCGGCATTTCGGCGAACGACTCACCCAGGCCGATGGGATCGGCTCGGGCGTGGTGACGCAGGCGCGCCCAGAGACACACGACCATCCACCCGAACGCCCAGAGGGCACCGGCGATGAGACCCACCTCGACGCGGAGGAACAAATCGTTGCCCAGGGCGGTGACCCCCACGAACACGCCGAGGGCCAGGGCCCAGCCGATCGCCATCCTGCTGTGGGCATGGAGGGCGATGAGCGCCTGGTCGAGGCAGATCGTGGACATGATCACGATGAACGCCGCCGAGAGCAGCGCCAGGTCCCGGCCGGTCAGGGTGGACTTCGACCCGAACACGATGCGGATGGCCACCGGTCCGATCACGGCGGCGGCCAGCGTGGCCACCACCCCGAGGGCCAGGATCATCGTGACCAGACGGCGGAGGCCACCCACGAACTCGTCGTAGTGGCCCATGCCGGCCTGACGGGACAGCTTGGGCAGCAGGGAGGCCAGGATGGCCTGGAACAAGAAGAGGGGGATCCGGGCGGTCTGGAGCCCGTTGAGGAAATCCCCGGTGGCGCCCTGGGCAGCCTGGGCCGGCGTGGCCAACATGTTCACCGCGATGGTGCCGCCCTGCACCACCAAGGCGATCGACACCGTGCCGATCAGCAGCCAACCCAGGTTGCGGGTGAGCTCGCTCCACGGTGCCTCAGGGCCGGGCTCGGTCAGCCCTTTTTGGCGGAACAGCCCGGCAGCCACCCCGATGAATGGGGTCAGGGCCATGACCAGGCCGAACGGACCAGCGGTGGCCACGCCGATCACCGCCAGCACTGCGGCCAGCGCGACCCGGGTGATGCCGTCCACTTCGAAGAAGCGGGCGTAGCCCGAGAACCGGCGATGCGATGACAGGGTCCCACGGGTGAGGTGACCGGCGCAGAACCCGACCATGCCGATGACGAAGGCCACCAACAGGAGCTTGTCCCCCCCGAAGGAGTGGTCGAACAGCCGGTGCAGGGCCAGCACCGCCACGGCCACGATCGCCGAGAACACGGCGCCGATGAGCATGGCGCGCCGGATGACCGGTCCCGGGCCGACCCCTTGGGCCCGGCGGTTCGACACCGCCCGGGCAACTTCTTGTTCGAGGGGCTGCATGATGCCGTTGCCCACCGCGAACATGAGGGCCCAGAACACGCTGAGAGAGCCGTAGGTCGTCGCGCTGAGTGTCCGGTTGGCGATGCCGAGGAAGGCGTAGGTGGCCGCGCCATTGACCACCAGCCCAATGGCGACTGGCATCGCCCCCTCCGGTAGGGGGTTCTGTTGGCGAAGACGCTGGACCAGCTGGCGGATGACGGGCTCCAGGGCGCGCAGATAAGGGAGCAGACCCCCTCGAATCTAGGCGGGAGCTTGCAGGGGGTAGGGCATGCACAGCCCATCGAGCTCGGCCACCACGATCCGGTCACGGTTCGCGTACGTGATCTCGTTGGCCGGATCGACCTGGAGCTTGTACTGGCGGAAGTCCTGCTCGAGGGAGTCGTAGGTCAGCAGGCGTCCCACCAGCGGGTCACCCAGATCGAGGATCATCTTGATGGCCTCGAGGGCCTGGATCGAGCCGATGATGCCGGGCAGCACGCCGAGCACGCCGCCTTCGGCGCAGCTCGGAGCGAGCTCCGGCGGCGGCGGCTGCGGGAAGAGGCAGCGGTAGCACGG
>DHIQ01000151.1:0-1319 GCA_002403895.1 Candidatus Neomicrothrix sp. UBA4742
CGACTGGCTCACCGAGCTCGCCAACCCGGGCAAGGCCGACGCGTGGGCCGACCAGTGCCACGAGTGGTGGCTCATCACCGTCCCCGGTGTCGTCCGCGACGGCGAACTGCCTGCCGGGTGGGGCCTGATGGTCCCTGGGACATCGAAGACACGCATGCGGGTCCTCACCCCGGCCCGCCGCCACGCTGACCGTCAGCCGTCGTGGGATGCGATCCGGTCCGTCGTCGCATCCCTCCCAGCCAAGGCCGAGGTCGCCTGATGCCGGCGGACCCACGTACGTACATCACCGTGCACGACGGGATGCCGGAGAACCCGAAGATCGAGGAACTGTCTGACCGGTCGTTCCGGGTCCTGTTCCGCCTGTGGTGCTGGTGCTCCCGGAACCTGTCCGACGGTGTCGTGACGGACGCCGTGTGGCGCAAGCACACGACGCCAAAGGTCGCGGCCGAACTCACGGACGGTCCTCACGGGCCCCTAGCTGAGCGTGTCCAGGGCGGCTACTACATGCACGACTACCTCGAGCACCAGCGGTCGCGTGCGGAGGTCGACGCGTTGCGGGAGAAGCGGTCCAGGGCTGGCTCGATGGGTGGCAGAGCGAAGGCAGAACGTGTGGCAAGTGCTACAGCAGGTGCTACAGCAAACGTGAAGCAGGCGCGTAGCAAACCTGTAGCAGAGTCAGATACAGAGACAGAACCTTCACCTACCGGTGAAGGAACGTCCGAGGCTGCGCCGTCGGACACTCCCCGCCCCGACGTCGAGGCGCTCTGCGATCTCCTGGCGGACCTCATCGAGGCCAACGGCGTCAAGCGCCCCACGGTCACGCAACGGTGGCGGGACGCGGCACGGCTCCTCATGGACCGGGACGAGTACACGGCCGAGCAGGTCGAGTGGATCGCCAGATGGGCAACGTCGCACGAGTTCTGGCGGGCCAACATCCTGTCGATGCCGACGCTCCGGGAGAAGTTCGGGCAGCTGAAGCTGCAGGCCACCGCCGGCCGGTCCACGGCCGGGCGGCGGTCGCCCGGTGAGGAAGCCGCCGCCACGCTCGCGCTCGGTGAGCAGATGCAGGCCGAGTTCAACGCCCGACAGATCGGAGCATGAGCCGTGGAGATCGCATCGACCGCGAAGGTCCTGACCCTGATCGCCCTCGTCGACCGTCGGGTCGTGGACCGGGAGGCCGTCCTGGCGTGGCATGACCTGATCGGAGACCTGTCCGAACGGGACACGCTCGAGGCTGTCCGTGTGCACCGCCGGGAGTCCACGGAGTACCTGGTCCCGGCGCATGTTCGGGCTGGTGTGCAGCGCATCCGTGGCGCACG
>DHIQ01000151.1:1626-3836 GCA_002403895.1 Candidatus Neomicrothrix sp. UBA4742
GGCGGCGCCTGCTCACGCAGATCGCTGACGGCCGCATCAACCCCAACCAGATCGGAGCATGACGCCTGAACTGCGATTTGCAGGGGTGGCCTTACGGTCCTGACGCCCCGGCGGGTGTGGCAACACCAACCGGGGCTGACCCACTCACCTGATCGACCAGGAAGGGGCTAGTCATGAAGGCTACCCGTGGACCTATCCCGACTCGTCGGAGCGTCAACCAGCACGCCGCCCCGCACCTCACCGAGGCCGTCACGGTGTCGCGGTTCTGGCGCAACGTCTCCGTCGGTGCACCGGACGAGTGCTGGCTGTGGCAGGGCGACACCAGCACTGGGACGAGCACCGGGTACGGGGTGTTCTTCTACGGCGGAAGGATGCGCCCGGCGCACGAGCTGGCGCTGAGCTTCACGACTGGCGAAGCACGCACCGACTCGTTCGACACGTGCCATGCCTGCGACAACCCGCCGTGCTGCAACCCGCGGCACCTGCGGTTCGGGACACGGCAGTCGAACGTCGACGAGATGCACGACCGCGGGCGCGGGCTGATTGGCGAGCGCTCCCCGCAGGCGAAGTTGACCAACGCCGACGTCAAAGCGATCCGTGAGCGGCGGGCGAACGGCGCCCTGCAGAAGGAGCTCGCGCTGACCTACGGCGTGAGCGCTGCGCACATCTCCGAGATCGTCAACGGCCTGGCATGGCCCGATGCCGAAGGCCCCATCACCGGCCGCAGCAAGCGGACGCAGAGGACCCCCAGCAGTACCCGACGAAAGGCAGCATGACATGTCCGGCGAGACAACGATCACCGTCATCGGCAACCTGGTTGCTGACCCCGAGCTCAGGTGGACCCCGTCGGGTGCTGCTGTCGCGAACTTCACCGTGGCATCCACTCCGCGGACGTTCGACAAGGCGTCGAACGAGTGGAAGGACGGCGACACGCTGTTCCTCCGCTGCTCGATCTGGCGGGAGGCAGCCGAGTCCGTCGCCGAGTCGCTCACCAAGGGCACACGCGTCATCGTCACCGGGCGCCTCGTGCAGCGGTCCTACGAGAAGGACGGCGTGAAGCACACGGTCATCGAGATGCAGGCCGAGGAGGTCGGGCCGTCGCTGAAGTACGCCTCGGCGAAGGTCACTCGCACACCGCGGTCGGGCGGCGACACGCGCTCGAGCAGTGGCGGGAACGGGTACGGCGCCCCGGACCCGTGGGCCACGCCGGCCACGTCAGGGTTCGACGACAACCCGCCGTTCTAGCCCGGGGCGAGTGACAGGGGTCCCCCGATATTAGAAGCGCCCCCGGCAGGTGTTCGAGCACTCGCCGGGGGCTGACCACCCGTCTGGTATCAGCAGAGAGGGGCTAGCCATGGATGCTAGCGAGCAGCAGTCAACGGTCAATCCAGACCAGCGGTTCCGCCGCCCGCGGACACCGGTCGTGATCCCGGATCGCGTGGCCCGGCGAGCGGCAACCGCGTACGTCGTCGTCGGTGAGTGCTGGGTGAGCACGTACTCGGTGGGGTCGCACGGGTACGCGCAGATCGGGTGGGACGTCGGCGAAGGTCGCCGCAGGGCAACGACGGCGCACCGGGCTGCCTGGGTCCACTTCACGGGCGCGCAGATCCCCACCGGGATGACCGTCGACCACCTCTGCAAGACCCGGAAGTGCGTGAACCCCGCGCACCTGCGGGTGCTGACCAACTTCGAGAACGCTCGTCGCACCGCCGGGCGCGACTGGCCTGTCGGGGAGTGCGTTCACGGGCACCCCAACACCGGCCTGACGCACCGCGGATCGAAGCTCGTGTGTGCGACCTGTTCAGCCGAGTGGGAGCGGCGCTACCGAGCGAAGAGGAAGGCGGCCTGATGTCCAACCTGCTCGCGATCGATCCGGGCAACACCGAGTCGGGGTGGGTCGTCATCGACGGCAACTCACTCCGGCCGGTCCGGTTCGGCAAGACCCCGAACGACGTGCTGCTCGGCATGTTGGGCGACGAGCTGTACGGCTTCACCGTCATCGAGATGATCGCGTCCTACGGCATGGCCGTGGGTGCTGAGGTCTTCGACACGTGCGTGTGGATCGGGCGGTTCGTCGAACGCCTCGATGCCGCGACGCTCACCGCGCAGCTCGTGAAGCGCCTGCCCGTGAAGGTCCACCACTGCCACTCGTCCAAGGCGAGCGACTCGAACGTCCGTCAGGCCCTCGTCGACCGGTTCGCGCCGGGCGC
>DHIQ01000151.1:3999-7524 GCA_002403895.1 Candidatus Neomicrothrix sp. UBA4742
GACCAACACCGAAGGAAGTGCAGCATGACTCACGACGAGCACCAGAACAGCACCGCGTGGTGGGGCACTTGCGACAACTGCCTCACGTCGGTGGTCGTGTTCTGCCACCCTGAGGCGGCCGATGACCTGCCCGACATGGGCGAGTGGGAGGGCGTCGGCCCGGACTGCTACGTGTGCGACCACACGATCTCGTGGGGCGGATCTGACGCCGTCAAGGACGTGCGGCTGTGAGCGGGTGGGAAGGCGAGTCCTACGGCTATGACCCGGCGAACCGACCCGACCCGATGACCCCCCTCGAGCGTCACGCCGATGAGCAGGATGCCGGCAACGACCGGGGTGCGGCGCCGTATGTCGAGCATGAGGCCGACCGGCTGACCGAGGCGCGCAGGATCGCTGGCCTGATCCGCCGCGACGTCCCCGACAGGTCCAACCGCGAGGACGCACTGGTCGCGCTCGACGACGAGGTCGAGCGGCTCGGCGACATCGTTCAGACGCTGGCGAACGAACTCGAGGGCAGGGACATCCTCGCCAACAATTCGGTGACCAGGGTCGTGCGGCTGCGGGCGGGGATCGAGGTACTCGACAGCGACCTCGACCGTGGACGAGCCTCGGGGAGGATCTACACCTACGGACAGATCCAACTCCGCCTCCGCGCCCTCCTGGCCGAGGACCCCCCGATGACCGCCGACCGGATCGAGACCGCTGAGGCGCTGGTCGCGCTGCCCGTGTCGGTGTGGGAGGAGGCAGCGACGCTAGTGCATGACGCGTTGCAGGAGCATGCGGACGAGTGTGAGGCGCAGGGCATCCCGGCGGCGCGGGTGAGCGCGATCCGCCACGCCGCCAACGTCGGCCGCATGGCGCTCTCCGAGCATGGGGCGGAGGTTTCCGCACCCGTCGCAACGCTCCCGTCCCGCCCGGACGTCCACGCCGCTGGTCTGCGGGTCACGCGGGAGGCGGTTGAGGCGGAGTGGGTCCCTGATTTTCAGCGGCTCCGCGAGTATGCCATCGACCGCTTTGCCGAGTCGGAGAAGGCACGGGAGTATGCGGTATGGGAGCACCGCTGGCGCGAGCAGGCTGAGGCCGAGCGCGACTTCCTGCGGACAGAGGTCGAGGCATTGGCGGACGGCGCGACCGACGACACCGGGCACGGGGCTGTGGACGTGGTCGATATTCGCAGGGTCCTCAACCGTGCCCCCGCCCGTGGCGCTGGGGGCGACGTCGTGACCGCCAACCACCGCCCGCCGTGCGTGAACGGCGACCACTGCGGCGAGCCTGCGCACTGCCCGCCCTCCGATCGGATTGATACCTCCGAGACCGAGTCGCCACACGAGCACACGTGGCGACTGGTCCCCGCCCACACGGTGATGTCCTGCGGCCACAGCGCCTTCCCTGCTGCTGGCCTGCAAGTCACGCGGGCGGAGATTGATGTGGCACAGAGGAAGGCCAACGGCTCGGCGGCGACGTACAAGCGGTGGTTGGAGAACTTCCTCGCCGCCCTCGGTGTGACCGTCGTGGACGGGGTGCAGCCGTGAGCGGGATGCAGGAGCGGGCGGCGCGGGCGTTGGCCGCCATGTCCTACGCTGAGCATTTCCCGGACGATCCTCCCTTGTGGGAGGACTACCCCGATGCGACCGACAAGATGCGCGCTGCTGGGGAAAGGCTCCGCAAGTCCTACTCGGATCGCTCACGCCCCTACGCCGCTGCCATCCTCGCGGTCGCGGCCGATGTGGACGGGCTCGCGGGGGTGCTGAGCAAGCACTTCGTCTACGCCGAGTGGGCCGGGGACGCGAACCGCTACATCGACGTGTGCACCTGCAACTGGCGCGGTTCCACGGTCGGCACGGGAGCCCGCCACCAGAGCGAGGCTGTCGCGGCGCACATCCTGGGGCGGCAGGCATGAGTGGGCGACGCAGGTGGCAGGTCATCGTTGAGTACTACGACGGCGATGCCGTGATGGAGCATTGCTGGACGAAGCGGTCGGCGGTTCGTGCCCACCGGTGGTGGAGCCTCTACTTGGCCCGGATCTACTGGCCGTTCCCGCCGCGCGTCAGCATCAGCCGGACCGAGGCGACCCGATGACCTCCCCGACGCTCTCGGATGCGCTGCGGCTCGTCGCTGACCACCTCCCAGCGGAGGACCCACCCGACGCCCTCGCGGCGTTGGCGTGGCGCCTGGACCAGCGCGCGGCGGCCGCGGAACGGGTCATCGACTGGCTCGTCCGGGATCTCGCCCGCCGGGACGCCCTGCCCGTGAACGTGGTCCGTCTCTCCTACGGGCTGCCCTTGTTGCCCGACCTACCAGCCCAGGAGCCTGTTCGTGGCTGAACTGCCGCACAACCCGGATGCGGAGAACGCCGTCCTGGGGGCATGCATGTCGTCCCCGGCAGCGCTTGCCGACGTCGCCGCGATGCTCGTGGGGGACGACTTCCACTCCCCGGCGAACGAAACCATCTGGGACACCATCGGCGCCCTCCACGCCGCCGGTGAACCGGTCGACCCGATCACCGTCGCAGCACGCATGGGGCAAGACGGCACCCTCGAACGCGCCGGGGGGATGATGCACCTCGCAGACCTTGTACACGCGGTCACGACGACCGTGAACGCGGCCTGGCACGCGCGGATCGTGCGGGAGACCGCGGCCCGCCGGCGGATCCTCCTCACCGGGGTACGCCTGACCCAGCTCGCGGAGGGCTCGGAAGGCACAGCAGCGGACCTCGCCCTCACCGCACAGGCCGAGCTCACCGCCGCGTACCGGCCCGACCCGTCCCAGTCCAAGAGCCTCATCGGGGACCTGATCGACGACGCGATCGACTCCATCGAAGCCGGGTCGGGGGTGGGGATCCCGTGGCCGTGGGCCGACCTGAACCGGGTGCTGCTCCCCGCCGCCCCGGGGCAGTTCATCCTGATCGCGGCCCGACCATCGGTGGGCAAGTCGGTGGTGTGCGTGGAGATCGCCCGCACTGCCGCCCTGCGCCGCGGGCAGACCACCGTCATTCACTCCCTCGAGATGTCCGCGACGGAGATCATCCACCGCATCCTCGCCGCTGAGGCCCGCGTGAACCTCACCCACATCCAGCAGAACACCCTCAGCGCTCTCGAGTGGGAGCGCCTCGCCGCCGCCCGCACGAGGCTCGCGGACGCCCCGCTGCACATCCTTGACAACCCCAACGTCTCCCTCGCCGACATCGCCTCCTCCGTGGCCCGGATCAAGCCCGCGATGGTCGTCGTCGACTACATCCAGCTCGCGCACACGAACCCGAAGATCGACCGCCGCCTCGGCCTCGAGGAGTTCTCCCGTGGCCTGAAGATCCTCGCGAAGTCAGCGGGGATCCCCATCATCGCGGCCGCGCAGCTGAACCGTGGCCCGGAGAAGCGCGACGACAAGAAACCGGCCATGGCGGACCTTCGCGAGACGGGCGGGCTCGAGCAGGACGCCGACGTCGTGGTCCTCCTGCACCGCCCCGACCAGGCCGAACCGGAATGCTCACGGGCGGGGGAGATCGACCTGATCGTCGCGAAGCAACGC
>DHIQ01000274.1:0-377 GCA_002403895.1 Candidatus Neomicrothrix sp. UBA4742
GGCGCTCGACAGTCCGAGGAAGGTTCGACGTTTCATTCTTTGGTCCTTTCTTGGGGGTGGTCGGGGGTCAGCCCTTGACGGAGCCGATGAGCATCCCCTTCGTGAAGTGCTTCTGGAGGAAGGGGTAGAACATGAGGATCGGCAGCGTCGCCACGACGATGACGGCGAACTTGAGCGACTGTGCCGGTGGCACGTAGTTGGGGTCGAGGTTGCCGAGTGCCTCGGCCGAGATCGTGACCTGACGTACGAACATCTGGAGCGTCCACTTGGTCGAGTCGTTGATGTAGAGCAGCGGTGACATGTAGTCGTTCCAGATGCCGACAGCGTAGAAGAGGGCGAACGTCGCCAGGATGGGCTTCGACAGCGGCAGGATGATC
>DHIQ01000274.1:641-6170 GCA_002403895.1 Candidatus Neomicrothrix sp. UBA4742
GGCTTCGACAGCGGCAGGATGATCCGCCAGAACACCCCGACCTCAGTGGCGCCGTCGATCCGTGCGGCCTCCTGGAGCTCCTCGGGCAGCTCCTGGAAGAAGTTCTTCACGATGATCAGGTAGAACGGGTTGATCGCCAGCGGCAGGAAGAGGGCGAAGTAGGTGTCGATCAGGCCGAGGTCGCGAACCACGAGGAACGTGGGGATCATGCCGCCGGAGAACACCATGGTGAAGATCACGAGGTTCAGGATCATGTTGCGGCCGGGCAGTGCGCGCCGTGACAGCGGGTACGCCATGAGGAACGTCATCAGGACCTGGACGAGCGTGCCGACGACGGTCACGCCGATCGTGATGGCGAGGGCTCTCGGGAAGACCGGGGTCGAGAACACGAACCGGTAGGTCTCGAGAGTCGCTGCCTCGGGCCAGAGGAAGAACCCTCGCTGCGAGATCTCCGCGTCGTGGGAGAACGATCCCGCGATGACGAAGATGAACGGCAGAATCGTGAGGAGACCCAGCATGATGAGAAGTACGACGTTGAGGGTGTCGAAGACGCGGCTGCCGGCCGAGCCGTAGTGGTTGAGCTTGCGCCGCGTGACGGGGGCCGTCATGGCCGCGATGGGTGACCTCATCAGAAGAGCCCGCTCTGGCCGGACTTGCGGGCGAGCCAGTTCGCCCCGAAAATCAGTACGATCCCGATGGCGGCCTTGAAGAGCCCGACGGCAGTGGAGTAGCTGAACGCGCCCTGCGTGATGCCCATGATGTACACGTAGGTGTCGAACACGTCGGCGACGGAGCGGTTCAGGGAGTTCGTCATGAGGTAGATCTGCTCGAAGCCGGTGTCCAGCAGGTTGCCCGTGAGCAGGATTGCCATGACGACGACCGTCGACCGGATGGCCGGCAGGGTGATGTGCCACATCTGGCGCCACCGGCTCGCCCCGTCGATGCGCGCCGCCTCGTACAGGTTGGGGTCGACGCCGGTCAGGGCGGCGAGGTAGATGATCGTTCCCCAGCCCGTGCCCTTCCACAGCGACTGGAGGATGATCAGCGGCCGGAACCACGCGGGGTCGGCGAGGAAGTCGACCTGGTGGCCGAGCAGCGAGGACGCGACCTTCGTGATCGGGCCGGGATCGAGGCCGAAGAGAAGAAAAGTCAGCGACGCGACGATCGTCCACGACAGGAAATGCGGGATGTAGATGCTCGACTGGACGGCCCGCTTCAACCATCCGATGCGCAGCTCGTTGAGGAGCAGGGCGACGATGATGGGCGCAGGGAACGTGATCAGTACGTGGAGCGCGGCCAGGATCAGGGTGTTGCCCATGATGCGCGGGAAGTCCGGGCCCGAGAACAGCGCCTGGAAGTGCTTGAACCCTACCCACGGGCTGCCCGAGTACCCGAGGAACGGCAGGTAGTCCTGGAAGGCGATCGTGATCCCATACATCGGCGCGTACTTGAACACGGCGAAGTAGGCGATGCCCGGGATGAGCATCAGGTAGAGCCATTTGTAGTGGTTGAGCTTGGTCAGCACGCTGACCTTGCGCTTGGCGGCGTTCGAGACGTCGTCAGCGTCCATCGTCGGAGTGCTCATGCGTCCTCACTGTCGGTGGGAGGAGTAGGGCTGGGGTCCCTGGGCGCATCCCGTCCGGCGATGCGCCCAGGGCCTGTGGGCTACGTGTGGCGTAGGGCTTACTTGTACTTGGCGTAGAGGTCGTTCATCTCCGAGATGACCTGGTCGCCGCCCTCTGTGTGCCAGCGCTTGATCTCGGCCTGGTACTGGTCGAGGCTCAGCTGCCCCGCGATGTACTTCAGGCGCGCATCCGCGATGATCTGGTCGAGCTGAGCTCCCTTGGCGGTGTACGTGTCGCTGACCAGCGCGTTGGCCGGGTTCTGCACGGCGGACTTGAAGTCGGCTGCCTGGAACTTGAGCCGATCCTCGTAGAAGGCCTGCTCGGCCGGGATAGCGGGCTTCGCGGTGTAGCCCATGAACCCGTTGGTGTTCGTGCCGATCTGGGCGAACGACTGGGTGTCATTCGTGACGACGTCGGCGTCGCCGCCCTTGATTGCGACCGAGTAGGTGCCGTCGGGGGTGAAGTTGAGACCCGAGATCCCGTTGTTCTCGAGGATCTGGCCCTCCTTGCTCGACATCTTGTCGAGGAACTGCAGCACCTGGTCGAGCTGTGCCTCGGTCTTGATCGACTGGCGCGAGACCGAGATGAAGCCTGCGTACCCGATCGTGGGGTAGGCGTACAGCTTGCCGGAGGGCCCCGTCAGGTTCCCGGTCATGGCCACGTAGTCCATGTAGTTGCTCGGGTGCTGCTGCTTGAACAGGTTGCCGATCACCTGGCCGCGCGACGTGACGTCGACGATGACCCCACCCTTGCCGTTGAAGAACGGGTCGTTCCACTTGGCCGAGTCGAGCGTGGCGAAGTCCGGGTTGATGAGCTTCTCGTCCACCCACTTCTTGAGGAACTGGTCGGCTTGCAGGTACTCGGGCGTGTCAAAGCCGGGGACCAGCTTGCCGCTGCGCTCACCCCAGGCGTTCGGGGCGCCGAACCACGTCTCGAACACGTCGTACGGGCTGGCCGTGCCGTAACCCCCGGGCCACTTCGGGATGATCAGGCCGTACGTGTCCTTCTGGCCGTTGCCGTCCGGGTCCCGCTCGCTGAAGGCCTTCACGATCCCGTAGAGGTCGTCGGTCGACTTCGGCATCGAGAGGCCGAGCTTCGCGAGCCAGTCCTTGCGCAGGATCACGCCGGTGCGCATGGGGTCGCGCAGGCGGGGTACACCGTACAGCTTGCCGTTGATCGTGGCGCTCTTGACCGCCGCCGCAGTGGTGTCGACGGGCTTCAGGTTCGGGTACTTCTCAAGCCGGCCGGTGAGGTCCCAGAAGGCGCCGGCCTGTGCCGAACGGACGAACGTGGGCGTCTTTCCCTGGATCACCATGAGCTCGGGAAGCTCCGAGCCGGCGAGGATCACGTTGGTCTTGCTGCCATAGTCGGAGTTGGGAACCCAGGTCATGGCGAGCTTCTTGCCGCTGAAGTCCTCGATGGCCTTCTGCAGCTTGCCATCGGCCGCCGGCGTCTGGCCGGTGAGCACGGGAGCCATGATCGTCAGCGTGTCGAGCCCACCGCTGGTGGAGGACGACGAGTTCTTCGAGCAGGCCGCTAGGGCACTGGCAGCGCCGAGGGCGGCTCCGGAGCCGAGCAGGGTACGACGGGAGATCATCGGTGATCCTTTCGTGGGGTGTTACTTCATGCGAAGGGGTTCGGACGGCAGGCCGAGGCCTGGATCGTCACGGCGGGAGGGTTGGGCGAGCTTCACCTCGTTGTCGTCGAACGTTCGGGTGGCGACGTAGGTGGTGATGATGACCGCGCCACCGACCGACACGAGGGGCGCCAGGATGACCCAGTACGACGTGACGTACACGACTGCAGCGGTCGCGAGCAGGAGCAGGACAGACGGCAGAGGCCGGGCGAGCACCATGCGGAGGGCCGTGAGGGCGGAACGCAGGGGCGAGAGATCGTAGTGAGCCCTCAACGGGGCCAGCCAGGCACAGGCGACGGCGAGGACGCCGACCATCAGCCATGCCAGGGGCAGCAGCCAGGCGAGGGAGCCGCCCGCGACGACGGACAGGTTCACCCACGCCATGATCAGAAGGGTCAGTAGAGGCAGGAAGGCCACCGTGCCGGGCACCAGCTCGGCGCGCCATGTGCGCCAGAAGGTCGACCAGACAGGGGGCAGGTCGCCCCGGACGTGAGCCCGGGCCACCGTCGAGGCGGCCACGAGGCTGGGTCCCAGGCCGAGCACGACGAGGCCGGCCAGCGTGCCGAGTAGCACGAGGGCGTTGAGGATGATCGCCAGCGGGACCCATTCCAGTGCCGAGACGGCTGCGGACACCATTCCCGGGGCGTGCGCCGGTGCGGCGGGAAGCGCTTTCCGTGGCATCATTGCCATCCCTCCGATTGAAAAAGGTTTCCCAAAGATTACGGTGGAACGATTCAGAAGTCAAGGTTTCCTGAGAGGTCCACAAGTCCGAACCTCGAGGTTCGAGTACTCGGCCACGAGGGGGGCCATCTGCCGAAGGCCGAGGCGGCCCGTCGAGAGGACGGGACCGAGGCCCCCGTCGTCCGTCCAGTCGAGCAGCCGCAGCCCGTCGATGGCGAAGGTCACTCGCCCCGTGTCCAGGGTGAGCCGGACGCGGTAGGCGCCCTCGGCATCGCCAACGTCGGGCAGAGGGTCGGCGCCCTGCGCGACGAGATGGAACCCATGGGACTTGCGCAGGTTGCACGTGTGGAAGCGGCGCTCGTCGGGCCACCGCCGACGGAAGTACGAGATGTGATAGGCGTTGATGGCACCCGAGTGGTACTGGTCATAGGGCCCCGTGCGAACAGGCAGCGAAGGGTCGAAGAGGTCCTCGCCGGCTCGGCCCGCGGCGGCGAAGAACATGATCGCCAAGCCTGGCTCCCGCAGTGGCCGAAAGTCCCAGCTCACCTCTATCCCGTCGCCGAAGACCTCAGGGCACCAGTAGACGATGTTGCTCGACCGCCCGTCCTCCGCCGCACCGGTGGACTCGAGACGCATCCGCCCCTCCGGGAAGGACACTCGACCGTCGCCCTCGAGGACGAAGCCCGCCATGTCGGTGGGACCTGCCAGTGGGTTCGTGTAGAGGAGGGTCATGGCCCCATCCTGCGATGAGACGCGCATCGGCGTCTGTGTTTCCGGCCATTTGCGACACGCAACGTGGGCTGCCGGCTCGTGGCACGGCCCAGCCGGGGGCAGCCCTGTCGGCAGGTGGCCCGGCTCCCGTACCCTGATCGCGTGCTGGCCGTGACCCGATTCCGTGTCGCCCTGGGTCACCGTGCCGAGTTCGAGGGGTACGCGGGACCGGCGGTCGAGCTGTTCAGGACCCAGCCCGGCCTCATTGACCTGCACTTCGGTGTCAACCTCGACGATCCCGAGCTGTGGGTCCTGGTCACCACGTGGCGCGACGTGGGGTCGTACAGGCGCGCGCTCGGATCTGCGAACCGGCCGGTCCTGTGGCCCTTCCTGGCCCTGGCGATCGACGAGCCGAGCGCGTTCGACGACCCGGAAGTCGTGGGGCAGAACCTCCCCCGCAGCAGGTAGCGTTACCCCTCACGGGTCACCAGCCGGGTGGCCCGCGCGGGCTGACCCGCGAGCACAGAACTGGAGTATCTCGGTGGCAAGCACCCTGGACAACGTCATCAGCCTCGCCAAGCGGCGGGGTTTCGTCTTCCCCTGTGGCGAGATCTACGGTGGCACCCGTGCCGCCTGGGACTACGGCCCCCTGGGCGTCGAGCTCAAGGAGAACATCAAGAAGCAGTGGTGGCGCCAGGTCGTCACGGCCCGCGACGACATCGTCGGGCTGGACTCGTCGGTGATCCTGCCACGTCAGGTCTGGGTCGCCTCCGGCCACGTCGGGGTGTTCACCGACCCGCTGACCGAATGTCTCCAGTGCCACAAGCGGTTCCGCGCCGACACCCTCGAGGAGGAGTTCGAGAACCGCAAACACCG
>DHIQ01000246.1:0-2059 GCA_002403895.1 Candidatus Neomicrothrix sp. UBA4742
GCAGGCGGAGACCCGGGACTCGCCAAGGCCATCGACCAGCGGCTGCTTGCTTCCCCGCGGTACCTCTACACCGGCCCGGCGTTGACCCAGACGGGCGGACATGGCGACCCGCGACCGGCTGACCTGGAGTTGTGCGCGTGCGGCGGGCATGCCGGCGAAATCGTGGACGGTGTCGACCCCTTGCGCCGTGCCGTGCGGGAGCGGTTCAGGCGGGGTGCCCATGCCATCAAGATCATGACCTCAGGTGGCGTGGTCTCCCTCACCGATCCGTTGCGCATCCCGCAGTACTCAGCGGACGAAGTCCGGGTCGTGACCGAGGAGGCAACTCGTCGCGGCAGTTATGTGGCTGCCCACGCCTACTCCCCGGAGGCCATCGTCCACTCGGTTGTCAACGGGGTGCGCTGCGTCGAGCATGGGAATCTCCTGGACCAGGAAACGGCGGAGCTGATGGCACAGCACGGCGCCTTCCTCGTCCCGACCCTGGCGACCTACGACGCGATGGACCGCAAGGGTGCCGATCTGGGTATGGCGCCGGTGTCGCTGGCGAAGAACCGTGAAGTGCTCGAGGCCGGGCAGCGCGCTGTCGAACTCGCTCTGGAGGCGGGCGTGAAGGTGGGGTTCGGCACCGACCTGATGGGGACTCTAGAAGAGGAGCAGTTGCATGGCCTCCGGCTGCAGGTTGATGTCGCGGGACCACTAGAGACTCTTCGGTCTGCGACCTCGGTCAACGCCCAGCTAATCGGGCGCAACGACCTGGGCAGGGTCGAACCCGGCGCCGTGGCCGACCTCGTCATCCTGGACGGGAACCCGTTCGAGGACCCGTCGTTGATCTGGTCCACAGACCGAGAGCGGGTCGTGGTGCAGGGTGGTATGCCGCTGTGAGCTGGCGGGTGCCGTGGGTCGACGCCGACACGATCTTCCGTGTCCTGCCCTGGGTGGACGCCGTCGAGGCCGTCGGATTGGCCCTAAGTGCGGGTCTCGACCCTTCCGCGGACCCGAGCAGGGTCGGAGTGCCGGTCGGCGCTGGTGAGCTCCTTCTGATGCCCTCGGAAGTTGCCGAGCGCGTGGGGATCAAGGTTGCCTCGGTCGCCCCTGGCAACCCGGTTCGGGGGCTGCCGAGGATCCAGGCCGTCTATATCCTGATGGATGCGGCCACGTTGACGCCCCTGGCGATGCTCGATGGGACCGCCCTGACAACGGTGAGAACGCCCGCCGTATCGGCCTACGCCGTGGCACGTCTGGCCCCACTCGAGGCGCGCACGCTCACCGTCTTCGGCAATGGGCCACAGTCGTGGGGCCACGTGCGGGCCGTCAGTTCAGTGCGACCCATCAGCGAGGTCGTCGTGGTGGGGCGTGACGCTGGCCGTACGGCGAATCTGGTTGAGCGGTTGCGTTCCGAAGGCTGCGAGGCCCGCCCGGGGGACGCCGAGTCGGTTGCCCTGGCCGACATCGTTGTCTGCGCCACGTCGGCGGCCACACCTCTCTTCGATGGGGATCTCGTGAAGGACCACGCTTGTGTGGTGGCGGTGGGCAGCCACAGCCCTGCCGACCGCGAGCTGGACGACCGATTGATGGGCCGAGCGATGGTGGTCGTCGAGGACCGTGCAACCGCACTGCGCGAGGCCGGTGATGTTGTCCTCGCGGTGAAGTCTGGCGTGCTGAACCCCGCCACCATCTTGGATCTGCCCAAGGTGGCAGCCCACGAGCAGTGGACCTTGAATGGACCGACCGTGTTCAAGAGCGTTGGCATGGCTTGGCAGGACCTTGTCATGGCAGCGGAAGTCGTCAAGCGACTTACCCAACACCCCCACGCCGCGTCGATCGCTTGAGGTGATGCATGAACTTGTTGCGTAAACCCATTGTGGCCCTGTCAGGTAGCCAGACGACTCGTCGCGCCATGATGCGCTGGCCGGTCACGCGTGCTGTGGTGCAGAGATTCGTTGCCGGGGAGAAGACGTCATCGGCTGTGGAAGCGGTTAGAAGCATCAGCCGGAACGGGCTCCATGCCACCCTCGACTATCTGGGGGAAGACACCACCGAGGAGGAAGCCGCGGCCGCG
>DHIQ01000246.1:2311-2617 GCA_002403895.1 Candidatus Neomicrothrix sp. UBA4742
CGAGGTGTCCGTCAAGCTCTCCGCCGTTGGCCTATCGCTAATCGGGCCCGACGGCGACGCCACGTACGGACCGGACTTCGCGTTACGCGAGGCGAGCAGGATCGCCGCCGCTGCGTATAGGGCCGGGGCCCGGATGACGTTGGACATGGAGGATCACGCCACGGTTGACGCCACCCTGGACGTGCTCTTCGCGCTCCGGAAGCAGTACCCCGACATCGGGGTCGCCATCCAGGCGATGCTACGACGAACACCGCAGGACCTGACCAAACTCGTCGGTCCCGGATCTCGGGTACGGCTGGTCAAGGG
>DHIQ01000014.1 GCA_002403895.1 Candidatus Neomicrothrix sp. UBA4742
TCGGTTTCCGGCCCCGATCTACGCCGGAAGTGGGGATCCGGTGGACGGACCACGCACCAACGAACTTCTAGCTGCCCTCGCGGCGACCCACCACGGTCTGGTGCTTCGACGCGAGGCCCTCGCCGAGGGAATCAGTCACTCGGCCCTGCAGCGGCGCGTACAAAACAAGATGCTAGAGCGCGTCGGGCCCGAGACGTACCGAGTGAGCGGCTCGGTCAACACCTGGGAACAGCGCGCGTTGCTTGCCTGCTGGACGGGCGGTCCCGGCGCGCTTCTGTCCCACCGAGCGGCCGCGCTCGGCTGGCAGCTGGACGGATACGAAACGGCGCCCTTCGAGGTGCTCACCGATCGGTGGGCGCGCCGCCCGCGGGACCACACGGTCAAGGTCCATGAGGCTCGTGACATCCTCTCGATTGATCGCCGTCAGCTTGCAGGAATACCGATCACCTCACCGCTCCGGACGGTGCTCGACCTCGCCTCTGTGAGTCCAGCCCGGCGCGTAGAACAGGCGATGGAGGACGGACTACGCCGCAAGCTCTTCACTTCCGACCAACTCGCTGAGCGCTTCGGCCGATTCGCACGGAAGGGCAAGCCCGGCATCTCTCTTCTCCGCCCTTTGGTCGAAGAACGCGCCGGCAACTACGTGCCGACGGCAAGCGAGTTCGAATCGATCGTCCTCCGTCTCGCCCGCCGGGCCGGCCTGCCCGAGCCCGAAAGGCAGTACCCCGTCGCCCTGAGGGACACCACCGTCTATCTGGACCTGGCCTGGCCACAGGTGCTACTCCTCATCGAGTGCGACGGGCTTTTCGTCCACGGCACATCACTCCAACTCCACTGGGATGACGATCGTCAGAACGAACTCGTACTGGCCGGGTGGCTACCGATCCGGCTGACATGGCGACGGGTGACGCGCCAGCCCGAGGAGGTCATCGCCACCCTCCAGGAGGCCTGGACCCGCCGCTCCTCCCTCAACCTTGCGTAGATCGAGACCCTTGGGTTCAAGCGGTGGACGCAACGACTTGGGGCGAATCGCTCTGATGGTGTCATCCATTGGAGGGTCTTGCGTGGTCGGCCGTTGAGTTCGGCGGGGGCGGCCCTGGCATGCAAGGCCTGGACGTCAGGCCGGTTGGTCAGCGGGCGCGGACGACCACGGTGCCCGACGCGCTGTCGTGGACGCCTCGGCGCATCGGGGTCACGACCGCCCACAGGTACACGAACAGGTACAGGCCCGGTCCCACGACGGGAATCGCCAGCAGTGCGCAGGGCAACAACACCCGCATCGCCGACCAGGACGTCTCCGGCTTCGAGCCGTCCAGCAGGCGGGCCACTCGCACCCCGAGCAGAACTTTGCCCAGGCTCTGCCCCCGCCAACCCACAAACGCGGTCTCGTACGCGACGGCACCGAGGATGAAGACGAACAGGGACCAACGGGGAAACTGGTCCACCCGCGGGTCCGACCGCAGGGCCCACACGATGAAGATGATGAGCACGGGAACCGACTCGATCAGCAGGTCAATGAGGCGCGCCGCCCCTCGCTCGGCGGTCGAGGCCAGGGAGTTTGGTCCTTTCGGTGGGAAGTCGGTGGCCGCCTGCGGGCGGGGCGGACCTTCCGGCAGCATGCTCATTCGGCGGCGTCAGCCAGGGCCTCCGCCAATGCAGGGTGCACCAGCAGGCTCTCGACGATGTCGGTGACCCGGAGCCCAGCGGTGACGGCGAGGGCGATCACCGAGATCAATTCCGCCGCGTGGCGGCCCACGATCGACCCGCCCAGCACCACCCCGGTTGCGGGGTCCGAGATGATCTTCACGAACCCGCGGGGATCGTTTTCGATCAGGGCCTTGGCGTTGGCCGAGAAGGGCACCTTGGTCACCCGGATCTTGCGGCCCGAGGCGAACGCGTCGGCCTCGGCCAGGCCCACATCGGCGATCTCAGGCACGGTGAAGATGGCCGAGGCCGCCTTCTCGTAGTCGAGGTGGCGGTGGGGGCCGGCGTGCAGGCCCATGGCGTGCTCGGCGATCTTGCGTCCCTGCATGGCCGCCACCGACGACAGCGGGAGCTTGCCCGACAGGTCCCCGGCGGCGTAGATGCCCGGCACCGAGGACAGGCAGTTGTGGTCGACGACCACGTAGCCGCCGTCGGTCTTGACCCCGGCGGCGTCCAGGCCGAGCCCTTCGGAATTGGGGATGGAACCGATGGCCAACAGCGCGTGGCTGCCCGCCGCCGTGCGCCCGTCGTCGCAGCGCACGGTCACCTTGTCGCCGTCGACATCGATGCCGATGGCCCGGGCCCCCATGTACAGGCGCACGCCCCGGCGCAGGAAGTCCTCCTCCAGGGCGGCGGCCACCTCAGGGTCCTTTTGGGGGAGGACCTGCTGGCGGCTCACGATGAGGGTGACCTGGCAGCCGAACGACGAGAACATGTGCACGAACTCGACGCCGGTGACGCCCGACCCGACGACCACCAGATGCTCCGGCAGCTCCTCAGGGGGGTAGGCATCGCGGGTGGTGAGCACCCGCTGCCCATCGATGGGGGCCCAGTCGGGGATGCGGGGGCGGCTCCCGGTGCTCAGCAAGATCACGTCGGCCTCGAACTCCTCGGAGCCCGTCGCCGTGTCCGCCACCACCTGGTGGGGGCCGACCAACCGTCCACTTCCCGGGACCATGCGCACGCCCTGGCTCTCCAGGAGCCCGACAACCGACGAGCGCAGCTTCTCCTCGATGGCCCCGATCCGGTTTCGCAGCGCGTCGAAATCGAGGCTGGCCGCCACGTCGGTGATGCCCATGCCGGGCGCGCTGTTGATCTGCGAGAGCGCGCCGCCGGTCGCGATCATCGCCTTCGACGGGATGCAGTCCCATAAATGCGCGGCGCCTCCCACGATGTCGCGCTCGATGAGGGTCACCTCGGCCCCGAGCCGAGCCGCGTAGGTGGCGGCCTGGTTCCCCGCCGGTCCCCCACCGATGATCACAAAGCGCTTGGGCATGGCCGAGAGGCTATCGGGCGTCCATCAACCCACTCTCACCAAGCGCACCAAACGGCTGTCGTCGGTGAAGAGCCGGCGGGTCAGGCCCACCGCCACCACGGTCACGCTGGTCGCCACCGACCCGAGGATGAGATACATGAGGGCCAGTTGTACCTGCACGGCGTCGACCGGGCTCACCCCGGCCAGGATCAGGCCGGTCATGGCCCCGGGCAGGAACACGAGGCCCACGGCCTTGGTCGACTCGATCTGGGGAATCATCGCCGTGCGCATCGCCTCCCGCAGGTAGGGCCGTGACGCCTCTTTCCACGACAGGCCGAGCGCCAGACGGGCTTCCACCTCCAGCCGCTTGTCCGACAGCTCGCCCGTCACCCGACGGGCGGCGACCACCACCGACGTCATCGAGTTGCCGATCATCATCCCGGCCAACGGGATCACCGTGCGCGACTCGATGGGGAAGATGTGGAAGCCGAAGATCACCCCCAGGCTCACCGCTCCCACGGTGGCGGTGGCGATCAGGGCCAACGGCAGGATGGACGGGACATCGCCGGCCCGGTTGCGCACGGTCAGGCCGGCCACGCCGACCATGGCCACCACCCACGCCCACGACCAGGCGATGGACGCCTCCGGCTTGAGCACCAAGGTGAGCGCCCAACCGGTGAGCAGCAACTGCACCCCCGCCCGCGCGCACGACCACAACATGGACCGCTCGAGGCCGAGCTTCATGCGCCACGACAACACCAGGGCCACGACCACCAACGTGAGCGATGCAACCAGCCCACCCCAGCCAATGCTCGATGCGCTCTCCATGGAACCTCCGGGGTTTGGTGCGTCGGCCGGTCAGCTTCAGCGTTCCGTAGTCATGCGGTGTCGGGGTCGCGGTCAGCGAGGAAGGTCGCGGCCTCGTCGGGAGCGGCCACGCGTCCGCCGAGTACCACGAGCACCCGGTCGATCTGCTCGCCGATGAGGCGCCGGACCTGCTCGAGGTCGTGAGTCACCCACAACAAGGTGAGGCCCCCTTCCACCAGATCGAGCGCCAGGCGTTCGATGGCGCGGCGGGCGTCAGGGTCGAGGGCCGAGGTGGCCTCGTCCATCAACAGGACTTCGGGCCGCGTCAGCAGGGCACGGGCGATGCAGGCCCGCTGGGCCTCGCCCACCGAAAGGTCATCGGCGGTGTGGTCCAGGAACGAGCCGTCGAGCACGACGCGTTCGAGCACGGCCTGGAAGTCCTCATCAGTGCCGCCGGGTTCGGCCACCAACAAGTTGTCGCGGACCGTGCCGGCGAACAATGTGGGCCGTTGGAAGACCATGCCCACCCGACGGCGGTGAGCCAGGGGGTCGAGCCCAGCCACATCCCTCCCGCGGAACAGCACGTGGCCGGTGGTCGGCACCTCTAGCCGGTTGCACAGCCGGAGCAGGGTCGACTTGCCCGAACCCGACGGGCCCACCAGGACGGTGACGCCCCCCGACGCGACAGAGGCATCGACCCGCGAGAGAATCGCCTCGCCCCCCGGAGCCTGCAACGACACGTCGACGAATTGAAAGCAGGGCGTCGTCGGATCGGAGGCGGCCGGTTCACTCACCGGGGCAGCATGCCACCGGGCCACCGCAGTGACCGCACCGCACCGAGCGGGCGCTTTTCTTGTCGGCGTCGGCCACCTCGTAGGCTGGCGCGGTGAGCGAGCAGCCTGCATCCGCAGCCAGCGGGGATTACCCGGGGGTCGATGACTGGAAGGCCCTGGTCTCCAAGGAGCTGAAGGGGGCCGATAGCGACGGCCTCATCTGGCCCACCCCCGAGGGCATCGACGTGAAGCCTCTGTACACGTCGGACGACCTGGCCGGGGTGCCCAGCGACCAGCGGGAGAACCTGCCCGGCTTCGCTCCATTCGTGCGCGGGGTGCGCGGCTCGATGTACGCCAACCGGCCGTGGACGATCCGCCAGTACGCCGGGTTCTCCACCGCGGAGGAGTCCAACGCGTTCTACCGCCGCAACCTGGCCGCCGGGCAGATGGGGCTGTCAGTGGCGTTCGACCTGGCCACCCACCGGGGCTACGACAGCGACCATCCCCGGGTGGTGGGCGACGTGGGCAAGGCCGGGGTGGCCATCGATTCGGTCGAGGACATGAAGATCCTGTTCGACGGCATCCCTCTCGACAAGATGTCGGTGTCGATGACCATGAACGGCGCGGTGATCCCCGTCTTGGCCATGTTCGTGGTGGCCGGTGAGGAACAGGGCGTCTCCCAGGACGAGCTCAGCGGCACGATCCAGAACGACATCCTCAAAGAGTTCATGGTGCGCAACACCTACATCTACCCGCCGGCGCCCAGTATGCGGGCCGTGGCCGACATCATCACCTACACCGCCCGCAACATGCCTCGGTACAACTCCATCTCGATCTCCGGCTACCACATGCAGGAGGCGGGGGCCACGGCCGAACAGGAGCTGGCCTTCACCATCGCCGACGGCGTGGAGTACGTGCGATCGGCGCTGGCGCAGGGTCTCGACGTGGACGAGTTCGCTGGCCGGCTCAGCTTCTTCTTCGCCATCGGCATGAACTTCTTCATGGAGATCGCCAAGCTGCGCGCCGCTCGCCTGCTGTGGCATCGGGTCATGTCCCAGTTCGAGCCACGCAAGCCCCAGTCGCTCATGCTGCGCACCCACTGCCAGACCTCGGGGGTGTCGCTCACCGAGCAGGACCCCTACAACAACGTGGTGCGCACCGCGGTGGAGGCCATGGCCGCTGTCCTCGGTGGCACCCAGAGCCTTCACACCAATGCCTTCGACGAAGCGCTCGGCCTGCCCACCGAGTTCAGCGCTCGAATCGCCCGCAACACCCAGCTGATCCTGGCGGAAGAAACCGGCATCACCCACGTCGTCGATCCGCTGGGCGGCAGCTACTACATCGAGGCGCTCACCCACGAGCTGGTGACCAAGGCCTGGGCCCTCATCGAGGAGGTCGAGTCGCTGGGGGGCATGACCAAGGCCGTCGAGTCAGGCATGCCCAAGCTGCGCATCGAGGAATCGGCGGCCCGGCGCCAGGCCCGCGTCGACCGGGGTGACGATGTGGTGGTCGGCGTGAACACCTACGTGCCCGACGACGTCGAGCTGGTGGAGGTCCTCAGCATCGACAACACCAAGGTACGCGAGGAACAGATCGCCAAGCTGGAACGGGTGCGGGCGTCGCGTGACGAGGCCGCCTGCCAGATCGCTCTCACTGCCCTCACCGACGGTGCCCGGGGCGACGGCAACCTGCTCGCCCTGGCCATCGAGGCGGCCCGGGCCCGCGCCACCGTGGGCGAGATCTCCGACGCCATGGAGGAGGTATTCGGCCGTCACCGTGCTGAGGTCCGTAGCATCTCGGGAGTGTACGGCGCGGCGTATCAGGGTGACGAGGAGTTCGAGGCCATCCAGAGCGACATCGAAGCCTTCGCCGCCGCCGAGGGGCGCCGCCCCCGCATGCTCGTGGTCAAGATGGGCCAGGACGGCCACGACCGCGGGGCCAAGGTCATCGCCACCGCTTTCGCCGACCTGGGCTTCGATGTCGACGTCGGTCCCCTGTTCCAGACACCGGCCGAGGCCGCACGCGACGCCGTCGAGAACGACGTCCACGTCGTCGGGGTGTCGAGTCAGGCCGCGGGCCACCTCACCTTGGTGCCGCAGCTCATCGACGCCCTGGCTAACGCCGGAGCCGACCATGTCGTCGTCGTCGTCGGCGGCGTCGTCCCACCGCAGGACTACGACGCCCTCTACGCCGCCGGCGTGGCCGCCATCTTCGGGCCGGGGACCAACATCCCTGACGCCGCCCGCAAGGTGCTGAGCCTCGTGCGCGAACGGCGCGGCTGACGCGGCATGGGCGAATCCGCTGACGAGCTGATCGCCGGGATACGCGACGGCGATCGCCGGGCGCTGGCGCGGGCCATCACCCTGGTCGAGTCGACCCGGCCGGACCACCGCCAGCAGGCCACGACCGTGCTGGAGGCGCTGCTGCCCGCCACCGGCGATTCGGTCCGCATCGGGATCAGCGGCTCGCCTGGCGTGGGCAAGTCGACGTTCATCGAGACGTTCGGCCTACAGATCGCCGATCTCGGCCATCGGTTGGCGGTGCTGGCGGTGGATCCGTCCAGCTCCCGCACCGGCGGCTCGATCCTGGGGGACAAGACCCGCATGGCCGAGCTGTCACGCCACCCCGACGCCTTCATCCGCCCCTCCCCCGGCGGTACCCAATTGGGTGGGGTGGCCCGCCGCACCCGCGAGGCCATGTTGGTGTGCGAGGCCGCCGGCTTCGACG
Source organism: Candidatus Neomicrothrix sp. UBA4742 (assembly GCA_002403895.1). GTDB lineage: Bacteria > Actinomycetota > Acidimicrobiia > Acidimicrobiales > Acidimicrobilacustridaceae > UBA4742. The sequence continues at coordinate 7,267 of DHIQ01000014.1, forward strand.
TGGTGGTGGTCGAAACGATCGGCGTCGGCCAGTCCGAGGTCGCGGTAGCCGACATGGTGGATCTGTTCCTGCTGTTGGTGGCCCCCGGTGGCGGGGATGAGCTCCAGGGCATCAAGCGCGGGATCATCGAGTTGGCCGACCTGGTGGTGGTCAACAAGGCCGACGGGGATCTCGCGACGGCCGCCGGTCGTACCAAGGCCGACTATGCCAACGCCCTGCATCTCCTGCGACCGAAGTGGACGGCGTGGACGGCCCAGGCCCAGTCGTGCTCCGCGCTGGAAGGGACCGGCATCGGCGAGGTATGGCAGGCCATCGAGGCGTTCCGGGCCGCCACCCTGGGTTCGGGTGAGGCCGAGCGGCAACGCCAAGGCCAGGCGGTGGCGTGGATGTGGTCGGAGGTGCAGGACACGCTCTTAGACCAACTCCGCACCGACCTGGCGGTGGGCGCTTTGGTGGCCCCGCTGGAGGCCGACGTGGCCGCCGGCAAGATCTCCCCCACCGCGGCCGCCACCCGTCTGCTCGAGGTCTTCACCGCTTGAGGAGGCGGATGGTGCGGTCGCGCACCTTGCGGGCCAGCAGCCCCACGCCGCCTTCGCGCAGGTAGCGCACGGCAAGACGCAGGTCCTGGACCAGCCCTTTGGGGGCCGGCGTGAGCTCGGTGGGATGCAGGTCGCTGTCGTCGCCCACCATCTTCTGCATCAGGTCGGGAGCCCGGCGGGGCGCCCGGCAGAACTCCACCAGCGGGCGCAGCGTCTCGGCCCACACCAACTCGGGCACGATCTCGTCGATGCGCTTGCGGCAGTCCGCGGCCAGTTCCGAGTCGTCAAGCAGGGTGGCCAGCGCGGTAGCCAGGGCGTCGACGTCCTCGGGCGGCACCGTCAACCCCAGGCCGCGGTGCTCGATGAACTCGCCCAGAGCGTCGCCGTTGGTGGTGACGGTGGGGAGCCCGGCCCAGAAGTAGTCAAGGACTCTGGTGCGGAACGAGAACTCGGTCTCGATGTGGTGGAAATGGGTGGTCACGGCCAGGTCGGCGTCGAGCAGGTAGTTCTGCCGCTCGCCGTAGGGCACCCACCCCTCGTTGAAGAACACGTGGCGGCCAGTAAGGCCCAACTCATCAGCCAGCCGGCGAGCCCCGCCGGCCATGCGCATCTCGGGGATGTCGGCGTTGGGGTGGCGCATCCCCAGGAACACCAGCCGCACCTCGGGCCGCTCGATCCGCAGCTGGTCGACGGCGCGGATCAGCGTGAGCGGATCGAACCAGTTGTAGACGCCGCCCCCCCACAAGATGACGGTGTCGTCGGCGCCGATACCGGGGATCACGCCCTTGATGGCCGCGCCCGTGCGCACCGGTGGCTCGTCGGACACGCCGAAGGGCACCACCGTGATGAGCCGCTCCAAGCTGGGGTCGGCGTCGTAGGTGGCGGGGTTGACCCGGCCCAGCGATGTGAGATGTCCCAACCACAGGTCGCGCTGCTTGGTGCTGGCGCACAGGAAGAAGTCGCCTCGCAGCAACTGCTCGTTGAGCACCGCGGTGGCGTCGCGCACGGCCCGTCGGCGCTCCTTCTCTCCGCCGTCCCGGGCCTGTTCCAGCTGCTCGAGGTGCATCGGGTCGTAAATGTCGGCCACGAACACCTTGTCGGAGCGATGGAACGCCTTGCGTCCCGCCATCACCCAACCCTGGAACACGCAGACGTCACACCATTCGATGAGCTCGTCGATCTCGGCGGGGCGTACTACCTCGACCGAAAACGACGGGTCTGACAGCTCGGCCACGGTAATGCTGACCAGGCGGACCTCGTGGTCGAGGGCCAGCTCGGAGGCCACTCGCCAGGCCCGGATGGCGGGCCCCGCCATGCGCGCGGTGATGGCGTCAGCAGTGGCCACCACCACCCGCCGCCGCCCAGTGAAACGAGCCAGGTCGGGCGACGCCGACACGGTGGCCTCGTGCACGGCGAGGAACGCGCCGTCGGTGCAGTCAGGGGCCAGAGCCGGGCCCAGCAGGTGGAGGATCTCGGCGTCGGGACGGCGACGCTCCTCCTGACGCTGGCGGCGCTCCTCTTCCAGCCCACCCAGCCGGCTGGTGAAGTCGGCGGCCGCGGTGTCGCCGTCACCGGCCACGGCGCCACCTCGGGCGACCAGGCGGGCGCGGCTCAACTCCAGAGCGGCGGGCAGGGCGGCGGCCAGGCTGGCGTCGTCGTAGTTGCGGTAGATCATGCTCAGCGCCGAGATCTCGGCCTGCCGAGTGGCGTCACCGACGGGCTCGACTGCGGCAGACGATGCCGAGACCGGCACGATCAGCCCGTCGTCGACCAAGACCTCGCGGCCGGCCAGCCACAGCCGCCACGCCAGGTCGATGCCGGCGAAGGGCTGCTCGAGGTGCTCATCGAATGATCCGACGGCCTCGATCTCAGCGCGGCGGGCCACCCATGCCGGCCCGGCCAGCAACGTGCGCGAAAGCTTGCCTCCTGGCAGAGGGATCTGACCTCCACCGTCACGTTCCGCTGCCAGAACGGGAACAGTCGAGGGAGAAGAGGGCAGGGGATGGCCGGTGAAGGACAGGCCGGCAGGTCGAGGCCGGGCCGCCCCCGTCTCGGCGTCGACGGCGGTGCTGCCGATCATCGCCGCCTCGTGATGATGATCCAGCCGATCGAGGGCGGCGGTCAGCCACGACGGGTCGGGCCGGGCACCCAGTTGCACGTAGGCGATGCGTTCGGCTGGGGTGGCCGCCAGACCGCGAGCCAACGCCGCGCCCCCCGTGAGCCCCGCGCCGGACACGACTACCGCCGGTCGAGATGTCAGGGGCGCCCCCGGCAACGGACCGACGAGCACGATCCCCACCGGCTCACCGTCGACGGTCAGTCGCTCGACCGCCCGCACGGTGGCGGCCAACTCGTCGGCGTCGACGACCACCCCGCCAGGGCCGGTGACATCGATCAGCACCGCGGCCCCGGGCCGGCGGGCACGACTCAAGACCCGCTCCCCGGTTCGGTCGTCCACCGGCCGTTCAGCGACATGACCCCGCCGAACGTCTCGTGGGGGGTGCCGGGGTCCACGTCGAAGCGCACGGCGCGCTGGCGGAAATCGAACGGGTGGACGATGGCGTAGTCGTACAGCGACGCCGAGATGTCGTAGGTGCCGGGCAGCAGCATCAGCGCGTCCACCGTGAGATCCATGGTGCCCTCTCCTTCGATGAAGTCCGGCACCACCTCGGCCTCACGGGTGTTCGGTCCGCTGACCAGCACGCCCTCAAGATTGTAGAAGGCAAGGCCGAACACGGGTCGCTCGACGCGCTGGGGAGCCCGGTAGTGCACCCGAAAGGTGACGGCGTCGCCGGTCTGGAGCTTCGAGGTCGACCGGTCGTCGGGGCGGAGCACCTCGATCCGCTCGATGAGCGCCTCGCCCGAGCCCCACCGGACCCCATCGTCGCCGGCGTCGTCGTGGCGGTCGGTCTGGACCTCGGCGACGTAGTGGTCGATCACGTCGCCGGCGTCACCGACCATGCGCAACTTCCCGCGCTCGAACCAAGCGAGCTGGTCGCAGATGGTGCGCATGAGCCCGAGGGCATGGGACACCAC
>DHIQ01000174.1:0-275 GCA_002403895.1 Candidatus Neomicrothrix sp. UBA4742
CCCAGCTGGCCGCGGCCACCACGGAAACCTCGACACCCTTGGCCGCGGCCACTCCGGCTCCGACCAACGGCACCAGCGCCGGCCGATTGGGCTGGCCCCGGTGGGGGACGGGGGTGAGGTAGGGCGAGTCGGTCTCGACCAGCAGGCGATCGAGCGGGCACAGGGCAGCGGCGTCACGCAGGTCCTGCCCGCTGGGGAAGGTGATGATCCCGCTGAACGACAGCCGGATACCGAGATCGAGTCCCCGGCGGGCCTCGTCGGGACCGCCGGTGAAG
>DHIQ01000174.1:422-2445 GCA_002403895.1 Candidatus Neomicrothrix sp. UBA4742
GCCTCGTCGGGACCGCCGGTGAAGCAGTGGAACACCGTCCTGGCCGGCACGCCCTCGGCCGCCAGGATCTCGAATGTGTCCGCCCAGGCGTCGCGGGTATGGATCACCAACGCCAGATCCCGTTCGTGAGCAAGGGCGATCTGGGCGGCAAACACGTCACGTTGCGCCGGGCGGGGTGAGTGGTCATAGAAGTAGTCGAGACCGCACTCCCCCACGGCCACCACCTCGGGCTCGTCGAGCAGGGGGAGGATGGCGTCCACGCCCTCGGCGGCATCGTGGGGGTGGACACCGACGGTGGCCCACACCCCGTCATGGGCCCGGGCCACGTCGATGGCGTGGCGTGAGTGCTCGGCGTCGGTCCCCACCGTGATCATGCGGGTCACCCCGGCGGCACGCGCCTCGGAAATCGGCTGTTCGGCGGCGTCACCGCGGGGCAGGTGGCAGTGATTGTCCGTCCACTGCGGTGCCACCGGCTCAGCTCTCGATCTTGAGTCGGGGGAACAGGGCATCGCCCTTTTCGACGGCACGGCCACCGGGGTAGGCGCCCCACCCGGCGGCAGCGGGCAGGCGTTGCTCGGCGGGGGTGTCGTCGAGGCCGATGCGGCGCCAGATCTCGGCGCAGGTCCCGGGCACCGCCGGGGTGGCCAGGATGGCGACGATGCGCAGCGCCTCGAGGGCGTCGCCCATCACCGCGTCGACCTCAGGACCGGGCTCGAGTTTCCACGGCTCATTGGCCTCGAGGTAGGCGTTGGTCTCCCGGATGAGGCGCCACGTGGCCTCGAGGGCCAGCGACGGTTGGATGGCCTCCCACGCCTCGGCCGTGGCCGCGAAGACCTCAGCCGCCACCAAGGCCAGCGGGCTGTCCGGGCGCGGCGCCGGGCCGATGCCATCGCACTTCTTGGTGACCACGGTGGCCACCCGGCTGAGCAGGTTGCCCAGGTTGTTGGCCAGGTCGCTGTTGAACCGGGTGACCATCCCCTCGTAGGAGAAGTCGCCGTCGGGCCCGAACGGGGCGTCGCGCAGGAAGTGGTAGCGGAAGCCGTCGACGCCGAAGTCGGCCACCAGATCGGCAGGAAAGATCTGGTTGAGGCCGGTCTTGGACATCTTGGTCCCGCCCACCAGCAGAAAGCCGTGGACGTTCAGCTGGTGCGGGGGCTCGAGCCCGGCGGCGAGCAGCATGGCCGGCCAGTACACGCAATGGAACCGCAGGATGTCCTTGCCCAGGAGGTGGTGCACCGCCGGCCACCACTCGGCGAAGCGCTCAGGGTCGTCCCCGAACCCGATGGCGGTGGCGTAGTTGATGAGCGCGTCGTACCAGACGTAGAAGACGTGGTCGGGGTCCCACGGGACGGTGACACCCCAGTCGATGGACGTCCGGCTGATGGAGATGTCGGCCAGACCGTGGCGGATGATGCCCAGCGCCTCGTTGCGTTTGCCGGACGGGGCCACGACATCGGGGTTGGCCTCGTACCAGTCGAGCAGGGGCTGGGTGAAGGCGGAGAGCTTGAAGAACCAGTTCTCCTCCTCCAGGTGCTCCACCGGACGCAGGTGGATGGGGCAGTTCGTGCCCTCGATGAGCTCGTCCTCGGTGTAGTACGCCTCGCAGGACACGCAGTAGAGCCCGCTGTAGACGTCCTTATAGATCCACCCGTTGTCGTAGATGGCCTGCATGAAGGACTGGACCGAACGGGCGTGGCGGGGCTCGGTGGTGCGGATGTAGTCGTCGTAGGTAATCCCGAGAAGGTCCCACGCCTCACGGAACCGGGCGCTGGTGCGATCGGAGTGCTCCTGCGGGCTGAGGCCGTGCTCCTGAGCCGCCCGCATCACCTTCAGGCCGTGCTCGTCGGTACCGGTGAGGAAAAAGGTTTCGTCTCCCAGCAGGCGATGCCACCGGGCCACGGCGTCGGCCGTCACCGTCGTGTAGGCGTGGCCGACATGGGGAACGTCGTTCACGTAGTAGATCGGGGTGGTGACATAGAAACGGGGCACGGGCGCAGACTACCGACGAGGACCCCATCGCCCG
>DHIQ01000174.1:2640-20225 GCA_002403895.1 Candidatus Neomicrothrix sp. UBA4742
GCTTGAGCGACCGCTTCCTACGCCGGTTCGGGGATTGAATGCAGACGGATGGGTGGGCCGCCGGCGTCGTCATCGCTGACCGGGTCGCTCAGCCCCCGACGGGTCCGGAGATCGTCGACCTGGTCGATGGTGCGCTGCAGGGCCTTGCGGCGAGTACCGGCCAGATCGTCGTAGGCCCGCTGGGTGCTGTCGAGTCGCTTGGCCACCACATCGACCTGATCGGAGAACTTGCCCCACTGCGTGGTGAAGCTGCCCAGGCAGCGCAGGATCTCGTCGCCGGTGCGCTCGACCTGGAAGGCGTCCATGGCCTGGCGGATCACGGCCAGCACCGCGAACAACGTGAACGGCGAGCACAGCACCACCCGCTGGGCCAGGGCGGTGTCGACCATGGCCGGGTCGTGCTCGTGGATGAACGAGTACACGCTCTCGTTGGGGATGAACAACAGCACGTAGTCGACGGTGGTGTCGGGATCGATGTAGGCGCGGGTGGTTACTTCCTTGATCCGCTGGCGGACGTCACGCACGAACCCGGTCGTCGCCGCCTGCGCCTCGGCGTCGGATGCCGCGTCGAGAGCGCGCAGGTAGTTGTCGATGGGGAACTTCACGTCCATGTGGAGCACCCGATCACCGGGGAGCAGGAAGGTCACGTCGGGGATGCCGCCGCCGCTCACCCCCGTCTGGCGCCGGTAGTTGACCCCCTCGATCAGCCCCGAAAGGCGCAGGACGTCGTCGGCCATGCGCTCGCCCCACTGCCCACGGGCCTTGGGGCTGGCCAGGGCGTAACGCAGGCTCTGGGTGGTGTCAGCCAGGCGTTGGCTCTCCTTGGATGTCTCGGTCAGGCGGCTCATGAGCTCGCCGTGCTGCTGGGCCCGGTCGCGCTGGAGGGTGGCCACCAGCTCGGTCACCCGGGTGAGCTCGGTGCTCATCCCCCGAACCTGCGACTCGACCAGTGAGTTGCGCAGCTGAGCCTGCTGGTCGGTCGCCGCCGCGTGGTCGGTCAGCTTGTCGCCGGTCATGGACAGCACCAGCTCGACGATCTCTTGCGTCGACGCCGGCACCGCCTGGCGCCGCCGCGCCCGAATGAGGACGAGGGCGACGATCAGCCCCACGGCGAGACCGACGACCAGACCAAGAAGCGGGACGAGAAGTTCCATGCCCCCCATTCAACTCAGGGGGTATGACAACAATCCCAGCCCGGGTCAGGGGGCTGGGCGGCGGGTGGCCAGGTCGTACACCCGGCGCTTGGGTACCCCGAAGCGCCCCGCCACCAGGGCGGTGGCATCTCGGGTCGAGCGCCCGGCGGCCACGGCCTGGGCCAACGCCTCGACCAGTTCGTCGTCGGTGGCATCGACCGGGGGCGGGGCGCCATCCACGATCACCACATACTCGCCCCGGGGGGTGACGTCGGTGGCGCGGGCCACCGCGTCGGCCAGCGTTCCCCGCCAGATCTCCTCGTGCAGCTTGGTCAACTCCCGGGCCAGCACCACCCGACGATCCCCCCCCAGGGCATCGGCGAGATCGGCGAGCGTGCGGGCCAGGCGATGGGGGGCCTCGTAGAGCACGAGCGTGCGCCGCTCGCCGGCCAACTCGACCAGGCGCTCGGAGCGACCCGAGCCCTTGCGGGGCAGAAAGCCCTCGAACACGAACCGCCCGGCGGGCAACCCGCTGGCCACCAGCCCCGCCACTCCCGCCGACGGCCCGGGCACCACCTCGACCCGAAAGCCGGAGTCGGCGGCGGCGGCCACCAGCAGTTCCCCCGGGTCGGAGACGCCGGGCAGACCGGCGTCGGACACCACCGCCACCCGCTCCCCTCGACCAAGGCGGGCGAGGATGTCGGCCACCGCGGTGGCCTCCGTGTGGTCGTTGACGGTCAGCAGCTTGGGGGCGTCGATCCCGGCGTGGGCCAGGAGCCTGCCGCTGTGGCGGGTGTCCTCACAGGCAATGGCGTCGGCCCGGGACAACTCGGCCACGGCCCGCGGGGAAAGGTCCCCCAGGTTCCCGATGGGGGTGGCCACCAGCACCAGCACCCCAGGCGTCACCGCCCGATCAGTCACCCGATCACCCGGTTCGGTCATGGCGCGCCGCGGATCTCTACCCGGTCACCGACGTGCAAGCCCCATCGCTCAAACGACCCGGCCTCGGCTTCGATGACGGATCGCGCCTTCCACACCGGCAAGCCCAGGCGGTTGGGCTGCATGGTCACGACCCGCACGACCCGCTGCTCACGGTCGAGGTAGGCGACGTCGATGGCGAAGCGCATGCGCACGGTGTGGATCGAGCGCGCCGGGGCGACCAGGATCGCCCCGTCGATGCCGGTGCGACCGAGTAGGCCACGGGCCCGTCCCCGCACCGAGTCGGCCACCTCGAGGGTGGCCAGCACCTTGTCGTCGTGCACCAACCAGGGCACTGCCGCCTCCGTCGGGCTTCGGGGAGCGCTGAGCGGCTCCCGGACGCGACGCAACCTATCCGCCCTGCGGCCGGGCGCGCGGGCCACGGGCGAGAGAGCGGGCATGCTCGGGGGTCGCAGTCGTGGGTTGGCCTCGTCCTCTGACCCGGCGGCGACTCAGACGTTGAAGCGGAACTCGAGGACGTCGCCGTCCACCACTTCGTAGTCCTTGCCCTCGACCCGGAGCTTGCCCACGTCGCGGGCCTTGGACCACGAGCCGATCTCGAGCAGCTCGTCCCAACGGATGACCTCGGCGCGGATGAAGCCCCGCTCGAAGTCGGTGTGGATCACCCCGGCACACTGCGGCGCCTTGGCCCCGGCCCGGAACGTCCACGCCCGAGATTCCTTCTCCCCCGTGGTGAGGAACGTGCGCAGCCCCAGAATCCGGTAGGCCGTGTTCAAGAATCGCGGCAGCGCGCCCTCGCCCAAGCCCAGTCCCTCGAGCATCTCGGCCCGTTCGTCGGCGTCGAGTTGGGCGGCCTCGGCCTCCAACTGCACGCACATGCCGATGACCTCGATGCCACCCTCGGCACTGGCCGCCGACGCCAGGTGCCCGAACTCGGCCACCACCGGGGCCACCTTCTCGTCGATGTTGTCGAGGTCGTCCTCGCTCACGTTCACGATGGCCAGCACCGGCTTGTTGGTGAGCAGGAAGTAGGAGCGGATCAGCTCCCGGTCCGATGGCGGCAGGTCGCTGCGGTAGATCGGCGTCCCCTCGGCCAGGAAGGCGAGCGCCGCGCCGAGGGCCTCGACCTCTTTGGCAATCAAACGGTCCTGCTTGGCCGCCTTGCGCCGCTTGTCGATCTGGTTCTCCACCGTCTCCAGGTCGGCCAGGGCCAGCTCGGTCTCGACGATGCGCAGGTGCTCAAGCGGGTCGGACAGGCCGGGCACGTCGTCGTCGGCGAACGCCCGCAGCACGAAGACGATGGCGTCGGACTCACGGATGTTGGCCAGGAACTTGTTGCCCAGGCCCTCGCCCGTGCTGGCCCCCTCGACCAGGCCGCCGATGTCGACGAACTGCACGGCGGCGGGCACCACGTTCTTGGAGTTGCTCATGGCCGCCAGCCGGTCGAGCCGTTCGTCGGGCACCTTGGCCATGCCCACGTTCGGATCCTTCGTAGCAAAGGCGTAGGGCGCGGCCAGGGCCTTGCCGCCGGACAGGGCGTTGTACAGCGATGACTTGCCGGCATTGGGGAGCCCGACGAACCCGAACTTTTCCATCGCCGGTCAGGGTAGACGCCGCCTCCCGCCACCAAAGAACCCGTACTGGCGATCCTCAGGTGCCCCATGAGGGGCCAAATCATCGCCAGAACGGGAAGAGCCGGAGGAATAGGGGCCGTAGGCTCGGACGTGATGACACCGCTCGAGGCACTCAACCGCGTCGTGTACCTGATGGACCGGTCGCTGGCCGCTTCGGCCAAGATCGGCGCCTTTCGCAACGCGGCCGCGGTGATCGCCGAACTCCCGCCAGGCGAGCTCGAACAGCGGGTGGCGGCGGGCACGTTGTTGGAGCTGCCCGGAATCGGCAAGAGCACGGGCGCGGTCATCACCCAGGCCTTGGCCGGTGAGGTGCCCCAGCGCATCGTCGATCTCGAGGCCACCACCATCGTGCCGCTGTCGAACAAGGGGCAGGTGTACCGCCAAGCCCTGCGGGGCGACTGCCACGCCCACACGTTCTGGTCCGACGGGGCCACCTCGGTCGAGACGATGGCCCGCACCGCCCAAGATCTCGGCCACGAGTACCTCGTCATCACCGACCACTCCCCCCGCCTCACCGTGGCCCACGGCCTCAACGCTGCACGCCTGCGCGAGCAGCTCTCGGAGATTGCCTTCCTCAACGAGCGGATGGCACCGTTCCGCATCCTCGCGGGGATCGAGGTGGACATCCTCGAAGACGGCTCCCTCGATCAGGACCCCGACCTGCTGGCCCGCCTCGACGTCGTGGTGGCCAGCGCCCATTCCAAGCTGCGGATGGAACGCACCGCCATGACCCGCCGCCTGGTCCTGGCGGTGGCCAGCCCCCACGTCGACATCCTGGGCCATTGCACCGGCCGCAAGCTGCGCTCCACCGGCACCCAGGCGGTGTCGGACCCGGAGCTGGCCCGGCCCGAATCGTCGTTCGATCCCGAGTTGGTCTTCGCCGCCTGCGCCCGCTTCGGGACCGCGGTCGAGATCAACTGTCGGCCCGAGCGCCAGGACCCACCCGATCCCCTGCTGGAACTGGCGCTCGACTGGGAGTGCTTCATCTCCATCGATACCGACGCCCACGCCCCTGGGCAGCTCGAATGGCAGGCGTTCGGGTGCGACAAGGCCGCCCGCCACGAGATCCCGATGGACCGGATCGTGAACACCTGGTCAGTCGACCGGCTCGTCGAATGGGCCGCCAACCATCCGACCGGGTAGTGTCGTCGGGCTATGTCGAAGAAGACCAAGAAGCGAAAGATCAACGCCCGACGCAAGAAGGCCAACCACGGGCGCAAGCCCAACGCCGGCCGGGGCTGAGCCTGGCCCCCTGGCGCGATGCGCCGCGCCTTGCCTGATCCGGTCCCTCCACCCCCGCCCACCCGGCGGGATGCCGTCGTCGATGTGCTCCACGGCGTGGAAGTCCCCGATCCGTACCGCTGGCTCGAGGCGGGCGACGACCCCTCGACGCGGGCCTGGATCGATGCCCAGAACGACCACACCCGGGCCGTTCTCGACGCACTGCCTGGGCGCGAGGCGATCCGCCGCCGGCTGACCGGCCTGTTGCGCACCGGCTCGTCGGTGGCCTGCACCGTGGCCGGCGACCGCGTGTTCTCGCTGGAACGGTGGGGCCACCACGACCAGGCGGTGCTCGTCGTCCGATCGGCGCTGCGGCCCGGCCTGGCTCGCAGCCTGATCGACCCGGTGGCGGTCGGCGGCGATTCCACCGCGGCCATCGACTGGTACCACCCTTCGCCCGACGGTCGGCTGGCGGCCTACGGACTGTCCACCAACGGCGACGAACGCTCGACGCTGCGGGTGATCGACGTGGGTTCGGGCGGTCACCTGTCCGACATCATCGACGACACCCGGGCGGCCTCAGTGGCCTGGGCGCCGGACGGTTCCGCCTTCGCCTACACCCGCTATCCCCATGAGGGCGAGGTGCCCGACGACGAGCGGGACTACTGGCGCAAGGTCTACTGGCACGTGCTGGGCACCGACACCAGTCGGGACCCGCTGGTGTGGGGCGACCTGCCCGACAAGACGGCGTGGCCCATCGTGTCGCTGTCCAGCGACGGCCGGTGGCTGCTGGTCCACGTCTCCATCGCGTGGAGCCGGGTGGATGTCCACCTGCTCGATCGCCGCACCGGATCGTCCACCGCCATGATCGAAGGCATCGAGGCAGTGTCGTCGTTCCAGGTGGTGGGCGACGAGGTCATCGGCATCACCACCCTGGACGCCGACCGGGGCCGCGTCGTGTCGGCCTCGCTGGTGGCAGCCTGGCACGACAACTGGTGCACCATCGTGCCCGAATCCGACTCCGTGCTGGAAGCGGTGGCCGCCACCAGTGCGTCGCTCGTGGTGCTGCGCTCGGTATCGGCGGTGGCCTCCCTCGACCAGTACCACCACGACGGGACCCACCACGCCCCCATCGAGCTCCCCGAGCTGGGCTCGTTGGCCGGACTCACCGCCAGCGACGAGCGCGACGAGGCGTTCGTGTCGTTCACCTCGTTCACCCGTCCGGCCACGCTGCTGCGCTGGCGCCCCCAGGAGGTCACCGACTGGAGCCGCCTGAGCGAGTCCGATGCACCGGGTGACGGCCCTCAGGGCACCTACGTGGTGGAGCAGGTCCAGTACCCGTCCGGCGACGGCACCGAGGTCCCCATGTTCCTCATCCGGGCCGAGGGCACCCGGCCCGGTCCCGAGACCCCGTGTGTGCTGACCGGCTACGGCGGCTTCGCCGTGTCCCTCGGCCCGGCCTACAGCGCGGCGGTGGTCGAGGTGTGCGACGCCGGTGGCCTCTACGCGGTGGCCAACCTGCGCGGTGGCGCCGAACGAGGCGAGGGCTGGCACCGGGCCGGCATGCGCGAGCACAAGCAGCAGAGCTTCGACGACTTCCTGGCCGCGGTCGACTGGCTCGTCGACCAGCAGATGACGTCGCGCCCGCGCCTGGCGATCCGGGGTGGCAGCAACGGTGGCCTGCTGATGGCTGCCGCCATCACCCAACGCCCCGACCTGTGCGCCGCCGCCCAGATCGCCGTGCCCCTGCTCGACATGGTGCGCTACCACCAGTTCCTCATCGCCCGGCTGTGGATCCCCGAGTATGGCGACCCCGAGGTGCCCGACGAGTTCGCCTGGCTCCACGCCTACTCCCCCTATCACCACGTCGAGGACGGCACCTGCTATCCCGCCGTGCTGTTGACCACTGCCGAGGACGACTCGCGCGTCGACCCCCTGCACGCCCGCAAGATGGCGGCCCGGCTCCAGGAGGCCACCGCCTGCGGTGATCGTCACCCGGTGCTGTTGCGCGAGGAGGCCCAAGCCGGCCACGGCCAGGGCAAGCCGGTGACTCGCCAAGCCGCCGAGCTGGCCGACGTGCTGGCGTTCCTGTGGTGGCAGCTCGGCGTCATCGTCGACGCCTGACGAACGCATCGCGGCTCGAGGAGCCGGGCCCCGGTCCCGTCCGGATAGCGTGACAAGCCATGCCATCGACTCCCTCGAAGGACCTCGTCGCCGTCGACAACCCGCATCCGGGGCGCGACTACGAGGTCAGCTACGCCACCCCTGAGCTCACCTGCCTGTGCCCCTTGACGGCCCAGCCCGACTTCGCCACGGTGACCATCACGTATGTACCCGACCAACACCTAGTCGAACTCAAGTCATTGAAGCTCTACCTCTGGACCTACCGCGATGTCGGCGTGTTCCACGAGGACGTGACCAACCGCATCCTCGACGACCTGGTCGCCGTCATCGCCCCCCGGCGCATGACGGTGCACACCCTCTGGAACGTCCGAGGCGGTATCACCACCGAGGTCACCGCCTGCCATCCCTGAAGTCGCCGTCAGATGGCGCCGGGCACGGTCTCGGGAACCTCGGTGCGTTCCTTGACGTCCGGCGGGCGGATCTCCCCCGGCGTCGGCTGCGTCTTCGAGCCGGACAGGTCAACGAACGCCTTGAGGTCGTCGAGCGCCACCCATGACAGCAGCGTCCCACCGATGTCGCTCATGTGGATGTCGTCCTTCTGACGCAGGCCCTTCATTTCACCCGACGCCATCAGCACCGAGTGTTTGAACTGCAGGTCGTTGTCGGTGAAGAACGCCCAGGTGTCCACGAAGTGCACCCACGGGCGGGTCTGCGCTTCCTTCCAGGCGATGTTGCTGATGCGGTCCATGCCGTGGGTCTTGGTGTCGGGTCCCATCGGCGGCGGTCCGGCCCACAGGACGACCCGGTCGTTCTTCGGGCTACGCAGAAGATCCATGGTGCCGGCCACCCGCCGCTCGTACTCCGCGTACCAGTCGGGGCTGAAGCGCTCGAGCACCTTGCCGTCGGGCATCTTGATGTTCTGGCCGTCATTGGCGCCGAACATGATGACCACCACATCGGGGTCGTCCTTGGGAAGCACGTCCTTGACCAGGTGCTCCGGCCAGTTGAAGAAGCTGGGCACGCACAGACCCGTTCCGAGATGGAAGTCGAGGGTCGACCTGAACAACCCGGTGCCCTCCGACACCCGGACCATCTGGGTACCGAACGTCTCGGTCACCGAGTCGCCGCCCACCCACAGCTTGAGCGGGTTGGCCGCCGTCGGGGTCCGCAGCGTGGGCCTGAGGGTCGCCGGATCAGGCGTCGTCGTGGCGGTGGCGCCGTCCGAGCCGCTGGCCGCGGCCAGCTCGTTCTTCAGATCGTCGATCGACTGGGTCTTGGCTTCACGGCCCATGGCGTCGTCAAGCCCTCGGCGAGGCGCAGTCAGGTGTAGGAAGTCAGCGACGCCGGCGACACCCTCTGCGACATCGGTCCGCCACCCGGAGTTGCCTCGTTTGGCCTGGCTCTGGCGCAGCGTCGCATCGGCACTGCCAACCATGGCGATGAGCAGCGCCCCGAGCAGGATCACCAGGACCAGACCGGCCGGCATCGTGCCCGGCCGCGACGAGCGGAACGGCCGCAGCACCACCCGCCAGGCGGAGCGACGGGGCGCCGGTGGCGGCACCGGCCCGCGCCGACGCCGATCCTGGTTCTGGTCGACGGTCCCCACCCGGCCACGTTACCGGCGGCCCACCCTGAGGGGCATGCGGGCCAAGACCCCGCGTTCGACCCCCGATTCTCCCCGCTCAGCGGGCAAAGGTGACGCCGAAACGGGAGTGCAATGAGGGTTAGAACTGGTAATAGATGAAGGGGGCGATGCCTTCGGGGCCGAGGGCGTCGATGAGCACCAGTCCGGCACCGAGGACCAGTATCTGCACTACCGGGGCAGCCCGGGCGAACTTGGTGGTGACCGCCTCGGGGATCCGTTGCGGGACGAACTGTGAGGCCAACATGGCCAGCACCGTCCCGATCACCAGCGGGGTGACCATTGCACTCGAGCCACCGTCACCGATGAGGCGACCGAGGACCTCGAAGGCGCCGCCCATGCTCCGCGCCCGGAAGAAGACCCAGGAGAGGCAGACGACGTTGAACGTCAGCACCCATTGCAACACCTTGACCAGCGGGGGCGGCAGGCCCATCGCCCCCCGTCGGGCCCACGCCTGCTTCACCACTCGCTCCCCGACCAGATAGCCGCCCTGGCTCACGCCCCAGATCACGAACGTCCAGTGGGCGCCGTGCCACAACCCACCGATGACCATGGTCAGGAACAGGTTCCGGTAGGTGAACAGCTCGCTCCCCCGGTTTCCTCCCAGCGGGATGTAGAGATAATCCCGCAGCCAGCGCGACAACGTCATGTGCCAGCGACGCCAGAAGTCCTGCAGGGACAGCGCCCGGTAGGGGGCGTTGAAGTTCTGGGGAAAGCGGATGCCTAGCAGCAGGGCAACTCCGATGGCGATGTCGGTGTAGCCCGAGAAGTCGGCGTAGATCTGGATGGCGTAGGCGTAGATGCCCCACAGCGTCTGCCACGAGCTCGAGTCCTGGGGCAGGGCGAACACCGGGTCGGCGATGGTGGCCATGAAGCTCGAGATGACGATCTTCTTGAACAGCCCCCGGAAGATGAGCATGAACGGCTCGGCGGTGGGCACGTAGCGAGGGTCGGCGCCGGCATCGAGCTGAGGTATGAACTCGCTGGCCCGCACGATCGGCCCGGCCACGAGGTGGGCGAAGAACGACAGGTAGACGGCGAAGTCGAGCAGGCCGACCGGGCGCCGCCACACCCCCCGGCCGATGTCGATCACGTAGCTGATGGCCTGGAACGTGAAGAACGAGATGCCGATGGGCAAAAGCACGTTCACGAACGGCCCGTCGAGGTGGACGCCGATCATGGTCAGGCGCGCGGTGAACGAGTCGAGGAAGAAGTTGACGTATTTGAAGTACCCGAGCACGCCGAGATCCACGATCACCGCGGCGCGAACCAGCCGCCGGCTGCGCTGGGTCCGCTCGCCGTCGGGCGTCATGGCGGCGAACACGGCCTGACCGAAGGCCCAGTTCACGACGATGGAGAAGGCCAGCAGTCCGGTGATCGGGAGATCGTCCTGGCTGGAGAACCAGTACCCGTAGAAGAAGAAGCTGGCGCACAGGATGAAGACCTTCCATGCCACCTTATGGGGTCGCAGGAGCCAACTCCCGGTGAAGACGACCAGGAAGAACACGGCGAAATCGATGGTGGGAAAGAGCATCTCGGGTCGGCGGGTCCCCTGGTCAGCCGGATCAGCGGGCGCCACCCGGCCGGGCGTCGGGCGACGGTATCGCACCGCGTCGGGTCACCTCCTGCTCACGCCTCGCTCGAGGACCGCTGCACAACATGGGCACCGACCCGTCCGAGCGGCTCCCGAAGTCGCTACGTTCACAGCGGAGGCCGGGCACCGAGCCCGACCCCGGGGAGGATCGCCACCATGGCCATGGAATATCGACGTCTCGGCCCCACCGGCCTCAAGGTGAGCGTGCTCTCCTTCGGCTCCTGGGTCACCTTCGGGACCCAGGTCGACACCGGCCTCGCCGGCGAGTGCCTGTCGGCCGCCCGCGATGCCGGGGTCAACTTCTTCGACAACGCCGAGTCCTACGCCGGCGGCGAATCCGAGCGCATCATGGGCAAGGCCATCGCCGAGCTCAACTGGCCCCGACGGTCCTACGTGATCTCGACCAAGCTCTATTGGGGCATCCACGACGCCCCCAACATGCATCTGACCCTCAACCGCAAGTACCTGATGCAGGGCATCGACGGCTCGCTCGAACGCATGGGCCTCGACTTCGTGGACCTGTTGTTCTGCCATCGGCCCGACCCCGACACCCCCATCGAGGAGACGGTGTGGGCGATGTCCGAGATCGTGTCGTCGGGCAAGGCCCTCTACTGGGGGACCTCGGAGTGGAGCGCGGCCGAGATCCGAGCCGCCTGGGACATCGCCGATCGCCACCACCTGCACAAGCCGGTCATGGAGCAGCCGCAGTACAACCTGTTCGAGCGCAAGAAGGTCGAGCGGGAGTACGCCCGGCTCTACGACGACATCGGCCTCGGCCTCACCACTTGGAGCCCGCTGGCATCGGGGCTGTTGACGGGCAAGTACGCCGATGGGATCCCCGACGACAGCCGAGCCGCCCTGCCCGGCTACGAGTGGCTCCGCGACGCCCTCACCGACGAGGGCCGCAACGCCAAGGTCAAGCGGCTGGCGGGCATCGCCCAGCGCTTCGACGCCACCCTGGCGCAGCTGGCCATCGCCTGGTGCGCCAGCAACCCCCACGTCTCGACCGTGATCACCGGGGCCAGCCGGGTCGAGCAGGTGCACGAGAACCTGGCCGCCCTCGACGTGCTGGCTCAGCTCACCCCCGACGTGCTGGCCGAGATCAAGGAGATCGTCCGCTGATGGAACTCGACACCGCCCTCGCGTTCGTCCGTGACCACCGCTGGGGGGTGCTCGTCACCCTGAAATCCGATGGTCGTCCGCAACTGTCCAACATCGGCTACGCGGTGGGAGATGACGGCATCATCCGCATCTCGGTCACGGCCGGCCGGGCCAAGACGGCCAACGCCGGGCGCGACCCCCGAGTCTCGCTGCACGTCACCCGCGAAGACTTCTACGCCTACGCCGTCATCGAGGGCCGCGCCGAGCTGTCGGCGGTTACCACCGAGCCCGGTGACGCGGCTGGTCAAGAACTGGCCGACCTCTACCGGGCCATGGCCGGCGAGCACGAGGATTGGGACGACTACTTCGCCGCCATGGTCCACGACCGCCGTCAGGTGCTGCGCATCCACACCGACCGGGCCTACGGCACGGTGCCCTGAGGCGGAGTAGCGCTCGTCGCTTCCTTGACCCCGGCGATAGCGCGTCAGGGACAAGAAGAGTCGACGCCGAGCACGGTGGCCACCGCCTCGATGAGGGCGTCGACTCGAGCCTGACCCCGTTGCCGCGCCACCGCGTAGGTGTCGTCGCCCACGGGTTCCACCACCTCGACGTACACCTTGAGCTTGGGCTCGGTGCCGCTGGGGCGCAGCGCGACGCGGGATCCGTCGGCCAGCTCCACCACGAGCGCGTCGGTCGGCGGCAGTGATCCGTCACCGTCCAACAGGTCGCTCACACGCTCGACGGGGGTGGCGGCCAGCGCGTTGGGCGGCGCGGCCCGCACCGCGGCCATGGCGGCGGCGATGCGCCCGAGGCCATCGGGTTCGTCGATCCGCCACGACCAGGTGCGGGTGGTGTGCTCCCCGTGACGGCGGGCCAACGCCTCGAGGGTGTCCCACACGGTTCGTCCCTCGGCCTTGGCCACGGCCGATAGCTCGGCGAAGCGCAGCCCAGCGCTGATGCCGTCCTTGTCCCGCACCGCCTCGTCGACCGAGAAGCCGAGGGCCTCTTCGAACCCGAACACGAAATGCAGCTCCGGGCTGGTGAGCCCGGGGCGCACCACCCACTTGAAGCCGGTGGGGACCTCGGCGTAGTGAACGCCCTCGGCCTTGGCCATGCGAGCCAGCAGGTGCGACGACACGAATGTGGTCACGACGAGCCGGTCATCGCCGGTGGACGTGGCCAGCACCCGCTCCCCCAGCAGCGCTCCGATCTGATTGCCATTGAGAGCGACGTAGTGACCGGCGCCATCGGCCACCATGACCCCGAGCCGGTCGGCGTCGGGGTCGTTGGCGATGACCACATCGGCGCCGACCCGGCGGGCCAACTCGGCGGCGAGGTCGAGGGCGCCCGGCTCCTCCGGGTTGGGGAAGGCCACCGTGGGGAAGTCGGGATCGGGCTGGGCCTGGTCGACGACCTCGTGCACGTCGGTGAACCCGGCGCGCCCCAACGCCTCCACGGCCACCGCCCCGCCCACGCCGTGCATGGGCGTGTAGACGATGCGCAGCACGCGGGGCCCGGGCTGAACCAGCCCCACCACGTGGTCGAGGTACGACTCCGCCACGTCGTCGCCGATCCGCTCGATGGCGGGGTCATCTTCGGCCGCCACCGCGATCGGGCCCGCGGCGGCGACCGCCTCGATGGCCGCGGCGATCTCGGCATCCACCGGCGGGATGATCTGAGCCCCGTCGCCCAGGTACACCTTGTAGCCGTTGTCCCGGGCCGGGTTGTGGCTGGCCGTGCACATCACTCCCGCATCGGCCCCCAGAGCCCGGATGGCGAAGGCCAGCACCGGGGTGGGGCAGGTGGCCGGGAACAGCTGGGCCCGCAGCCCGGCGGCGGCCAACACCCGGGCGGTGTCGTGGGCAAAGACGTCGGACTTGTGGCGGGCATCGAAGCCGATGACCACCGTGGCGCCGGGGCCGAGCCATCGAGCCAACCCGGCTGCGGCCTGGCGCACCACCAGGCGATTCATCCGCCGGGGGCCGGCGCCCATCTCCCCCCGCAGGCCAGCCGTGCCGAAGGTGAGTCGCCCCCCGAAGCGATCGGCGAGGTCGGCCTCGGCGTCGAGGTCCCCTGACTCGGCTTGTCGCAACAGCTCGCCCAGCTCCGCCTGGGTGTCGTCGTCGGGGTCGGCCTCACGCCATGCTCGGGCGGTGTCGAGCAGATCGTGGGGCACGGACATGGCCATACAGTTTGCCCGTGACCGGAGCCGACCCCCGAATCCTCGACCTCATCCGCCAACGGTGCGCCGAAGTCAGCGCCGGGGCCCGGTTGGTGCACCTCGACGCCGACGCCGTCCCCGCCTACGCCGCCCGCCTCATCGCCGAGGGCCACGGCCGCGACGAGCTGCCGGCCGACCCGTGGCTGGCCACCGAAGGCGACGCCGAATCACGGGCCGCGCTGGTGATCGCCCTCGACGCCATCAACTTCGGATCGGGCTACCACCCGGTGGTCACCAAGCGCCCCGACATGTCGGGCGCGGTGACCATGGCGACCAGCCTGTGCGAGCACGCCGACCGTTCAGGGGGCATCACTGCCGCCAGCCTGAGCCGGCTCAACGCGGCCGACCCCCACACGATCTTCGGCCAGCCCCACGACGACGGACCGGTGGACAAGCTCATGGCCCACATGGCGGTGGCGCTGGCCGATCTCGCCACCCTGGTGACCGACCGTTACGACGGCCGGTTCCTCAACCTGGTGGACGACGCCCGCCACTCGGCGGCCCGGTTGGTTGGCCTGCTCGACCAGCTCGCCTTCTTCCACGACGTGGCCACCTGGCGGGACATCGAGGTGCCGCTCTACAAGCGCGCACAGCTCACCGCGGCCGATCTGTCCCGCGCCTTCGACGGCCAGGGCCCCGGCCACTTCGACGACCTCGACCGCCTCACCGCCTTCGCCGACAATCTGGTGCCCCACGTGCTGCGGGTCGACGGGGTGCTGCACTATGACCCGGACCTGGCGTCCTACGTCGACCGCGGCGAACTGCTCCGGGCCGGTTCCGAGGCTGAGGTGGAGATCCGCGCCGTCGGAGTCGACGCCGTCGAGCGGCTGTGCGCGGCCATGGGCGAGCGGGGTCATCCCACCACGCCCCAGGAGCTCGATCACATCCTGTGGTTCCGCGGCGGCGCCCCCCGCTACAAGGCCATCCCCCGCCACCGCACCCGCTCAGTCTTCTACTGAGCCCTCCACTCCCGAGCCGGCGTAGCCACCCGCAAGGAGGCTTGCCAACCGGAGGGTCAAGTAGTTTGGGAATGCATGGCGACGACCACCACCAGCTTGACCGACGACCAGATTGCGGCCTTCCACCGTGATGGTTTCGTGCGCCTGGAGCGTTTCGCCGACGAGGCCGTGGGCCGGACCATGTTGGCGCGGGTCATCGAGCTGGCCCGGGCCGCGGCGGACGGGCACGACATCTCGCCGCCGTTCGTCATGCCCGAACAGCAGCCCGGCCTGGGCGAGCGCCCCGCACCCGAGGATCTGGTGTCGAAGATCTTCCGCCTGGCCCGCGATCCGGCCTTCCACCAGTTCGTGACCCGTCCCGACGTCACCGCCATCGCCCGCGACCTCATCGACACCGAGGATCTGGACTGCTTCCTGAGCCAGTTCATCTTCAAGAACCCCGGCGCCTGGGGCCAGCCCTGGCACCAGGACTCCTTCTACTTCCCGTTCGACCCGGCCCGGCCCGTCGTCGGCCTGTGGCTGGCCGTCACCGAGGCCACGCTCGACAACGGATGCCTCCACGTGGTGCCCGGGTCGCACACCGAACCCGTCCACCACCACATCCCCGACGCCCGCCCCGGCGCCAACTACGGCTACGTCGAGATCGTGGATCACGACATGAGCGGAGCCATCCCCGTGCTCATGCAGCCCGGCGATCTGCTGGTGTTCGACAGCCATCTCATGCACCGCTCCACCGACAACCTGAGCGCCGGTCTGCGCGCCGCCATGGTCTTCCACCTGGCCGCGGCCGGCACCAACGACCACACCGTCGAGCTGCGGGGCTACACGGTCAACGACTGGATCCCCGTGCGCCGGACGGAAGGACAGACATGACCCCGACCATCGACGAGATCGTGGTCGGCGACGAGCCCGAGTCGTGGCGAGCGGCCGGGTTCACCGTCGACCCCGACGGCACCTGCCGCATCGGCACCGTGCGGGTCCGCCTGGTCGGGCGCGAGCGAGGCAAGCGCATCCTCGAATGGTCATTGCGCGACATCGACCCCGGCGGACTGGCCGACGCCGGAATCGACGGGCTGGCCACCACCGTCAGCAGCGCGCCGCCGGCCGAGTCCGCCACCCACCCCAACGGCGTGCGCTCGATCGATCACGTGGTGCTCGTGTCGCCCGACACCGACCGCACCACCGCCGCCCTGGAGGCGGTGGGGTTCGACGTCCGCCGGGTGCGGAAGACCGAAAGTTACGGCGCCCCCATGCGCCAGACGTTCTTCCGGGCCGCCGAGGTCATCATCGAGCTCGTCGGTCCTGACGAGCCCGGCGAGGGAGCGACCGGCTTCTTCGGCCTGGCCCACACGGTGGACGACCTGGATGCCACCGCCGCCTTGTTGGGACCGGCGCTGGGCACTGCCAAGGATGCGGTGCAGCCGGGCCGTCGGATCGCCTCAATGCGCCACAAGGAGCTAGGCATGTCGGTGGCCACCGCCCTGATGACCCCCGAGCCCTGACCGCCATTCCTGACGGCCGATCGCCGGACGCCGGCCCCAAGGGCGGGCCGAACCTCGGCGTGCGCGGCGCAAGATAGCCTCGGCCCACCATGCTCGACCACGTCTTCACCGATGCCATCGGCGCGCTCCGCGATGCCTTCGAGAACGCGCTGCTCGAACGGCAGGCCTTCGAGGAACGGTTCCAGGTCGACGTGTTGCTGGGCGACACCACATGGGAGACGAGCTACTCCTTGCCCGGCGAGGGCTTGCCGCCCCGCGTGCAGGCCGACATCACCCTGGGCTGGCCGACGTGGGCGCAGAGCGGCTACCGCTCGTGGTACATCGGCGAGCCGGTCGACGAGCCGCCCCGCATCGAGATCGAGATCGTCCTGAGGGTGCAGCGGCTCAAGACCAGCCCCGACCCGGCCATGTTGCTCGGCGCCATCCCCGAGCAGAGCCCGGCCATCGGCAGCCACCGCCTCGACCGCTCCGGACCCACCATCGAAACCCTCTTCCTGCAGGACCTGCAGGACGCCGAGTACGCCATCGAGGTGTCCTACGAAGGGTCCTACGACCTCGAGGAGGCCACGCTGAAGGACGGCTCCATCCTCGATGACCACTTCTCGGCCATGGGCGGGTGGATCGCCTCGCTGCTGGTCAAGCTGGGCGATCTCACCTTCGACTTCCTGCCGCCCGTCGACCTCGAAGAACCCTGATCCATGCCTGACGACCCGGCGAGCACCGACGATGTCGTCCTGGTCGACCTCGCTGACCGGGTCGCCACCATGACCCTCAACCGGCCCGGTCAGCGCAACGCCCTCAACGCCGCGCTCCAGCGGCGGATCCCAGCGGTCATCGCCGAGCTCGAGGCCGACGACGGGGTCGACGTGATCATCCTCACCGGCGCCGACCCCGCCTTCTGTGCCGGGGTCGACCTCAAGGAACTCGGCGCCGGCGGGGCGAGCGACCTGGTCCTCCCCAAGGATGTTCGGGGCCCGCTTCCACCCCACACCAAGCCCGTGATCGGTGCCGTCAACGGCGTGGCCATCACCGGGGGTTTCGAATTGGCCCTGGCCTGCGACTTCCTCGTCGCCAGCGATCGGGCCCATTTCGCCGACACCCACGCCCGGGTGGGGGTCATGCCGGGCTGGGGGCTGACCGTGCTGCTTCCCGAGGCCATCGGCCTCCGGCGGGCCCGGGAGATGAGCACGACGGGCAACTTCGTCGACGCCGAACTCGCCGCCGCTTGGGGCCTGGTCAACCACGTCGTCGCCCATGACGACCTGTTGTCGTACTGCCGGGGGCTGGCCCTCGACATCGTCACCAACGACCAGGACGGCGTGCGCCAGATGCTGGACACCTACCGACGCATCTCGCTCACCACCGCCGATGACGGCTGGCGGATCGAGGCCGAGGTGTCCCACCAGTGGGCCCGCACCCGACTCGATCCGGCCCAGGTCGAGGCCCGCCGCCAAGCGATCGTGGAGCGGGGCCGAGGCCAGCTCTGACCACCGAGCCTCGCTCAGTCGTTCCTGC
>DHIQ01000174.1:20427-30638 GCA_002403895.1 Candidatus Neomicrothrix sp. UBA4742
GGAACGATCAGACGGCCTCAGCTCCCGGACAACAGGAACTGGCCCGAGCGCCGCATCTGGAGATCGAAGAAGGCGTCGTGGTCGTGGATCACGTTCTGGAGGTGACCGAACAGCTCGAAGCTGAGGGTGCCAAACAACTGGGTCCACACCAGTAGGCCGCGGGAGATGATCGAATCCGTCGCGTCAAGCTCGGCGAATCCCCGCACCAGATCGAAGTCAGCCCGCACCGGCTTGGGGACCGGGGGCGATGCGCCCGCCACGATCTCGCCGGAGGCCACCCCGTCGCTGACCAGGCGCAGGAACACCAGGCTCACCCGGCTGGCCGGATCGATGGTGTCCTGCGGGGCGCGGTACCCCGGCACCGGGCTGCCGTAGATAAGGGCGTACTCCTGGGGATTGGCGATGGCCCACGACCGCAGCGCCTTGGCCATGGCCAGCCAGCGGCCCAGCAGATCGGGGCGCCTCCGGGTGGCGTCGGCCTGCTCCAGCGCCTCGCCGACGGCGTCGTAGGCGTCGACGATGAGCGCGGTGAGCAGGTCGTCGCGGCTGGGGAAGTAGCGGTAGACGGCCGACGACACCATGCCCAGCTCGCGGGCCACTGCCCGCAACGACAGCGCGGCAGAACCTTCCTCGGCCAGGTGACGTCGGGCGATGTTCTTGATCTCGACGGTGAGCTCGGCCCGCACCCGGTCCCGTGCCCCGGTGGCCTTCGTCGACCGGCTCGTCGATCCGCTCCTTGTCGGCTCGGTGGTGGAGGACTTACGGCTCATGCCCCCAGTCTGACCCAAAATCGAGAGCACTGGCAAGATTCGAGAGCACTGCTCTTGACATGGCGGCCCGGCTCCGTCATGATCACTTTCGAGAGCAGTGCTCTCGCCCTGGCAATCCAATCTCAGGAGCCCGCCATGAACGACCAAACCGCCCAGCACCACTACGGCAAGCCCGGATGGTTCACCCGCAACGTCTTCAACCGTGCCGTCGCCTTTCTCACCCGCCGTGGGGTGAGCGTGTGGGGCTCACGTGAGCTCCGGGTCCGGGGGCGCAAGAGCGGCGAATGGCGCGCCGTGCCCGTCAACGTGTTGACCTATGGCGACGAGCGTTACCTCGTCGCCCCCCGGGGCCACACCCAGTGGGTGCGCAACCTGCGGGTCGCCGGCCGCGGTGAGCTGCGGGTCGGCCGCCACGTCGAGACGTTCCAGGCCACCGAGCTCAGCGACGCCGACAAGGACGAGGTGCTGCGGGCCTATCTGGCCAAGTGGAAGATGGAGGTCGGGGTGTTCTTCGACGGCGTTGGCGCGGAGTCCCCCGACGAGGAGGTGGCCCGGATCGCCCCCCGCCACCCGGTCTTCCTCGTCGAGGCGGCGTAGCTCAGAAGTCGTCGGGGGTCGAGAGCAGGTCGTCGAAGACCGGGTCCCGGCCCTCGGCCTTGGCCGTGAACGACTCGATCATGTCCGCCGACTGCAACATGCCGGTCTGCCAGGTGGCGATGTAGTTGAGGGCATCGGCCACGCTGTGGTCCCGGGCGTAGGTAATCATCTCCTTGGATCCCCAGATGGCCAGCGGGCTCTTGACCGCGATCTGCGCCGCCGTTTCGAGCGCCCCGGCCACCAACTCGTCGTGGGTGGCGAACACGCCGTTGACAAGCCCGACCTCGTAGGCCCGGCGGGCGGTCATCCGGCCCCCCAGGTAGGCGAGCTCACGCACGATGGCGTCAGGGATGAGCTTGGGCAACCGCTGCAGCGTGCCCACATCGGCCGTCATGCCGATGTTGATCTCCTGGATGACGAAGAACGCATCCTCGGTGGCGTAGCGCATGTCGCAGGCCGTGACCATGTCCACCGCGCCGCCGATGCAACCCCCCTGGATGGCGGCGATGACCGGCATGCGCGCCTTCTCCAGGGCGGTGAAGCTGTCTTGCAGCATCAGTGCCGATTCCCGCAGGCGGGCCCGAACCCGGCCTTGCTCCGCCGGGGGCCGGGGGGTCTTGGTGTCGGCGCCGTCCCGGGCGGCGAGGCTGCCCCCGGTGAATACCGCCAGATCCATGCCGGCTGAGAAGTGCTTGCCCGTCGACGAGATCACGATGGCCCGGGCCCGACCCTCCGCGCTGATCCCCTTGACGATGGCCGGCAGTTCCATCCAGAACTCGGGGATCATCGAGTTGAGCTTGTCCGGCCGGTTGAGCTGGATGTGAGCGACGTGATCGCTCTCGGTCACGTCGAAGCAGGTGTATCCCATGAGATCTCCTCGAAGCCGTTCGTCTCGGTGCACGCTAACCGCCAAGCGCGGAACGGCGTCCCGTCGAAGGGACGCCGTTCGCTTTCCCCCGGGGTGAACCCGATCAGGCGCTGGCCGCCGCCCGATCCTGCGAGACGGCGTCGAACTCGAGGTACTCCTCGCCGGTATCGGCCCAGTCCTCGAACTGGATGACGCCGATCTCCTCGAAGCGGCGGCGCAGCCAGGCGTCGCTGGCGTCCAACAGGCCCAGCTTCTTGCAGTTGGGCACGATCTTGGAGAACAGCATCTGCTGGAAGATCTGCTCCTCGGGCGGGGTCTCGAGCAGGATCTTGACCATCTTGCGCCCGTCGACCCCCATCCGCTCCCACACCTCCTGCTGGAGGAAGCGGTCGCGCATGCGCACGGCGGCCTCGAACGTGAACTCCTGGCGCTCGCGCATCTCGGCGTCGCTCAGCTCGGCGTAGTACTCCTTCAGCGACAACACGCCGAAGGCCACGTGGCGGGCCTCGTCGCTCATGACGTAGCGCAGCAGTTTCTTGAGCAGCGGCTCGTCGGTGATCTGGTGCATGAACCCGAAGGCGGCCAGGGCCAGGCCCTCCACCATGATCTGCATGCCCAGGTACGTCATGTCCCACCGGCTATCGGAGACGATGTCGTCGAGCAGCATCTTGAGGTGGGCGTTGACCGGGTAGTAGCCGGTGCATTTCTCCTGGAGGTACTTGGCGAAGACCTCGACGTGGCGGGCCTCGTCCATCACCTGGGTCGAGGCGTAGTACTTGGCGTCGATCCACGGCACCGTCTCCACGATCTTGGCCGTGCAGATGAGGGCGCCCTGCTCGCCGTGCATGAACTGGCTGAGGCGCCAGTTGATGCTCTCGATGCCGAGCTCGGTCCATTCCTTGTCACCGAAGTTCTTGAGCGGCGAGTCGGGGTGCTCTACGACCCACTGGAACGGCCCGGCCGCATTCGAACCCTGGAGATCGCTGATGATCCGCTCCGGATCCACCTCGATCGACCAGTCGAGGTCGGTCTCCCCGTTCCACTGCGAGGTCTTTGCCTTCTCGTAGAGCTTGTTGAGCGCGGGTCGGGCGCCCTTTTCGTAGTCCCAGGTGAAGATGGCGTCGGCGTTGTCCTCGACGGTGTGGATCACCTCGGTCACGTCGGTGTTGGCGATGGCGATGATCGCCTCGAGGTCGTTGACGTCAGCGCGGCCGAGGATGTCCTGGTCGGTTGTCATGGGGGGGTACTCCTAGTCCTGAGGGTCAGGGTCGATGACGGGGGTGAGCGGATGGGTGGGGTCGGGACCGAGCGACGAGAGCAGGCGGGTGATGACCCCGTCCCACGGAGCGACTTCGGGGTTGTCGGCGCCGACGGCTTCGAACAGCAAGAATCCGAGGCCGACGGCATGGGCGAAGTGGACAAGGGCGGTCGTATCGAGCGCAGGATCGACCAGGCCGGCGGCCTTGGATTCGTCGACCAGGGTGTGAAGCCGCGCGGCCCGCTCGGCGAGGTGGTCGCGCAACAACTGGGCCACCTCTGGGTTGCGGCGGGCGGCGACGAACGCCTCGAGCAAGATGGCCTGGGCCGGCGAGGGCTCGCGGCTCACGAGGTGGGACCCGACCGTGGCCAACAGATCGGTGACCCGCCCGGCGAAGCGGTGCTGGGCGAACAGTTGGTCGAACTCGTCACTGGTGAACGTGCGGATGGCCTCGGCCAGCAACTCGGCCTTGCCGGAGAAGCGGCTGTAGATGGCGCCGGTGGTGAGCCCGGCCCGGCGAGCGATCTCCTGGACACCGGCGCCGTCGTAGCCACGCTCGGCGAAGACCTGGGCGGCGGCGGTCACCAGGCGCTCGCTGGTGTCGTCGATCTCAGAGGGGTCGATCAGCAGCGGATCGCGGACGGGGGCAACATCGGTCACCCAGCCATAATAACGATCATTATCGGACGGTCAAGGGGGCATCCAGAAACGGGCCGTCCGACCCAGGAACGCCTGCGCCCCACCAAATCTGCAGCCGAACGCACAACTGATGTGCATTTGGCTTCAGATTTGCGGGCGGGAGGTGAGGTAGGGCCCGCCGCGGAGGGCCTCAGGCCGGGAGCTCGGCGGCCACCAGGGCAGCCAGGTCGACCTCGGGCCGGGCTCCGACGTGGCTGATGACCTCGCCCGCCGCCAGCGAGCCGAGCCGGGCGCAGCGCTCGAGGCTGGCGCCGTGGGTGAGGCCGAAGAGGAAACCGGCGGCGTAGAGATCACCGGCACCAGTGGTGTCCACCAACGACCCGATCGGATGGGCCGGCACCACCACCCGCTCGCCGGCCGACGTGATGATCACCGACCCCTTCTCGCTGCGGGTCAGACAGGCGATCTCGCAGTGGCCGGCCACCCGATCGGCCGCCTCGTCGAATGTGTCCACCTCGTAGAGCGAGCAGATCTCGGATTCATTGGCGAAGAGGATGTCGATGCGGTTCTCGGCCAACTGCAGAAACTCGGCTCGGTGGCGGTCGACGCAGAACGAGTCGGACAGGGTGAAGGCGACCTTCCCGCCCGCCGCCAGGGCCGCGTCCATGCCCTTGATCAAGGCGGCCTTGGCGTCGGGCAGATCCCACAGGTAGCCCTCGCAATAGACGATCTCGGCCGAAGCCACGAAGGCCTCGTCCACGTCGTCGGGTGACAGCAGGCTGGCCGCGCCCAAAAACGTGTTCAGCGTGCGCTCGGCATCGCTCGTCAACAGGATGAGGCAGCGGGCCGTGGCCGGACCCGACGCAGCCGTCGGCGCCCGGAAGTCGACGCCCACCGAGCGGATGTCGTGGCCGTAGACCTCGCCCAACTGGTCGTTGCGCACCCGGCCGATGAAGCCCACCCGGGCACCGAGCGAGGCCAGGCCGGCGGCGGTGTTGCCCGCCGAGCCCCCCGACGCCTCGATAGCGGGGCCCATGTCGACGTAGATCTGGTGGGCCGTGTCCTCGTCGACGAGCTGCATCGACCCCTTGACCATGCCGTGGTCGGTAAGGAACGCCTCGTCGGCGTGAGCCAACACGTCGACGATGGCGTTGCCGATGGCGACGACATCGAGGGTCTTGTCGGTCATGAGATCTCCGTTGGGGGGCGCCGTCGAGGCACGGTGGGCGCACCGGCTGCGACACCGGCAGGGTGAATGCGGGACAGGCGTTGCTAGCACACCCTGTGGGGTCGGTACGCTCTCGACGTCCTCGAAGCGATCCCGGAGCAGCCCGTGTCCCACCTCACCGCCAACTCCAACGCCGGCGCCGATGCCGACCCCGCCGATGCCGACTCGGGTGCGGATCCCTACCGGCTGGCCCGCACCGCCGTCCCGTCGCGCTACGACCTCACCATCCAGCCCGACCTGGTGGCCTTCACCTTCGAGGGCAGCTGCATCACCACCATCGAGGTGACCGAGCGGGTCGACCGCATCGTGCTCAACGCCATCGAGCTCGACATCACCCACGCCGGGGTCGTCTTCGAGGACGGGCGCGCCATCGACGCCGCCCGCATCGAGCTGGACGAGACGAACGAACGCGCCACCCTCCACTTCGACACCCCCATCGAGGCCGGGACGCGAGTGCTGCACACCGAGTTCACCGGGACCCTGAACGACAAGCTCCACGGCTTCTACCGCAGCACGTTCACCGACACCGACGGGGTCGACCAGGTCATCGCCACCACCCAGTTCGAAGCCACCGACGCCCGCCGGGCGTTCCCCTGTTGGGACGAGCCGGACTTCAAAGCCGTCTTCGGCATCACCCTCGTCATCGACCCCGACCTCACCGCGGTGTCCAATGGCGCCGAGGTGAGCCGCGCCCCCCGCGAGAGCGACGGGAAGCATGTCGTGCGCTTCGCCGACACCATGATCATGTCCACCTACCTGGTGGCGTTCATCGTGGGCCCGCTGGAGATCACCGACCCGGTCGAGGTGTCGGGCACGCCCCTGCGCATCGTCTACCCCCGAGGCAAGGGTCACCTCACCACCTTCGCTCTCGAGGTCGGTGCCTTCTGCCTCGACTTCTTCGCCGAGTACTTCGGCGTGCCCTACCCCGGCGACAAGGTGGATCTGGTAGCGGTGCCCGACTTCGCCTTCGGGGCCATGGAGAACCTGGGCTGCATCACGTTCCGAGAGGCGTTGTTGCTGGTCGAGCCGACCGAGGTGACCCAGCCCGAGCTGCAGAACGTGACCGACGTGATCGCCCACGAGCTGGCCCACATGTGGTTCGGCGACCTGGTCACCATGAAGTGGTGGAACGGCATCTGGCTGAACGAAGCCTTCGCCACCTTCATGGAGATGACGGCCACCGATGCCTTCCGTCCCGAGTGGGACCGCTGGTCGTCGTTCGGGCTGAGCCGCACCATGGCCTTCGACACCGACGCGCTGGAGACAACCCGGCCCATCGAGTTCCCGGTGGTGTCCCCGGCCGACGCCGAGGGCATGTTCGACGTGCTGACCTACGAAAAGGGGGCGGCGGTCGTCCGCATGCTGGAGCAGTACCTGGGGGCCAACCCGTTCCGTGACGGCATCCGCCACTACATTGCCCAGCACGCCTACGCCAACACCGAGACCACCGACCTGTGGGACGCCATCGAGAGCGTGACCGAAGAACCGGTGCGCCGGATCATGGACAGTTGGATCTTCCAGGGCGGCTACCCACTCGTCACCGTCGACCTGGTCAACGACGGCGGCACCCTGCGCTTCGGCCAGGAGCCCTTCGCCTACGCCGGCGACCTGGGCGAGGGCGAGGCTGCGGCCGAACGGCTGCTGGAGGCTCGCACGTGGGCGGTGCCCCTCATCTTCACCCAGGCCGCCGGCGACATCGTCACGTTCGAAAGGGAGCTCCTCGAAGGGGGTGGCCTGGACGTGGCGCTGTTCGAGCCCGTCGACTGGGTGCTGGCCAACACCGAGGGCACCGGCTTCTATCGCGCCGCCTACGCGCCCGACCTGCGGGCCGCGCTGGTGGCCAAGGCCCAGACGGACCTGTCGCCCATCGAGCGCTACGGCCTCGTCGACGATGCCTGGGCGGCGGTGCTGGCCGATCGCATGACGGCCATGGAGTTCCTGGAGATGGCCGAGGCCTTCGCCGACGAAACCGACCTGTCGGTATGGCAACGCATCGTGGGCGCCCTGGGCGCGCTCGATCGCCTGGTCGAGGGCGAGGCCCGCGACGTGCTGGCCACCCGCATCGGGCTGCTGGTGCGTCCGGCCCTGCTGCGGCTCGGACTGACCCCGGCCGACGGCGAGTCCGACCGCGACCGCGAACTGCGGGGCGTGCTCATCGAGGCTCTCGGTGTCCTGGCCGTCGACCCGGTCATTCGCACCGAGGCCCGAGCCCTGGTGGGGCTGGCCGACAGTGCCTCGACTGGTGATCCCAGCGTGCTGGCGGCCTCGATCGCCGTGGTGGCCGCATCGGGTGGCGCCGAGGAGTTCGACGTCTTCGTGCAGCGGTTCCGCTCGGCGGCCACGCCCCAGGAGGAGCTGCGGTACCTCTACGCCCTGGCCGGGTTCGAGGATCCGGCGCTGATGGACCGGCTGACGGCCATGACCCTGACCGACGAGATCCGGTCGCAGAACGCGCCGTACCTCCTGGCCCGGGCCATGGGCAACCGGGCGCAGGCTCCGCGTGCCTGGGCCTTCGTCCACGAGCACTGGGACGCGTTGGGCGAGCGCTTCCCCAGCAACAGCATCGTGCGCATGCTCAGCGGCATCCGCAGCCTGTCGGACCCGGCCGTGGCCCAGGACGTGTACGCCTTCTTCGAGGAACACGAAGTCCCCCAGGGTGACAAGCAGCTGGCCCAGCATCTCGAGCGGCTGGAGGTCAACGTCGCGCTACGGGCCCGCACGTCCGACGAGCTGGCCCACTACCTGGCTCACCATCCGGCGCACTGACCCCGTGGTCTCGATCGAGCGGCGAGCCGACCCCTGGCTCTTCGCCGTCGAGGACACCACCGTCCAGCTCACCTGGTCGGGGCGCGGGGTTCGGGCTCGCACGTTGGAGGTAGGCGAACGCCGGATCGAGATTCCGGCCGCGCCGGGCCCCGATGCACTGGTGGTCGGCGAGCTCGATCCGGCCCGCGAGATCCGGTGGGTGGCCGGCTCGGGCCGCGGACAGACGGGCGCGCACACCCTGGCCAGCCCGCCTGGGCGCGAGCTGTTCCGCTTCGCCACCGTCAGCGACCTCCATTTTGGCGAGCGCAGCTTCGGGTACCGCAGCACGATCGTGGAACGGCCCAAGCCCGACCAGCCCCACCCCGAGCGCTCCACCCGGGCGGCGTTGGCCGAGCTGGGGGCTTGGGGCGCGGAGGCGGTGGTGATCAAGGGGGACATCACCCACGGCGGCAAGCCCCGCCAATGGGATCGTTTCGCCGCCGTCATCGCCGAGACGGACCTGCCCGTGATCATGATTCCGGGCAACCACGACTCGGGCGAGGGTCGCCGTCATGAGCCGGGTGAACGGCCGCGTCAAACCGACGACGATCCCCCGGACCTTCAGCCGCCCATCACCGTGGCTGAGGCTCGCCGGCGCCTCGGCTTCGAGCCGGTCGGGCCGGTCCAGGTCCTCGACGTGCCCGGCCTGCGCATCCTGGCCCTCGACACCACCGTGGCGGGCATGCGAGCGGGCCAGTTGAGTCACGTGACCGAGGAAGTCGCCGAGCGGGCCGCCGAAGCCGACACCCCGGTGTTCGTGGCCGTGCACCATCAACTGCTCACGCTGCCCGTCCCCCACCATCCCCCGCCCGGGATTCCCGCCGTGCAGTCCCGGCGGTTCCTCGATCGCCTGCAAGCGGCGAACCCAGCGGCGTTCGTGACCTCAGGCCACACCCATCGCCACCGTCGGCGGACGCACGGCACTGTGGTGCTCACCGAGGTGGGCTCCCCCAAGGACTTCCCGGGGACGTGGGCCGGCTATGTGGTCCACGAAGGCGGCATCCGCCAGGTGGTGCGGCGGGTGGCCGCGCCGGACATCCTGGCCTGGACCGACCGCACCGCCGCTGCCGCGCTCGGCGCCTGGGGCCGATGGTCCCCCGGCACCCTCGACGCCCGCTGCTTCACCCACGTCTGGCCGCGGCGCGGATGAACCCGGCTGAAATCGGAGAGGCCGGGAGGAGCGCCCGTGGGTGGCACGGAGAAAGCGGGTGAGCGGCACGCCTCTAGACTCGGCCGCCGTGATGTTGTGGCCAGGCCAGCCGTTCCCGCTCGGCGCGACCTTTGACGGGAACGGCACCAACTTCTCCGTTTTCTCCGAGACGGCTGAGCGCGTCGAGCTCTGCCTGTTCGACGACGCCGGCGTGGAGAACTGTCACGACCTACCCGAAGTCACCGCGTTCATCCACCACGGCTACGTACCCGGGGTGCAGCCCGGCCAGCGCTACGGCTACCGGGTGCACGGTCCGTGGAAGCCCGAGCAGGGACTGCGGGCCAACCCGGCCAAGCTGCTCATCGACCCCTACGCCAAGGCGGTGGACGGCGCCGTCGACTGGAACGACGCCGTCTTCGACTACTGCTTCGACCAAGGGCCAGGCGGGCCACCCGACGACACCGACAGCGCGCCGTACATGCCCAAGTCGGTCGTCGCCAACCCCTACTTCGACTGGGGCGACGACCGGCCCCCGCGGGTGCCGTGGCACAAGACCCTTGTGTACGAGACCCACGTGCGGGGCCTCACCATGCGCCACCCCGACGTGCCCGAAGAGCAGCGGGGCACCTACTCCGGCGTGGCCAGCGAGCCGATCATCGAGCACCTCAAGGCCCTCGGGGTCACTGCCGTCGAGCTCATGCCTGTGCACCAGTTCATCGACGACCGCCGCCTCGTCGAGATGGGCCTGCGCAACTACTGGGGCTACAACTCCATCGCCTACCTGGCCCCCCACCATCTCTATGCCAGTTACGGCCAGCGGGGCCAGCAGGTTGCCGAGTTCAAGCAGATGGTCAAAACGCTGCACGCAGCGGACATCGAGGTGATCCTCGACGTCG
>DHIQ01000174.1:30905-41471 GCA_002403895.1 Candidatus Neomicrothrix sp. UBA4742
AACCACACCGCCGAGGGCAACCACGAAGGGCCCGCCCTGTCGCTCAAGGGGGTGGACAACCCGGCCTACTACCGGCTCGACCCCACCGAACCGCTGCACTACGTCGACTACACGGGCACGGGCAACAGCCTCAACATGCGCCACCCCCACGTGCTGCAGCTGATCATGGACAGCTTGCGCTACTGGGTCAACGAGATGCACGTGGACGGCTTCCGCTTCGACCTGGCCGCCACCCTGGCCCGCGAGCTGCACGACGTGGACAAGCTGTCGTCGTTCTTCGACCTCATCCAGCAGGATCCGGTGGTCAGCCAAGCCAAGCTCATCGCCGAGCCCTGGGACGTCGGCGAGGGCGGCTACCAGGTCGGCAACTTCCCACCTCTATGGTCGGAATGGAACGGCAAGTACCGCGACGAGGTCCGCAACTTCTGGCGGGGCGCCGACCACTCGGTGGCCGAGTTCGGCTATCGCTTCACCGGCAGCTCCGACCTTTACCAATCCAACGGCCGGACCCCGTCAGCCAGCATCAACTTCATCACCGCCCACGACGGCTTCACCCTGGCCGACCTCGTCTCCTACGAGTACAAGCACAACGAGGCCAACGGCGAGGACAACCGCGACGGCACCGACGACAACGGCTCATGGAACGGCGGCGTCGAAGGCCCCACCGACGACCCCGCCATCCTCGCGCTGCGCCGCCGCCAGCAACGCAACCTGCTGGCCACCCTGATGCTCTCCCAGGGCGTGCCCATGGTGTTGGGCGGTGACGAGATGGGACGCACCCAGCACGGCAACAACAACGCCTACGCCCAGGACAACGAGTTGTCGTGGCACGACTGGGCCGGCGCCGACACCGCCCTGTTGGAATTCACCCGCCGGCTCACCGCCCTACGCCGCAACCACCCCGTGTTCCGCCAGCGCAAGTGGTTCCAAGGCCGCCCCATCCGCGGCGAACAGGCCGACGATCTCGAGTGGTTCACCCCCGAGGGCGTGCCCATGACCGAGGACGACTGGCGCGTCGGCTACGCCAAGTCCATCGGCGTGTTCCTCAACGGGGAAGCTATCAGCGCCCGGGGCGCCCAGGGCCAGCGCATCATCGACGACAGCTTCTACGTCATCTTCAACGCCTACGGCGAGACCCTCGACTTCGTGCTCCCCGACGGCCCCTACGCCGAGCGCTGGGTGGTGGTGTTGGACACCACCCAGCTCGACGTGGAGGCGGCGTTCCCCGTCGAAGGGCCGGAGTACCAGGCCCTCGACCGACTCCCGGTCCCCGGCCACGCGGTGATGGTGTTGCGCGCCATCGGCCCGACCTGAGTCTGGCCTGGCCTGACCCGGCCTACCCCAAGCCAAGCCTCAGGGCAGGAACCCGGACCCGAGCTCGGCGTCAGCGGTGGCAGCCGGGTCGCCGGGGTTGGTGAGGGCCAGGAGATCTCGGAGCTGCACCCGCTGGTCCCCGGTGAGCAGGTCGAGCGGCAACAGCGTGTCGAGCAGCTCGTCCTCCAAGGTGGCTCGAAGCTCGAGTCCGCCCTCGGTGATCACGATTCGCTTCACCCGGCGGTCGGTCGGGTCGGGCCGTCGCTCCACCAGGTGGCGTTGCTCCAACTGGTCGACCAGCGCGGTGATGTGCGACGCGTCGTAGCCCATGCCGGCCGCGACGTCACGCATCGAGATCGGTTCGTCGAGGGTCATGAGCAGGTGCCCCTGCGGGAGGGACAGATCGTGGGCCTCGGTCACACTGATGAACCGGTTCTTGAAGCTGTCCATGAACCCGAACAGCAGGTCGATGATCTCGTGGTGGAGATTGCCCGCCTGCTTGCGCAGAAGTCTCGGCCTCGTGGCTCGCCCCTCGATGTGACCCATGTCGCAGACCCTTGTGTCATCCAATACTTGAATCCCCCAACTATCGGCTTAGTCTAGCGATATCCGATTCGCATCGGGACCGAACCGTCATCGAGGAGACACCCCGTGCTCGCAGGCCTTGCTCGAACGTCGTACCGCCACCGCCGCGTCGTGCTGCTGGCGTGGGTCGCCGCCGTCATCTTGCTGAGCGTCGCGTCCGGCCACGCCGGAACCTCGTGGAGCCAGACCTTCTCGCTCCCCGGCACGGACTCCCAGGCCGCCTCCGACCTGCTTCAGAGCCGGTTCCCGTCGCAGGCGGGCAGCTCCGCCGACGTGGTGTTCAAGGCCGAGGCCGGCGTCGCCGAACCGGTGGTGCAGCAGCGCCTCGAAGCGCTCTTCGCCCAGATCAAGGACGTCAACCAGGTCACCGAGGTGATCAGCCCCTACGCCCAGGGTGGCCAGCGCCAAATCAGCCCCGACGGCAAGATCGCCTATGCCGACGTGCAGTTCGACGTCCAGCGCAACGAGGTCGATCAGGCCACCAAGGATCAGCTCAAAACGCTGATCAGCCGGGCCAACGGCGAGGGCGTGCAGGTGGAGGGCGGGGGTGACGTGTTCCGCACCCGCCGGGCACCGGGGAGCACCGAGGGCATCGGCCTCATCGCCGCCGTGGTCATCCTGCTCATCGCCTTCGGCTCGGTGCTCGCCATGGGCCTGCCCGTTCTGACCGCCCTGTTCGGCATCGGCGTCGGCTTCGCCGTGGTCGAGTTGTTGTCGCACGCCACGTCCGTCCCCGAGTTCGCCACCCAGCTGGCCGCCATGATCGGCATCGGCGTGGGTATCGACTACGCCCTGTTCATCGTCACCCGCTATCGCCAGGGGCTGCATGAGGGCCTCGATCCCGAGACGTCGGTCGTCACCGCCCTCGACACGGCCGGTCGGGCCGTGCTCTTCGCCGGTATCACCGTGGTCATCTCGCTGCTGGGCATGCTCCTGATCGGCATCGAGTTCGTCGGCGGCCTGGGCGTGGGCGCGGCGGCCGTCGTGGCCGTGACCATGATCGCCTCCATCACATTGCTGCCCGCTCTGCTCGGCTTCGTGGGCCTCAACATCGACAAGCTCCGCCTCCCCGGCATGGGCAAGATGCGCGATCCGCGTACCACGGCCGGCTACCGCTGGAGCCACTTCCTCCAGCGCCACCCCTGGCCGTTCGCCGCGCTCGGGCTCGTCATCCTGTTGGGGCTGGCCATGCCGGCCCTGTCCATCCGCCTGGGCTCGTCGGACGAGAGCAACACGCCCACCACCGAGACCACCCGCCGGGCCTATGACCTCAAGGCCGAGGGCTTCGGCCCTGGCGCCAGCGGTCCCCTCTTGTTGGCCGCCGAGATCAACGGCCAGCAGGACCTGCCCACCCTGGCGAAGGTGGTCGACTCGCTCAAGGCCACCCCGGGCGTGGCCCAGGTGAGCGGGCCCCGGCCCAACCAGACCGCGGATGCCGCCGTCATCACGGTGATCCCCACCACGTCGTCGCAGGACCAGGCGTCGGTCGACCTCATCGGACACCTCCGCGCGGACGTCCTCCCCCAGGCCACGGCCGGTACCGACGTGAGGGTCCACGTCGGTGGTATCACCGCGGCCTTCGACGACGTGGCCACCAAGCTCCAGACCCGCCTACCGCTGTTCATCGGCGTGGTGCTGGGGCTGAGTTTCCTGTTGCTGCTCGTCGTCTTCCGCTCGGTCGTGGTGCCCATCAAGGCCGTGGTCATGAACCTGCTGTCGATCGGGGCCGCCTACGGCCTCATGGTGGCCGTGTTCCAGTGGGGATGGGGCAAGGACCTCATCGGTGTAGGCAGGGCCGGTCCCATCGAGAGCTTCCTGCCCATGATGTTGTTCGCCATCCTCTTCGGCCTGTCCATGGACTACGAGGTGTTCCTCCTCAGCCGCATCAAGGAGGAATACGACTCCAACGGCCACAACAACCGTGAGGCGGTGGCTGACGGCCTGTCGGCGACGGCCCGGGTCATCACCGCGGCGGCCGCCATCATGGTCTGCGTCTTCGGCAGCTTCGTGTTCGGTGACGAGCGGGTGATCAAGGAATTCGGCCTCGGCCTGGCCTTCGCCGTGTTCATCGACGCCACTGTGGTGCGCATGATCCTGGTGCCCGCCACCATGGAACTGATGGGCGACGCCAACTGGTGGTTCCCCCGCTGGCTCGGCTGGCTGCCCAAGTTCCACATCGAGGGCAAGGTGCCCCAGGTGGCCACGCCCACCGCGACCGACCAGATCGATCTCACCGGCGGCGAAGACACCCGCCAACCCGAATCAGTCCGCTAATCCGCATGGCACCTCCGCAACCGGCGTAGGAAGTGGTCGCCGGGGCGACCGTTCGCGCCGCCGGTTCGGTGGGTTCGGTGGGGCTGAGGCGATCCGGATGGGTGGCGGGCGGGCACTAGTCTCCCCCGGTGCCCGACCGGTCGACCCCCGCACCCACCCCCGTGTCGGACGCCCCCTCTCGGGAGCGATGGATCACCATCGCCATCGTGGCGCTCATCGCGCTCCGCATCGTCGCCGCCATCGTTTTGGCCAACGCCGGGATCGAAAAGGACGACAACATCCTCGGCGGAGACGGCCGCCGCTACGACGAGATCTCCAACAGCCAGGGCACGCCCTATCGCGATTTCGACGTCGAGTACCCGCCGGTCAGCCTCGCTCTGATCAAGGTCACCCACGGCCATGACCGCGTCGCCACCCTGACCGGGCTCATCATCTCCCAGCTGGCCCTCGACCTGGCATGCGTCGGCGTGCTGTGGTGGGCGTGGAGCAAGCGCACCGCCCTGGCCTACCTGGTGCTGTCGGCCCCGCTGGTGCTGTTCCCCTTCCTGTACGTGCGCATCGACCTGCTGTCGGTGTTCCTGGCCACCCTGGGGCTGGGGTTGGCCCGTCGGGGGTGGGAGCGCAGCGGGGGTGCCACGCTAGTGGTGTCGGTGTTCGCCAAGGTGTGGCCCGCGGTGTTGGCTCCGGTGCTACTCATCGAACGCAAGGTGAAGGCCACCGTGACCTGGGTCGTCGGGGTGGCCGTCGGCACCTTTGCCTGGGTCGCTTGGGTGGGCACCAACGGGCCGGACCAGGTGTTGAGCTTCCGGGGGGCCAGGGGCTGGCAGATCGAGAGCCTGCCCGGCATCTGGTTCCACCTGACCGACGCCCAGCGCTCGCACGTCGAGTCCGGGGCGTGGCGCACGTTCGCCACCATGCCCGGGTGGAGCCGTCCCCTGCTCACCCTGCTCAGCCTGAGCACCGTGTTGCTGGCCTGGGGCCTGGCCTACCGTCGCCGCCGGGCCGGCGGCGACGACTCGGTGGTCTACGGCGCCGCGCCGCTGGTGTGCGTGCTGGCCCTGTTGGTGTTCAGCCCCATTTTGTCGCCCCAGTACATCCTGTGGCTGTTGCCGTGGGCGGCCATCGTGGCTGCGGCGGGCAACCGGGTACAGGCCCGACTCACCCTGGCGGTGACGGCGCTGACCACCTACATCTTCGCCACCATTCACGCCCAGGTCGACGGCCGCTGGTACGCGGTGGGACCAGTCGTGATCCGCAACGGGCTGCTCGTGGTCATGCTGGTGGTGGGTCTGGTGCAGTTGGCCCGCCCGGTACGTCCGGAACCCTCGTCTGGGGTGAACGGCGCTACAGCCAGCCCTTCTTCTTGAACCAGACGTAGAGGGAAACCGTCATCAGCAACATCCAGCCCAGCGCGACGTAGTAGCCGTAGCGCAAGTGCAGCTCGGGCATGTTGGCGAAGTTCATGCCGTAGATGCCGGAGATGAGGGCGGCCCCGAACAGGATGGCGCCCCAGGACGTCATCTTCTTCATGATCTCGTTCATGTTGTTGTTGACCACGGCCAGGTGGGCGTCCACCGCGTTGCCCAGCAGTTCCCGTTGGGTCTCCAACGTGTCCACCACCCGCAGGATGTGGTCGAGCACGTCCTGGTAGTAGCGCTGCACGTCCTCGCCGATCGGATGGACCTCCTGACGCAGGATGGTCTGCAACACCTCGCGCAGCGGCACCACCCGGCGCCGAAACAACAGCAGCTCCCGGCGCAGGGCCAGCAGCTCCTGTTGGAGGGCGGCCTCGTGGGTGTGGTCGACGGAGAAGATCCGGCTCTCGATCTGCTCGAGGTCGTCCTCGGTACTGTCCAGGGCGTCGAAGTACGTGTCCACCACCGCGTCGAGGATCGTGTAGAGCAGGTAGCCGGCGGTGGTGTGGCCGGAGCGGGTGCGTTCGAACCGCTTCTCGATGTCGTCGACGTCCAGGCACACGGTCTCACCCTGAGCCGAGCGCACCGTGACCAACCACCCCTCGGCCAATAGCACGTCCACCTCGGTGAGGTCGTTGGGATTGCCGTCGCTGGCATAGGCCACCAGGAAGGCGTGGCTCTCGTAGCGCTCGATCTTGGGCCGCTGGCCGGGATGGCGCAGGTCCTCCATCACCAACGGGTGCAAGCCGAACTCAGCCTGGATGAGTTGGAGATCGTCTTCGGTGGGGTCGGTCACGTCCACCCACATCAGACAGCCCTGCTCGGCCAGGAGGTCAGAGATCTCGGCATGATCGGTGACCCGCCGCAGGTCACCTTCGTCGGGGAACACCGTGGCGTGGAGCACACCGCATTGTTACCGGGTGGCGAGGCTCGGCGAAGGACGGCGGCGGGCCAGCCCTCAGTGGATACCGAGGATGATGATGGCCACGATCAGCGACAGGGCGCCGACCAGGTCCATCGACGAGGTGAGCAGGGGCACGCCGTAGTTGTCGGGGTCGAGGCCCAGCCGGTAGGTGGCGATGCTGCCGTAGTAGGCCACGAACAGGGCGAAGAAGGTGGCCAGGAAGCCACCGATGAGCGAGATGCCCACCATGTTCAACACGCCGGGGCTGGCCTGGCCGGTGAGGGTGGCCGCCACCTGCGACGACAGGGCGACCAGCACGAACACGGGGATGCCCAACATGGCGGTGATGGCGAAGTCATCGCGCGCGGCGCGCTGGGGCCGCGCGGTGGGGTCGATGATGCCCAGGTGCAGCTTGGAGGCCAGCCGGCTGGAAAGGACACTGCCCAGCGCGCCGGTGTCCTCCAGAAACGGGGGCACCAGCACCAGCAGGGCCGGGTAGGCCAGGAACGACTCGAGCCGGTTCTCGATGGTGAGCCCGGCGATGAGGTCGACCGTGCCAGCCACCAGCAACACCGGGATCGACTCCCGCAAGATGCGTTGCACGATGGGTAGGCGCAGGCGCACGGTCCAGATGAGCGAGCCGATGGCCAGCACCACCGTGGCGAGGGCGATGGTCACCGTCACGCCCTTGATGCCGACCAGGAACGTGGCCAGGTACAGCGCCGGCAGCGTCACCATGTCGCCCGCCGCCGTCACCAGCGGGGCGGCCACGTTGTCCATGTCCCAACCCCGGCGCACCGACATCCACGCCACCACCAGGGTGAGGCCGAGCACGAACACCGACCCGAGGATGCCGCCCACCACCGAGATGACAAGGAAGTCGGCCAACGAGATGGTCTCGCCGGCGCCGAAGGCCGAGGCCACCACCTTGGCCAGCACGGCGAGGGCGGCCGACACGAACAGGGTGAGCGCGATCGACG
Organism: Candidatus Neomicrothrix sp. UBA4742; assembly: GCA_002403895.1. GTDB lineage: Bacteria > Actinomycetota > Acidimicrobiia > Acidimicrobiales > Acidimicrobilacustridaceae > UBA4742. Next base: position 38,378 of record DHIQ01000174.1, read on the forward strand.
CCACCACGTTCTGGCCCACCACCGTGTCGCGCCGGCGCGACAGGCTGAACGTACCGGTGTGGATCGAGGTGCCCAACCGGCTGCCGAGGGCACCGAAGATGTTGCCCCGCATGCCGATGGCGGCGGGCACGAGGACGAGCAGGCCGGGCAGTAGCGCCAGCGTGTCAGAGATGGCCCCGAGGGTCACCCCGGCGAGCAGGTCACCCGCAGAGGAGACGAGCAGGGCCGCCAAGGCCTGCTTGAGCCCGGCCGCGTCGGAATCCACCGCGGCCCGCAGGCGCGCGACAAAGCCGTGGAAGGGCCGGGTGAACACGGGGACTCGGAGGGTCCGAAAGGCGGCTGGACATACGGCTGGGGACCTTAGGCGCGACGAGCTAGTCGAGCCAATGACCCAGGGTGAACATCGGACGACACCCGGCGCTCGGGCGCCGCGTAGAGGGTCAGACCAGCGTGAGGTCGAGCACGTCGCGCTCGGCCGTGACCGGGGCGGGCCCGGCGGCCAGGGCCACCTCGGCGCGGCGCTCGGCCAGGTGCGAAGCAATGCGCTGGGCGGCCCAGCAGCCAAGCACGATCACTCCGACCACCAGCATGGTCAGCAGGTGCTGGTATTCGCTCAGGGACTTCACCGGATCGACGCTGCTGGGCCACACGACGGCACTGGCGGCGATGATGATCACTACGTACGACGGGCGCCATTTGCCCATGCCCGCCGCCGCCACCAGGGCGAAGCCGACGGCCAGGTACCAGGGCCACACCACCGGGCTGAGGATGACCACGGCCACCATCGACAGTCCCAGGGCCTTGACCATGCCCATGCGCGGGCTGCGCAGCAGCAACACGATGCAGATCAGCGCGGCCAGGGCCAGACCCAACCCGCGGGTGGCCGCCACCATGGTGGTGGCCGGGACGTGGAGACCGATGGCGTTCAGACCGTCCGCGGCCAGGAAGCCGGTCTTGGTCGAGACCGAGAAGGTGGAGAAGATCTTGCCCGTGTTCTTGAGGGCGGTGATCCACCCGAACCCGATGCCCACCGCGGCGCACAGCGCGGCCAAGCCGGCCAGTGCGGAGAAGCCGACGATGGCGGTGTCTCGGATGCGCCGGCTGATGGGCACCTCGGGGTCGTCGTTCCAGTTCCAAGCCATGAACACGAGCGCGCCGGCGGCCGGCACCTTCACGCCGGTGGCGAGGATGACGAGCGCGATGCCCAGGAACTTGCGGCCCTTGAGGAAGGCGGCCAACCCAACGGCGGTGAGACCCATCATGATGGCGTCGTTGTGGCTGCCACCGATGAGGTGCAACAACACCAATGGGCTGGCGATCCCCACGGCCACCGCCACCGCCGGCGACTGCCGGTAGCGGCGAGCGATGGAAGCAACACCGACACCGGCCAGCGCGACACCGAGCACGGCCAGGGCTCGGAAGCCCCATACGGTGGCTGCGGCGTCATGATCGGCGACGGTCACGATCGCCTTGCCGAACGCCACCGAGACCGGCCCGTAGGGCGCGGGCGCGTCACGCCAGATGGGGTCGGACTGACGGTAGAAGTAGCCGTAGCGCAAGACGTCGGGCCCATTGGCACTGGGATCGATGCCCCGGCTCGCCATCTCGGCTTGGGCGCCATAGCTGTAGCTGTCATGGCTGAGCAGCGGCGTGGAGAACAACATCGGCAAGGACCAGATGACGCCGACGACCACCACGGCCCACAAGCGGCCGCGGGGTGACAGGGGCGCCCGTTCGGCGCGGCCGACGAGCCCCACCCAACCCAGGATGAGCAGGACGAGGCCAATCACGAAGAACGAGGCGGCTTGAATCGACGTACCGGGATGAGGCACGCCGGGCACGGTGAGGCGCCACGACGGAGCGGCGTTGTACCAGACCGGGGCCGAGCCCACGATCAGCAGCGAGCCGATGAGGCCAGAAACGGCGCACAATCCGAGCCGGCCGTAGCGCGCCCAGCGCGACGACGCCACAGCCGGGGCCGGGTCGGGGTGATGGGGCGAGACTTTCTCGCCGGGACCCGGGGCGAGCAGGTACAGCCGCAGTCGCTCGCGGGGCGACAAGGGGGCGAGAACCTGCGCCTCAGGGGCGCGTGTGGCAGCGGGGTGAAGCGGTACGCCGAGATCGAATCCCGCCGCCCTCTTCGTTTGCGTCTCCACCGCCTGCTCCTTCACACGTCGAGCCGCGAACGCAGAGGCGCCAACGGGTTTCGGTGTTTTGAGGGTACCTCAAATCGTCATCAAATCGCAGCATGAATCTTTGGTCTGAACGGAAAATGATACGTGCTGCCTACCCATGGCAGGCCACCGCCAGCCGTGCTCAGCCTGGCCTATCGCCGTGAGGATCGGGGGCGAGGAACACCACCCCCAGCGGCGGCAGGGTCAGCGGCAGGGAGAACGGACGGCCGTGAGTACCCGGTTCGACGGCGGCCACCCCGCCCAGGTTCCCCCAGCCCGATCCTCCGTGGTCGACGGCGTCGCTGTTGGCCAGCTCGGCCCACCAGCCCCCGTTGGGCACCCCGATGCCGTAACCCGAGCGGGGCACCGGCGTGAGGTTGGCCACCACCAACACATCCCTGGCCCCGCGGGTGACCGGCGCCCCGTCCTCATCCCGTCGGGGCCGGCGGAGGAACGACACCACGCTGGCCGCCGTGTCCGACGCATCGACCCACTCGAACCCGGCCGGCTCGAAATCCACCTCGTGCAGCGCCGGCTCCGAACGATAGAGCCGGTTGAGGGTCTCGACCCAGCGGCGCACACCTTCGTGGTCGGGCCGATCGAGCAACCACCACGGGAGCTGGCTGTCGTGATCCCATTCCATCTCGGCGGCCAGATCGTCGCCCATGAACAGCAGCTTCTTGCCCGGCATGGCGTACTGGTAGCCGAACAGGGCCCGCAGGTTGGCCAGCTGTTGCCAGCGGTCCCCCGGCATCTTGGCCAGCAGCGACCCTTTGCCGTGCACCACCTCGTCGTGGGACAGGGGCAGGGTGAAGTTCTCGGTGAAGGCGTACACCATCCGGAACGTGAGCTCGCCCTGCGCGTAACGGCGGTAGATGGGGTTGCGCTCGAAGTACTCGAGCGTGTCGTGCATCCACCCC
>DHIQ01000174.1:41744-43354 GCA_002403895.1 Candidatus Neomicrothrix sp. UBA4742
TGCATCCACCCCATGTCCCACTTGAGACCGAACCCCAGCCCGCCCATATCGGTGGGGCGCGACACCATCGGCCACGAGGTCGATTCCTCGGCGAAGGTCTGCACGTCGGGGAACGCGGCGTACACCGTCTCGTTGAGCTTTTTGAGGAAGCGAAGCGCCCCCAGGTTCTCGTTGCCGCCGTGCTCGTTGGGGATCCACTCCCCCGCCTTGCGGGAGTAGTCGAGGTAGAGCATCGAGGCGACGGCATCAACCCGAAGGCCGTCGACGTGGAACTCCTCGAGCCAGTAGACCGCATTGGCCACCAGGAAGTTGCGCACCTGCGGGCGGCCGAAGTCGAAGACGTGCGTGCCCCAGTCGGGCTGGTCGCCGCGCCGGGGGTCCGGGTGCTCGTACAACGCCTGGCCGTCAAAGCGTGCCAGGGCAAAGGAATCCTTGGGAAAGTGTGCCGGCACCCAGTCGAGCAGGACGCCGATCCCGTTGCGGTGCATGGTGTCCACGAAGTACCGGAAGTCATCAGGGGAGCCGAAACGCGACGTCGGCGCGTAGTAGCCCGTGACCTGATAGCCCCAGGACGGACCAAAGGGGTGTTCCATCACGGGCATCAGCTCGACGTGGGTGAAGCCGAGGTCCCTGACGTAGTTGACCAGGTGCTCGGCCAGGTCGCGATAGCTCTCGCCCTGACGCCAGGAGCCGAGATGGACCTCATAGATGCTCATGGGTCCGTTGTGCGGGTTGGTCGCCGCACGGGTGGTCATCCAGTCGCCGTCCTGCCATGCGTATGCCGTGGACGTCACCACCGAGGCGGTGGCCGGAGGCTGTTCCGTGGCACGGGCCATCGGGTCTGCCTTGGCCCGTCGAGAGCCGTCGGAGCTCAGGATCTCGAACTTGTAGCGGTTGCCCTCGGCCACGTCCGGGACGAACAGCTCCCAGACACCGGATGAGCCCAGTGAACGCATGGGGTGGACGGAGCCGTCCCACTGGTTGAAGTCGCCGACGAGGCGGATCGCCTGGGCGTTGGGTGCCCACACCGCGAAGGAGGTGCCGCGAACGGGTCCCATCGGTCCGTCGTACTCGCGCACGTGCGCGCCCAGAACATTCCAGAGCTCTTCGTGGCGGCCCTCGCCGATCAGGTGCAGGTCGACCTCGCCCAACGTCGGCAGGAACCGGTATGGGTCGTCGTGAACATGCTCGATCTTGTCGTCGTACATGACCCGGATCCGGTAGTCCGGGACCGTCGCGGTCGGCAGGACACCGACCCAGACGCCCTCGAACTCGTGGCTGAGCTTGACCCGGGTGCCATCAGCCATCTCGACAACGACGTTGTCCGCCAGCGGTTTGAGCGTACGGACGGTCACGGTGCCATCGTGAAGATGAGGCCCCAACACGGTGTGCGGGTTGTGATGTCTTCCGGCGACCAGCCGCTCGAGCTCGCTGCGGTCGAGGGGCCGTGCAGATGGTGGTGGGCTGGGGTGCGCATTGGTGGTCACGATCTCAGATCGCTCCTTCGTCCGGCGGACAGTCGGGCTATTCGAGCTATGGCGGCGGTCGGGATGCTGAGCCACGTCGGGCGGTTCCTGGCTTCATAGACCACCTCGTACAGAGCCTTGTCC
>DHIQ01000174.1:43639-43803 GCA_002403895.1 Candidatus Neomicrothrix sp. UBA4742
TCGAGAGCGTCGAGCAGTACGGCATCCTCGCGAGGGTCGCGGCCTGCGCTGCGGGTGTAGCCCTCGAGGAAGGCCGTACGCGCCCCGGTGGCCCACGCCTCGATGTAGGTTGTCTGTGCCGCTGACCGGCCCGGGTGTGCCTGCTCCCAGGAGCCCGCGACGTA
>DHIQ01000193.1:0-255 GCA_002403895.1 Candidatus Neomicrothrix sp. UBA4742
GTGTTCGAGCGTCACCCGAACCTGAAGGTGGTGTGCGCCGAGGCCGACGCCGGCTGGGCCCCGCACTACGCCTACCGGATGGACCACGCCTATGACCGGCACCGCAACTGGATGCCGCACGGCGATCTGTCCAAGAAGCCGAGCGAGTACTTCAACGAGAACGTCTACGTGACGTTCCAAGATGACTGGGTGGCGTTCAAGGTGACCCATCTCATGAACGTCGAGCGCCTCATGTGGGCCAACGACTTCCCCCAC
>DHIQ01000193.1:517-674 GCA_002403895.1 Candidatus Neomicrothrix sp. UBA4742
ATGTGGGCCAACGACTTCCCCCACTCCGACTCGACGTGGCCGTGGTCCCAGGAGATGTTGACCGAGCACACCGCCCATCTCAGCGAACCCGACAAGCAGTGCATCCTCCACGACAACGTCGCCGACCTCTACCGCCTGCCCACCGCGGCGACGAGCA
>DHIQ01000193.1:995-1146 GCA_002403895.1 Candidatus Neomicrothrix sp. UBA4742
TGAAGATCGTGGGCGGCACCATCATCGACGGCACCGGTGCCGAGCGCTTCGTGGGCGACGTCGGCGTCACCGACGGGAAAATGGTGGCCATCGAGCGGGCGGCGAACGGCGAGAGCGCGCTCACCAACGCCGAGGCCACCACTGTGATCGA
>DHIQ01000193.1:1292-3764 GCA_002403895.1 Candidatus Neomicrothrix sp. UBA4742
CCGGCGCGGGCGCGGACGCGAGCGAAACAATCGAAGCGGCCGGTCTCATCGTGTCCCCCGGCTTCGTGGACATCCACACCCACTACGACGCCCAGATCCTGTGGGACCGGATGCTCACCGTGTCGCCCTGGCACGGCGTCACCACCGTCGTCACCGGCAACTGCGGCTTCGGCGTAGCCCCAACCCTGCCCGACCATCGCGACCTCATCGTGCGCACGCTCGAGAAGGTCGAAGGGATGAGCGCCGATGCCCTACGGGCCGGGCTGGGCGAGCCGTGGCCGTTCGAGACGTTCCCCCAGTATCTCGACGCGGTCGAGGCGAGAGGGCCCGCCATCAACGTGGCCGCCCTCATCGGCCACACCCCGGTGCGGCTCAACGTCATGGGCACCGACGCCACCGAGCGGGCGGCCACCGCCGATGAGGTGGCCGCCATGCGGGCCATCGTGGCCAAGGCCATCGACGCCGGCGCCCTCGGCTTCGCCACGTCGAAGTCGGCCACCCATGTGGGCTACAGCGGCAAGCCGGTGCCCAGCCGAGCGGCCGAGGTGTCGGAGATCGCCGCCATCGCCGTCGCCCTGGGCGACGCTGGCCGGGGTGTGATCCAAGCCACCATGGGCTCCGGGTTCGCCTTCGCCGAGTTCGCCGAGATCACCAAGGCCACCGGCCGGCCCATCTCGTGGACGGCATTGCTGGGCGGGGCCGGCGGCCCCGGCGTCACCCAGATGTTGCTCGACGAGTCGATCAAGCTGCTCGACCGGGGCCTGGCCGTGCACCCCCAGGTGAGCTGCCGGCCGCTCAACTTCGAGTTCACCATGGCCGAGCCGTTCCCGTTCGAGTCGATGCGGCTGTTCGCCCCCATCTCGGCGGCGACGGATGCCGCCACCAAGGTCGAGGTCTACCGCGACCCGGCGTTCCGGGTTGCTTTCCGCGAGAAGCTGGCCAGCGGCAAGGCCGGGGTACTGGGCGGAAGTTGGGCTCGCACGGTGGTGTCATGGTTCCCGCCCGACCCCAGCATCGAAGGCACCAACGTGGCCGCCCTGGCCGAGGAGCAGGGCATCGACCCGTCGGACCTGGTGCTCGACCTGGCCGTCGCCTCGGGCCTCGGTGCGCGCTTCCGCATGGCCGTGCTCAACTTCGACGAGGACGAGGTCGAGATGCTGCTCACCGACCCCCACACCATGCTGGGATTGTCCGACGCCGGGGCCCACGCCAGCCAGCTGTGCGACTCGTGCTTCTCGACCCACCTGCTGTCGCGCTGGGTGCGCGAGCGCCAGGCCTTCAACCTCGAAGAAGCCGTGCGCAAGCTCACCTCCGAGCCCGCCGCCATCTTCGGCATCACCGACCGGGGCACCCTGGCGGTGGACCGTCCGGCCGACGTCGTCGTGTTCGACGCCGACACGGTGGGCTGCTCGGACCTGCGACGGGTGAACGACCAGCCGGCCGGTGCCGACCGCCTCGTGGCCGACGCCAGCGGGATCGGCGCGGTGGTGGTCAACGGCGTGGTCATCCGTCGCGACGGCGCCGATGCGGTGGACTCCACCGGTCCCCTACCGGGTCGCCTCTTGCGCAACGGCTCGGCGTCGTGACCTCAGCCGTCAGCCTGCCGACCAACGCCCCGCCCAGGGCCCCGACCAAGTGGGGCGACCGGGAGGGTCGGCGCCGCGACATCCTCGATGCGGCCCAGGTGCAGATGGCCGAGGGCGGCTACCTGGCCCTCAACATGCGCGACATCGCCCGGGGGGCAGGGGTCAGCCCGGGGACGCTGTACCAGTACTTCTCCACCAAGGAGGAGATCTTCGCCACCCTGTACGCCGCCGCCATCGAGGCCCACAACGCCCGCATCGCCCCGATCTGCCAACAGGCCACCGACCTCGAGGCCTTCCTGGGGGACATCGCGGTGGCCTACCTCGACCTCTATTCCACCTACGGCCGCTACTTCACCCTTTGGTCGGCGCTGGTGACCGAGGGCGGCAGCGAAGACGCCAGTCTTCCGGTCGACCTGGCCCGCCAGTTGCGCCACGCCACGTTCGCCGGAACCGACCTCATGGTGTCGACCATGCGCCGCGTAGCCGGGCCGGCGTCGCCGCCCCGCATGATCGACCAACCGCTGGCATTGACCCTGCTGTGGACCATGCTCAACGGCATCGGCGACCACCTCACCAGCGAGCGCCGGCACCTCACCCCATTCAGCGGCGACCAGCTCATCACCTTCACCGCCCGCACCCTCGCCGCCGGGTTGCTCAGCCCGAGCGCTTCGTAGAGGCGGGCCGATCTGGTTGGCGGCAGCATCGGCCAGGACCCGGGCGTGATCACACGTGATGCGGTCGATGGCCTGCACGACGGTCAGCGCTTGAGCTGAGCGACTCCGAAGACGACCCCGCTCACGATCACGGCGACAGACAGAAGGACGCTGACCGTCCACACCCGCATCTTGTCGGTCGCTCGGGCGATATCCGCCCCGATGACGCCCGC
>DHIQ01000220.1 GCA_002403895.1 Candidatus Neomicrothrix sp. UBA4742
GTTCAAGTCCCAGGGGGCGTACCAAACAGGACAAGGGATCGCAGCGATCTTTCGGACCTCGGCAACGTTCAAGGAACTCAGCGACCAGTGGCTCGCTCTCGCCGAGAGCGACCTCAGCCCGACGACGCTGCGCCGCTACAAAGGCCTGCTGTCGAAGCGCATCCTTCCGGCCCTGGGTGATCGTTCCATCCACAGCATCCGCACCGACGATCTCGACCGGCTCTACCTCGGCCTGGTGAACGAGGTCGGTTTGGCGCCAGCCTCCGTACGGCAGGTTCACGCGGTCATCCGGCGAGCGTTCCGCCAGGCGGTGCGCTGGGGCTGGGTCGCCACGAACCCGGCGGTGAACGCCTCTCCCCCCACGACTGGTGAAGCCTGACCTCTCCCCTCCCGACGTCGAGCAGGTCGCCCAGCTCATCGAGAAGGCCGGTGAGGACGACCCCGAACTCGGTCGCTTCCTCCACCTCGCCGCCTCGACCGGGGCGCGCCGAGGCGAACTCTGCGCCCTCCGTTGGAGCAACATCGACCCGAATCTGGCGACGCTGACCGTCGAGCGCTCCATCATCGAGGTGCCTGGCGGTCTGGCCGAGAAGGACACCAAGACTCACGCGAGCCGGCGCATCGCTCTGGATCCCGGCACGCTCGCCGTTCTCGTGGCCCAGCGTGACGAAGCCAAGGCGCGGGCTGCCGTCGCCGAGTCCGAGCTCTTGGACTCGGTCTACGTGTTCTCACACGAGCCCGGTGGGCTGATCCCGGGGACTCCCGGCAACGTCACCAAGCGCTTCCAGACCGTCCGAGAGGCACTTGGCTACGACAACGTGCGCCTCCACGACCTCCGTCATTTCACGGCCACCCGCCTGATCGCAGCTGGTGTGCCGGTCCGCACCGTCTCGGGCCGGCTCGGCCACGCCAATCCATCGACCACGCTCTCCGTGTACGCCCATTTCGTGGAAGCGAGTGCCCAAGCTGCCGCCGAAGTCATGGGCGGCCTGCTCGGCCCTTGAAGGGCGCCCGCCCCTTCACTGGTTGATTTCCGCAAACTGGTAGATACAATCCATTGTGTGGAAAGAACAGGGAGCCCCTCGTTGCTGCCGATCTTCCGGTCCCGACAACAAGCCCAGCTCTTGGCGCGGCTCTTGGACAACCCCGAAGGGGAGTCATCGCTCAGCGATCTGAGCACCCAGCTTTACATCCCGGTTGCGTCCGTCCATCGGGAGGTCGAACGAGCAGAGCGTGCCGGCCTGGTGCGATCCCGCCGAGTCGGCAACTCGAGGCTCGTCTCCGCCAACCCCGACAGCCCCTACCACGAACCACTCCGGCAGCTGTTGGTCATGGCGTTCGGTCCCCCCGAACTGCTCCGGGCCGCGCTCGACGGGCTCGCTGGAATCACCGCCGCTTACCTGTTCGGTTCGTGGGCGGCTCGCTGGCAAGGCGAGGAAGGCCCCCGCCCACCCGCCGATATTGATCTGCTCGTGCTCGGCGACCCCGATCGGGACCAAGTCTACGCGGCCGTCAACGAGGTGAGCACGGAGCTCGGGCGTCAGGTGCAGGCCACCATCCGCCCCGCCGACTGGCTCGAAAGCGGCGAGGGCTCCTTCCATGACACCGTGGTGTCCCGGCCGATCGTTTCCGTACTCAGCCGGGGCCCTCAGGAGCAGACGTCGACTGCCGCGGCCACCGCTCGCTGAGCCAGCGAGGACGCCCACCGGGCCTCCCCACCGCCAAGTCGAACCGTGGGAACAACGGGCCCTCAACCACCTCCGCGCCGGTCAAATCGCCGACGCGGTCGCCGCCTACGACAACCGTCAACGCATCATCGTCGTCGCCGACTCCGACACCCTGCGCGAACGGGTCATCGGCGACTGGTTCACCTCGCACCACGCCGGCGAAAAGGCGTTGATGATCGCCGCGCACCGCAACGAGGTGCGCGACCTCAACGAGCGAGTCCACGAACTTGTCGACGCCGCCGGCCAGCTCGGCGCAACCCGCCTCGTCGTCGGCCGGTTGGAGTTCGCCGAAGGCGACCGGGTCATGGCCGTCGGGCGCAACCACTACGACCTCGAGATCTTGAACGGTGATTTGGGGACCGTCACCCACATCGACCCCCACACCCGCACCGTCACATTCGTCTGTGACCGGGACGGACACTCACGCGTGATGCCCGCCGCACCGATCGAAGCCGGCAACCTGGACTACGGCTACGCCCGCACCAACCACCAAGCCCAAGGCGCCACCGTCGACCGCACCTTCACCCTCGGCGACGACGGCGACCTCGACCGCCAAGCCGCCTACACCGCCCTGTCCCGAGGACGCCTCGAGAACCGCCTCTACGTCCTCCAACCCGACAACGACCTGCTCCCCACCCGGCCGACCCCCCGGGAACCGGTACGGAGCCATGTCGAACACGAACTGTCGCGGGATCGTTCCCAGCGACTCGCCTCCGACCACCTCAACCAGAACCCTGAGCTGCCCACCGAGCTCCGCTCCCCTCCTGCCGTACCCGACAGCAGCCACGATGTCGGCATCGACCTGTGGTGACCACCCGCCAGCCCCGTCCGCTTCACGTCTCTATGGACTGCGCCGCCGGGTCCAATGCCAGCCACACGAACACCGCACTCAGCACCTCGGCGTCGGTGATGTCCACCAGAGCGGCAACGAATCCCCTGAGCGCTGGCGACGTCAGGGATCTGCCCTGAGGAACTCCACCAGCCCGTCGCGAAGCGTCGCCTGGGCCCGCAAGGCAGGACGCCTCGACCAAGTCAATTAGGCCTCCGCGACCCCAGTCGCCATTGGCACGGCGCACCCGGTCGCTCCGGCCACGAAGGGCAAAGCAGAGCGCTCCATCCCGCAAAGGTCATCGCCTCTACGCGCAGTTGGGCTGGGAAGAAGTGAGCAATACACGCCGTAGGCCAGCGTCATCACGGTCCCGGGGATCTGGGACGCCCGTCGGGAGCGCACCTCGCGTCGGACCAACCGACTTGTGCTCGTCTGGTCTGTGGAGTTGATGGCCGAGCGCCGAGAGGACGAGCCTGAAGGTTTCGCCCTGCGGCGATCGGGGTCAGAGCTGTCGGGATGACCAGAGCACCGCGGCCAGGATGACTGAGGTGACGCCGACAGTCAAACCGACGATCCATCCGGCGACGTTCTGGGCCACGAGGGCAGCGCCGAGCACGGTGGCGATGCCGATGATCCCGCCTGTTGCGAGGACCCGCATCGAGACACGCTCGACCCTTGTGCGGCGCCGCAAGCGGCCCGGAATCATGCCCTGGGTGGGGGCCTCGTCCTCGGTCCCCGGAGCCTCCGATTGATCGTGGAACTCACCGGGCGGGGCGGGCGGCCGGAATCCCAGCTGGGCCGCTCGCTCAGCCTCGCTGGACGGCGGTGGCTGTTCCGGCTTACCAGGCGTCGACATGTCAATGCTCATCATGTCACCTTCCTTCCACCTGGCCACTCGGAACGGGTGACGATCCCCGGAGCGGGACAACCGTGCCGAACCCCTGCGATAGCGCCACCGACGGCGAGGGCAGTGGTTAGGCGCGGCGGGCCAGGTAGATGATCGCGACGATGACGAGAATGACGACGAGCGTGCCTACTCCGATATACATGTGGACCTCCTCTCGCGGGTGGCGGTTCCTGCCGTCGTGCTTCGATGTCACTTTCGGAGCTGGGTCACTCAAGCCTGGAGCCCGGATTCCGGGTCTCCTCGTGTCGTGGTCCCCGCCAACTAACTTCCGGTCTGCCACATCTTTGATCTTGTCGGCAACGTCTCCGATCACCTCTTCGACTTTGTCCTTGGCCTCGTCGACCTTCTGCTTGGCCTCGGCCGCTTGACGGTCGGCTTTGCCTTCGGATTCGAGGTCCTCGTCACCGATGACGCTTCCGACGACCTCTTTGGCCTTGCCTTTCACCTGATCACTCTTCGCAGTCATGTTGCAGTCTCCTTGTCGTCGATCTCGCCCAAATC
>DHIQ01000123.1:0-211 GCA_002403895.1 Candidatus Neomicrothrix sp. UBA4742
GCGCAGCGGGTTGTCGGCGTCGTCGGGCCGCTCGGGTTGGCGCATGAGGATCTCGAGCATGGCACCGATGGCGTTGAACTCGGTGGCTCGATGGCGGCGGGCGGCATCGATGAAATCGCTGGCGGAGAAGCCGGCCAGCAGCACCAGGCTGGCCCGGGCCGCCACCGACCCCAAGGTCGAATACGCCGGCGCGTTGATGTGGAACAGCGGC
>DHIQ01000123.1:512-2263 GCA_002403895.1 Candidatus Neomicrothrix sp. UBA4742
GGCAGCGAGGTCATCAGCCGGTCGTCCGCGCTGAGCTGCATCCAGTAGGGGAAGCCCTCGCCGGCCATCGCGTAGGCCTGGTGCGTCTGCATCACCAGCTTGGAGCGCCCCGTCGTCCCCGAGGTCGGGATCATCACCGCCACCGCATCGGGCTCGACGTCGGCGGGTCCGCGCCCGTCCGCCTCGGCGGTGAACAACTCGCCGACATCGACGATCGTCGCCGCCGATCCGGTGTCGTCGACGGCGGCGGCCATGACCGGCGCCAGCGCGGCGTCGGTCACGATCAGGTGGGGTTCGGCCTGGCCCACGAAGCCGGTCACCTCGGTGGGCAGCGATGCCGGGTTGATCGGCACCTGGATGGCGCCCACCTCCATGAGCGCCAGCCAGCTGAGCAGGTAGTCGGGGGTGTTGCGGGCGGTGACCAGCACCCGATCACCGGGCTCGACCCCGGCGGCGCGACACCAGCTGGCCCCCCGCTCGATGCGGTCCAGGGCCTCGGCGAACGTCAGCGCGCCGGTGTCGGCGAGAAGCCAGACCTTGTCCGGGGCCTCCTCGACGGCGTGGCGGAACAGGTTCGGGATGGTCCGCCGCATGGAAGGATCGCGCTCAGATGGGGAAGAACAGCGAACGGAAGCGACCCGCCAGCTCCCGATCGCCCCACACCGTCCCGCCGTTCATCCGGGCGTAGCCGGTGAGGACCAGGGTGGCGGGGTCGAACTCCAAGATGGCCGGGAGGTCGCTCACGTCGCCGGGCGCGTACTGCACGCCCTCGGAGGAGACGTCGAAGCGCACGTCGCCCCCGTTGTGGCCGCTGGTGCGGACCCCGACCGAGAACGGCTGATCGACCCCGGACACATCGGCGGTGGCCTGCCACAGGATGTAGATGACCGGGATCAACAGGTCGGCGGCGTCACCCGACAGGCCGTGAGGCTGGCCCTGGCCTTCGCGGATGTCCCAGCTGTGGACGGCGTAGTCCACCAGTTGGAACACCGAGTAGAACATGGCCGGCAGCGGCCCCATGTAGTTGTGGGCCACGATGAGGCTCGTCCACTCGTCGTCCGACAGCGCCTCGAACTCGGCCATCATCCGGTCGGCGGCATCGTGGAGGCGCTCCAGCAGCTCGTCGCGAGGCACCTTGCGCAGCGACCGGGCCTGCTCGTCGACCAGCTCGGCCATGACCTTCAAGCCGTGGGCCTCGGGGGCGGTGCCGCCGGTGCGGGCCTGACCGAACGCGGGGAGGTAGCCCTCGGTGGTGTCGACCAGGTGGCCGATGACGTCGCGCACTTCCCAATGCTCACAGGCGGTCGGCGCTTGCCAGCGCTCGGGGTCGGCCACGAGCTCGAAGAGGCCGCTGATCTCCCCCTTCAACACCTCGAGCACCCGGCCCTTGGCCGCCGGATCCATGAAGTTCCAGGACACATCGGTCAGCGTCATCATTTCCCCCTTTGGCTTCCAGCTGGGTTCGATTGTCCGGCGGCGCCTCGCGCCGCGCAAGGAGAACTTGGCGGACCGGCCCTGTTGCGATCTCGGCGTCAGGCGTAGCATGGTCTTATGGAGACTTCGACCGAACGACCACGCTGGCGAGGCGTCAACCACCTTGCCCTCATCACCGGCGACATGGACGCCACCGTGCGCTTCTACCACGGCGTCCTGGGGGCGAACCTGGTGGCGACGATCGGCACGCCCGGGTTCCGCCACTACTTCTTCGAGATCGGCGAGGGGAACACCGTCGCCTTCTTCGAGTACGCCGG
>DHIQ01000123.1:2457-4756 GCA_002403895.1 Candidatus Neomicrothrix sp. UBA4742
TCGCTCGACCTGGCCGATGAGGGTGCGCTCGAAGCGCTGCAGGCCCGGCTCAAGGAGCATGCCTGCGAGGTGACCGACGTGGTCGACCACGGGTTCATCCGATCGATCTACTTCACCGACCCCAACGGCATCGCCCTCGAAGCGTCCTGGTGGGTCCACGACGCCACCGGCGGCGACGTCGACTACGCCGACCCGGGCCTGTTCGGCGATCCCGATCCGGTGCCGGCGGTGCGCGAGCTGGTGGAGACGGGCGAGCTGGTCTCCACGCCGGAGACCCACCTGGTGTAGCGGGGCCCGGTTCCGGCTCGGCTCAGCTCTTGGGGTGGTCCTGGAAGAACTGCCAGGCCAGGTCGGTGGCGTTGATGGTGAACGTGGTCGGGCCCACGATCGGGGCGGTGGCCTTGGAGAAGTCGCTGCCCGGCCACGAGTGGCCGCCACCGTTGACCCGGTACAACACGACCTCGTCGCCGGGGGGGCAGGTGAAGCTGAGCTTGGTCACGTCGGGGGGAACCGGGGTCTCGGTCGGGGTGGTCTCGCAGCCGTTGCGGGCGGCCCAGGCGGCGGCAACGTCGGGGATGGGCGGGCCGATGCGGTCGGTGGCTTTGACTCCCACCTCGGCCAGGGTGCGGCCCGACCCGTCGGGTGCCTTCAGCCCCAGTGTCTTCTCGCCGACCAGGCCGGTGTAGCCCACGAACGGATCGTCGGTGCCGTGGAAGGCGATGACCGGCACCGGGCGGGCCGGGTCGCAGCCGGCCGGGGTGGTGATCCCGTCCACCGTGGCGACGGCGGCCACGCGGTCGGCGAACTCACACGCCATCGACGAGGTGGTGATCGCCCCTTGGGAGTAGCCGGCCACGAAGACCCGGTTCTGGTCGATGCACAGGGTGTTTTCGACCTCATCGAGGATGGCGCCCAGATAGGTGAGGCTGGTCGAGCCCAGTTTGGGGTCGAAGACGCGCTCGATATTCGCGGACTCGGGGGAGATGGTCACGAAGCCCTTGGTGTTGCCCAGCGTCTCGAACCCCGTGGTCTTGACCTGGATCTCGGCCGCCGAGCCCCAGCCGTGCAGGTCCATCACCATGGGTGCCGGCGTGGGGGCAACGGGGGAGGGAGGCACGTTGCGCAGGTAGTACGCGGTGTCGGTACCCGAGGTGAAGGCAACCTTCGATTCGCCCGCCGGGACCACGGGGGTGGCGGTGCATCCGGCCGACGGAGCGGCGGGCACGTCCTGGGCGGCGACGGAGCCGGGGGGTGAGGTGG
Organism: Candidatus Neomicrothrix sp. UBA4742; assembly: GCA_002403895.1. Taxonomy (GTDB): domain Bacteria; phylum Actinomycetota; class Acidimicrobiia; order Acidimicrobiales; family Acidimicrobilacustridaceae; genus UBA4742. The sequence continues at coordinate 3,718 of DHIQ01000123.1, forward strand.
AGGCCGATGCTCCCGAATCGCTCGAGCTCGATCCACTACACGCGCTCAACACGATGACGGCGGTGAGGGCCGCGACGGAACAAAGGCGGAGGGACGGGCGCATGTCAGGGCTCCAGATCGATCATGACGGCGATGGGCTCCCACGGTTCGCCCCGCTCGGCGGCGATGCCGATGAGGACGGTGCAGAGCTGGTCCCGAAAGCTAGGCGCGGCGTGGGTGGCTCGCTCGGCCAACAGCAGGCGCAGGTAGGGGAGTTCGGTCGGGTCGTGTTGGGCCAGCACCCGGTGGTGCTCGGCCAGGGGAGCGCGGCCGGCGCGTGCGGCGCGTTCCTCGCGGATGGCCTGCACGGCCGAGCCGAGGGCGGTGGAGTTCACCAGGTCGAAGGCGGCCTGGGCCTCGCTCACCGAGAACCCCTGGCGGACCATGAGCCCGAGCATGGCATCGATCTTGTCGGCAATGGCCTCGGCACTGATGGCGCCCTCGAGGTATTGGCCCAGCAACCCGGGCTCGGCCACGAAGGCCTCGCGGCTGTACGCAGCCCATTCCAACAGCCACAGCGCCCAGTGCTGGCCCCGGTCCTCGGGCAGGGGAACCCGGGTGGAGGAGTACTCGGCCGCCAGCCGCATGAGGTCGTCTTTGTCGGCGATGTGGTGGTAGAGGCCGGTGATGCTCACGCCGAGCTTGTCGGCCACCGCTCGCAGGGTGAGATCGGCCAACCCGATCTCATGCGCCGCCTCGGCGATGAGTTGGCGGTTGATGCGCGCCGGACGGCCCACCCGGCGCTTCTCGGGTTCCCCTTGACGCAAAGGAGTTTCTGTGCGAATTTCCGTATCGATTTCGTAAATGTAACTCATCCGAGGGTTCCGGGGGACAACTGTGGACGATCTGGTCGGCAAAGTCGCCGTCGTGACGGGAGGGGCAGGCGGCATCGGGCGCGCCCTGGGCCAGGAGTTCCTGGCCGAAGGCATGAAGATCGTGGTGGCCGATCTGCACCCCGACGCGGTGGCCACCACGGTGGCCGAGCTCAGTGATCGGGGCG
>DHIQ01000258.1:0-203 GCA_002403895.1 Candidatus Neomicrothrix sp. UBA4742
CCGAGCTCGGCGCCGGCACCGACCACGCACCGTCCCTGCAGGAGCGTGCCGGGGAAGAGCGTGACGTCGGTGGCCAGCTCGACGGTGGTGTCGATGTAGGTGCGGTCGGGGTCGAGCATGGTCACCCCGAGGCGGAGCCACCGTTCGTTGGTACGCCGCCGCAGCTCGGCTTCGGCCTGGGCCAGCTGGACCCGGTCGTTGAC
>DHIQ01000258.1:409-4160 GCA_002403895.1 Candidatus Neomicrothrix sp. UBA4742
CCGAGCCGGGACAGCTGGACCCGGTCGTTGACGCCCTGGGTCTCGCCGGCGTCGTCGGCCACCAGGGACACCACCGGGTAGCCGGCGTCGTGGAGCACCTCGATCACGTCGGTCAGGTAGTACTCACCCTGGGCGTTCTCCGGGTTCAACCGGCGCAGGGCGGGGGCCAGAACGCTGCGGCGGAAGCAGTAGATCGAGGTGTTGATCTCGTCGATCTCGCGCTCCTCGTCGGTGGCGTCAGCCTCCTCTACCACCTGGCGGACCCGGCCGTCCTTGCCCCGCACCACCCGGCCGTAGCCGGTGGGGTCCTCCATGCGGGCTGTCAGCAGGGTGCAGGCCGCTTCGGCCTCACGATGAGTGCGCACCAGGGCGGCGATGGTCTCGGGCCGCAGCAGCGGCGTGTCGCCCGGCAGGACGAGCACGTCGCCGTCGTCATCGAGATCGTCGTCGGTGAATCCGGTGAGCCCGACGCTGACCGCGTCGCCGGTTCCCCGCTGCACGCGCTGCTCGACGAACTCGAGCACGAGGTCTGGGGCCTCTTCCTGCAGCTTCTTGGTGACCCGCTCCGCACCGTGGCCCACCACGATGACCGCCCGGCTCGGCTGGCATTGACCCAGGGCATCGAGCACGTGCAACAACATGGCCCGGCCACACAGCAGGTGGAGCGGCTTGGGTCGCACCGACCGCATACGGGTGCCCTCTCCGGCGGCGAGCACGACGGCAGACAGCGGGCGGGTGGTCATGACCTCTAGTTCTAACGCGACCACTAAGGTTGGGCCACCGATCGGGGATGATGTAATTGGCAACATACGTGGTTTTGGTCCACGAATTCGGGGTTCGAGTCCCTGTCCCCGAGCTCCACAATGATCGGAAGGCCTGACGGGGGCCGTTTCGCACCAACCGGCGAGGCCCGCTAGATTGCCCCCCGCCATGGGTTCACTGATCAAAAAGCGCCGCAAGCGCATGCGCAAGNNGTCGACTCCGGCTTCGCCTCCCCTCCGGTCGGCTCCGCCTCCATCTCCTTTCCACTGCTCGGGGGCGAGGGTTCGAACCTCGACTCGAGACTCCAAAGGACTCTGTGCTGCCGTTACACCACCCCCGATCCCGTCCGACGATACTGCCGCGCGACCGCAGAACCCGCGCCGGTTTGGCCAGGCCCGGTCATCCCGGCTACCGTCGGCTCTCCCATGGGCTCCCTGATCAAGAAGCGCCGCAAGCGCATGCGCAAGAAGAAGCACAAGAAGATGTTGAAGCGCACCCGCTTCCAGCGTCGAGCAGCCGGCAAGTAACCCGGTCGCACTGGTCTTCCCACCGCTCCCCGCTCCCCCACCGTCCGTTCCGCTAGTTGAGACGGGCGCGCCCTCGGGGTCTCGACCAGTTCTACGCTGAACGGCACATGCCTCTGCTTCCCGTCACGCTCGCCGCGCCGGCCAAGCTCACTCTGAGCTTGCGGGTGACGAGACGTCGCCCCGATGGCTTCCACGACATCGATGCAGAGATGGTCACCCTCGATCTGGCCGACGAGGTCGAGCTGCGGGCCACTGAGCGTGACTTGACCGACCGGGCTCCGTTCGAGGTGATCGACGCCCGCTCGGGCACGTCGCTGGACGTGGGTCCGGTGTCGACCAACCTGGTCACCCGCGCCCTGGAGATGGTCGGTCAGCGGGCCGGCGTGCGTGTCGTCAAGCGGATCCCACCCGGCGCGGGGCTGGGCGGGGGTTCGTCCGACGCGGCGGCGGTGTTGCGATGGGCGGGATGCACCGACCTCGAGGCGGCGGCGACACTGGGCGCCGATGTGCCGTTCTGCCTCGCCGGGGGACGAGCCCGGGTGCGGGGCCTGGGCGAGCGGGTGGAGCCCCTGGCCTTCGAGCCCAAGGTGCTGACCCTGTTGACGCCGCCGTTCGGCTGCTCGACGGTGGCCGTCTACCGGGCCTGGGACGACCTCGGCGGACCCACCGCCGAGCGCCCCACCGCCGAGCGCCCCAACGATCTGGAGCCCGCCGCGCTGGTGGTCGAGCCTCGCCTGGCCCAGTGGCGCGACCGGTTGGCGGCAGCCACCGGGCAGGTGCCCCGGCTGGCCGGCAGCGGGTCGACCTGGTTCGTGGAGGGATCGTTCCCCGGCGCCGAGCGCCTCGTCGTCCGCACCACGCCGGCCCCCGAGACGACTGGTGGCGACACCACGGGCTGACCGGCTCAGCTGGAAGGGGTTCGCACCGCGTCGGTGAGACGGCCCCAGTCCTCGATGGAGAGCTCCTCGGGGCGGGCGTCGGGGCGGATCCCTGCCTCCTCGAACGCCTTGGGCTCCACCAGGCCGGCAAGCGAGCGGCGCAGCATCTTGCGGCGCTGCCCGAAGGCGGTCCGCACCAGGGCGAAAAGCCGCTCGGGGTCAGCGTCCACCGCCGGCGACGGCCGCCGGTCGATGCGCACCAGGGCGGACTCCACTCGGGGCTGGGGAAGAAAGACCGTCGGCGGCACCCGGCCCACCACCTGAGCGGTGGCCCAGTAGGCGACCTTGACCGAGGGGATGCCGTAGGCATCGTCGCCGGCACGGGCAGCCAGGCGCTCCCCAACCTCGCGCTGCACCATCACCAGCATCCGGGTGATGGCCGGCACGCCGTCGAGCAGGTCGCACACGAGGGGCGTGGCCACGTTGTAGGGCAGGTTGGCCACCAGGGACCACCGGTCGTGTCCCGCCAGGGTCCCGGACCAGTCGAGGGCGAGAGCGTCACCAGCCACCACCCGCACCCCCCGCGGCTCGACGACCTCGCGCAGGGCGGGCAGCAGGTGGCGGTCGACCTCCACCGCCGTAACCTCGGCGCCGGCGTCGGCCAGACCCAGCGTCAACGACCCCAGCCCGGCACCAATCTCGACCACCGGCTCGCCCGGCTGCACATCGGCCAGCCGCACGATGCGGCGGATGGTGTTGGGGTCGACCAGGAAGTTCTGGCCCAGGGCCCGACTGGGCGACAGCCCGTGGCGCTCGAGCAGCTCGATGGCCTCACGGCGGGTCAACGTCACCGGCTCAGCTTGCCTGATGCCGGCGACTGGACCGGATCAGGAGCAGGACCCGCCCCAGGGCTTGGCGCCCTGCCACGTGTACAGATCGAGGGCCATGGCGTCCTGGTCGGCGGGTGAGGCCTGGTCGGGCGGTACGCCCACCAGGTCAGGCCGGCCGGCGTGGCGGGCGGTCGAGTCCCAGGCCGACTGGGTGAACTGGTAGGCGCCGCGGTAGGTGCCGTCCGGCGACACGGCGCGGTAGTCGCCGTGCGACTCGCGCTGGCGGACGCAGGCCAAGAAGGTGGCGGCGTCAGGCGAGGGCGACGGGGCCGCGACGGGGGTGACCACCGGGGCCGGGGCCGCCGTGGCCTTCACCGGCGCCGTGGTGGTGGTCGCCGCGCGCTTCGAAGTGGTTGTGGTGGTGGTGGGTGCGGTCGTGCTCGTCGTCGGCGCGGCGACAGCGGGGGCGGGGGACGGCGCCGTCGTCGAGGTGGAGTCGGCGGGGGGCAGCGTCTCATCCGCGCTGGCCTGCTCGACGCGGAGCGACGGCGGCGTGCGGTTGGGCAGCAGCGCAGCAACGCCCAAGAGGACGGAGGCCGTCACCACGATCACACCAAACCAGACCCGACGGCGGTACGCCACGGCGTCATTCACGCGGAGTCCTCCCTCTCGAGCCCAGGACCGCAGAAGGGCCAACCTAGGGACCGTCGTAACCAGACTGCAACTTCCGTAACGAGAACGAGATGAGAAAATC
>DHIQ01000202.1:0-8602 GCA_002403895.1 Candidatus Neomicrothrix sp. UBA4742
TCTTGGCTGGCGCCCTCTTAGCTGGCGCCCTCTTAGCTGGCGCCTTCTTGGCGGGGGCCTTGGTCACGACCGCGGTCTTGGCCAGAGCCTTCTTGGCCGCGGGCTTGGCCGCCGCGGGCTTGGCCGCCGCCTTGGCGGGGGCTTTGCTGGCCTGGGACTTGGTCGCCGACACGGGCGTCACCTTCTTCGTCGCGGCCGGGGCAGCCTTTTTGGCCGGGGCCTTCTTCGGCGACGCTGTTGCGGCGCTGGTTGCTCTAGGCATTCGAGTGTCCTCCCCTACCCGTCACAAAGGTGCCGGACTGTAGGACGATCGACCCCTCAGGGTCAAGATGCAATCTGGTGCCGGAGGCCGGGACCGGAGCCGGCCCCCTCGATCCGGGGATCCCCCGCCGCCACGTAGGCTGACCGGATGCCTCTCGGCCCTGTAGATCCGACCTTCGACCTGGTCACCCTCGAAGAGCAGGTGCTGGCTCGCTGGCGCGATCACGACGTCATCGCCGAATCACGGCGACTTCGGGCCGATGGTGAGCCGTGGATCTTCTACGAGGGGCCCCCCACGGCCAACGGTCGACCCGGCCTGCACCACGTGTGGGCCCGGGTGTTCAAGGACCTCTACCCCCGGTTCCAGACCATGCGGGGCCACAACGTCCCCCGCAAGGGTGGCTGGGACTGTCACGGGCTTCCGGTCGAGCTCGAAGTGGAAAAGGAGCTCGGCCTCCACTCCAAGCACGAGATCGAGGCCTATGGCGTGGCCGAGTTCAACCAGCATTGCCGGGACTCGGTGCTGCGTTACGTCGAGGACTGGGCGGCGCTGACCATACGCTCCGGCACCTGGATCGACACGGACGACGCCTACTGGACCCTGTCCAATGACTACGTCGAGTCGGTGTGGTGGCTGCTGTCGCAGCTGTGGGAGAAGGGCCTGCTGTACGAGGGCCACAAGGTCTCGCCCTACTGCGCCCGCTGCGGCACCGCTTTGTCCTCCCACGAGTTGGGCCAGCCCGACGTGTACCGCGACGTGATCGACCCCTCGGTCTACGTGCGCTTCCCGCTGGACGACACCGGCTCGGCCACCGACGGCGCCGATCTGTTGGTATGGACGACCACGCCGTGGACCCTCATCTCCAACGTGGCCGCCGCGGTGGGCCCCGACATCGTCTACGCCCGGGTACCGGCCGAGTCGATTGGCTCGACCGGCCGCGACCTGCTGGTGGCGGTTCCCCGGCTGCCCGAGGGCGTGGAACCCCTGGCCACCTGGAAGGGTCACGAGCTGAGCGGGCTGCATTACCGGCGGCCGTTCACGTTCCTGGATGCGCCGCCTGACGCCCGCGCCTGGCGCGTCGTGGTGGCCGACTACGTGAGCACCGACGACGGCACCGGCATCGTCCACCTGGCCCCCGCCTTCGGCGAGGAGGACGCGGCCATCGGGCGGGCCGAGCAGCTCCCTGTCCTCAACCCGGTCGACGCCGACGGTGCCTTCGACCACCGGGTCCCCGACTGGCAGGGTCTGTTCGTCAAGGACGCCGATCCCGGCATCATCGAAGACCTCGCCGCTCGGGGCCTGCTCGTGCGTGAGCGGCCCTACGAGCACAGCTACCCCCACTGCTGGCGCTGCGGCACGCCCCTCATCTACTGGGCCAAGACTTCGTGGTTCGTGCGCACCTCGGCCAAGCGCGACGAGCTGATGGCCGAGAACGAGACGGTCAACTGGCAGCCCGACCACATCAAGCACGGGCGGTTCGGCAAGTGGCTCGAGGGCAACGTGGACTGGGCGCTCTCGCGCGACCGCTACTGGGGCACGCCCCTGCCCATCTGGCGCTGCACCGACTGTGGCGACGAGCACTGTGTGGGCTCGGTGGCCCAGTTGTCGGAGCTGGCCGGGCGCGACCTGTCCGAACTCGACCTGCACCGGCCGTACGTGGACGAGATCGCGCTGCCCTGCGGCGCCTGCGGCGGCGTGGCCAAGCGGGTGGGCCCGGTGCTCGACGCCTGGTTCGACTCCGGATCGATGCCATCGGCCCAGTTCCACTATCCGTTCGAGAACGAAGACGCCTTCCATCACGCCTACCCGGCCGACTTCATCTGTGAGGCCATCGACCAGACCCGAGGCTGGTTCTACTCGCTGCTGGCGGTGAACAGCCTCGTGTTCGATCGGGCGCCCTACCGCAACGTGGTCTGCCTCAACCTGATCGTGGACGAGAACGGTCAGAAGATGTCGAAGTCGAAGGGCAACATCATCGAGCCCTGGGACATCTTCTCCACCCAGGGGGCCGACGCCCTGCGCTGGTACTTCTTCTCGTCGGGCCAGCCCTGGACCCCGCGCCGTGTCTATCCCGAGGGCATCCGCGAGTCCACCCGCCAGACACTGCTCACCCTGTGGAACGTCTACTCCTTCTTCGCCACTTACGCCGGCCTCGAGGGGTGGTCACCGGACCAACGCTCGGCTCAGCCGGCTACCCACCTGCTCGATCGCTGGATCCTGGGTGAGCTCGACGCCACCATCACCGCCGTCACCGACGCCCTCGAAGAATTCGACGCCCTGGTCGGGGCATCACGGCTGGCGGCGTTCATCGACGACCTGTCCAACTGGTACGTGCGCCGGTCGCGGCCCCGCTTCTGGAAGAGCAATGACCCCGCCGCCCACGCCACCCTGTACGAGTGCCTGGTGACGGTGAGCCAGTTGCTGGCCCCGTTCTGCCCGTTCCTGGCCGATGCCATCTATGCCCCACTGACCGGGGAATCCTCGGTCCACCTCAGTGACTGGCCGGTCCCCCAGGGCCGCGAGGACGCCGCGCTGACCGAGCAGGTGGCGGCGTCGCGCCGCCTGGTGGCGCTCGGGCGAGCCGCCCGCACCGAGGCCAAGGTCAGGGTGCGCCAACCCCTCGGACACGCCCTGCTGTTGCACCCCGGTATCGAGTTGGACCCGGCCATCGAGGATGAGATCCGCTCGGAGCTCAACGTGAAACACCTCGAGCGCATCGACACCCTGTCCGGCCTCATGACCTGGACGGTGGTGCCCAACTTCCGGGCCCTCGGTCCGCGCCTCGGGCCCCGGGTCAACGAGGTGAAGGCCGCCCTGGCCGACGCCGACGGCTCCGTGCTGCAACAGGCGCTCGAGGCCGACGGCTTCGTCGTGGTCGCCGGCGAGCGACTGGAGGCCGGCGATGTGGAGGTCCGGGCCGACCGCCACCAGGACTACGCCCTGGCCGAGGCCGAGGGGTGGGCGGTCGCGCTCGACCTCGACATCGACGATGAACTGCGGCGGGAGGGTCAGGCCCGAGAGCTGGTGCGAGCCCTCAACGACCTGCGCAAAGAACTGGGCTTCGCCATCGCCGACCGGGTGATGGCCACCGTGCAGGTTGGCGACGGCCTCCAGTCGGCGCTGGACGAGCACCGCTCGTGGATCGCCGGCGAGATCCTGGCCACCGAAGTGGTGGACGGTCCCGGCGAGCGCCGCATCGAGGTCGATGGCGAGCCAGTCGACATCACCCTCGAGCTCGCCTGAATGACCGACTGACCGAGCCTGGCGCCCGCGACCCCGATCAGCGCTTCGGCAACAGCACCCGCACCCCGTCGCAGGCCACCGTGGCCGGACGATCCGCAGGAGCGCCCACGCGTGCGGTGGCGTGGAACTGGACCAGGAGCCGGGTCATCTCGGGGTTGCAGTCCAGCGCCGCCAGATAGAGGAGACCGTAGCGCTCAAGGGCCAGCGCGTTGGGATCGGCCCCGTGTGTCAGCAGCACGCGGGCCGTCGCCACGGCGTGCTGGGCGATGGCGGCGGCCAATGGCGGGATGGTGACCGTGGCTGACGGCGGGAGCGTCGGCGCGGTCTCACCCGGCGCCGGCGCCGGGCCGCCACCGAGAGCCTCCGTCACCTTGGCGGCGATGGCCGGGGAGCGGACGCTACCGGCAAAGAGCAGGTAAACAGAGTTGACCTTCGTGGCGTTTGGGGTCGGCCCCGAAGTCGAAACCGAAGTGCGGCAGCGACGCCAAGAACACGACGCCGGCACCGATGAACACCGCCGCGATCACACCGGTGCCCGCCAGCAACACCGCACAACCCTGATGCCGACGTTTCCGCTCTCCGTCTGCCTCCAGCCACGAAGGTAACCGGGGATGCTCATCACGGGGGCCGCGCGCCGTCGCGGCCAACCGCCTCCTCCGGAGGGCCGCTGATCAGCGGCGACGACCGAAGCGGGGGCGCGGGGTCGAGGCCGTCGTGTCCTCATCGAGGTCCTGTTCGAAGAACGCCCGCATAGCGGCGTCGGCGGCCGCGTCCGGCTCTCCCAGCGCCGAGCCGGCAGCGGGCGCCGAGCGGGCAGCGGGGGCCTCACCCACCGTCGGACGGAACAGCTCGGTCGGCAAGCCCACGTCGACGCCGTCGGGACTGTCGTCCGGGTCGGCGTTGGTGAGGTCGATGGCGATGTCCAGGGCATCATCGCCGTCGGGCTCGGCCAGGTCGCCCTCGGCGGGCGGCAGCTCCCCAACCGGGGTGGGCTCCACCACCGGAGGGGCATCGGCGTCGGGCTCGGCCGTCAACGCGGGCGAGTCCTGAGAAACGGCCCCTGCGTTGGTCGGCTCGGTGTCCGACACGGCGTCGCCTGCGCTGGACTCGGCCGAGTCGGCGACGTCGTCGACTGGACCTTCCTGGATGTCGATCACCGGCGAGCCGCTCGATTCGGCCGGGATGACCGAGTCGGTCGAGTCGTTGTCGCTCCCGAAGACCGGCACGGCGGTGTCATTGAGGGGTGGCATCTCGGCCAAGCGCAGTCCTCGGGGATCATCGAGACCCTGCTGGATCAGCTCGATCTGCGCCCGCAGGCGTTCGGTCTCGGTGGCGAGATGGGCATCCAGCACGGCCACGTCGGCCTCGAGGTCGACCTTGGCCGCCTCCAATGCCACGACCTGATCGTGCAGCGCCTGGGCCCGTTCCTCGGCGGTGGCATCGGCCTTCTTGCGGGCCTTTTCCATGATTCGGTCCCGCTCGGCCTCGGCCTCGGCCAGCAACGCCAGGGCCTTGCCTCGGGCGTCGGCCACCGTCTTGGTGGCCGTGGTCTTGGCCTCGGACACTGCCTGGTCAGCGGCACGTTGGGCGAACAGCAGCACCTTCTTGAGCTCCTCGTCGGCGTCGAGCGCCGGGCCGGGCGCCACCCCTCCTGAGCCTGCGGCGGCTTCGACCTGGAGGCGCCGGGCTTCGGCCAGCTGCAAGTCGGCCACCTCGGCCCGCTCGGTGGCCTGGCGCAACTTGTCCTGCAACTGGGCCACTGCCGCGCTCACCCGCTCGAGGAAGTTGTCCACCTCATCGGGGTCATACCCCCGCCGGTGCTGCGAGAACTTGACGTCGGTGAGGAGCTGCGGGGTGCCTTCCATGAGTCGGATCGTACCCATGCCGCACGGGTGGCATGACGATCCCGCTCCAGGCGGGCGCGATCCGATCGATCAGCCCAGGTACGCCACGATGACGAACAACAACAGGATCACCACCGTGGGCGACAGATCGATGGCCATGCCGCCCAGCTGAACCGGCGGCAGGATGGCCCGCAACGGCGCCAGCACCGGCTCAGTGATGGTGAACAGGAACCGGTTGACCCCGATCATGAAGTTGCCTCGGGGCGGCGGGAACCAGCTCAGCCCGATCCGCACGAGGAACGCGATCAGGTAGAACTCCAGGATGATACCGATGAGGTGAAACACAACCAGTCGAGTCGGCGGTCGGGTCAGGCGTCGTGCAGGCCGCGTTCGGACAGGCGACGACGTTCCTCGACCGAGACCTCCACGTTCGAGGGGGTGAGCAGGTACACCTGGTGAGCCACCTTCTCCATCTGCCCGCCGAGGCCATAGCAAAGGCCACTCGAGAAGTCGATGAGGCGGCGTGACAGGTCACGATCCACCGCCTGAAGATTCAGGATCACCGGCTGAGAGCCTTTGAATTTGTCGGCCACGTCTTGGGCCTGGTTGAACGACGTCGGGGCGACCAGGTGGGGCTTGGCGTTGGACGCGGCCGGAACCGGTCGCACCACCGTGCGGGGCTTGGGGGTGGCATCCCCCGAGCTGCCGGGCAGGGGCCGCACGGCCGAGACCTCCGACGTCTCGCTGGGGGGCGGCGTGGTGGGGCGGAGACGTCCGGCCCCGGTCGGCCGGGCCGACACCGTGGCCGGCTCGCGGGCCGGCACGCCCGCCCGGGCCGGTGGGGCGGCGGGAGCGACGCGCTCATCAGCGCCGTCGTAGTCCTCGTACTGCTCGTCTGGCCCGAGGCCCAGATAGAGCATCGCCCGTCTCCACATCGATTCCATCCGATCCTCCCGGGTCGCCGCTCCCACAGACATGGGGACGCCGACCCGGATCATCTAGGTACGGGGCAACTGTAGTGACTCCGCAGCCCTCGGCGAGGGCAACACCACGCGGTCATGGGCGGAGCGGCCGGTCCCCGAACAGGTCACGCCCTACCCGGACCATGGTGGAACCCTCCTCCACCGCCACCTCCAGATCCGCGCTCATGCCGATCGAGCGCACCGGCAGGGCCAGCCTGTCGGCCAGTACCACCAGCCGTCGAAAGCCGTGGCGGGATAGTTCCGGGGGGCCGGCCGGGCCGACGCCCATCAGGCCACGCACGTCCAGACCGACTTCGAGGGCGCGGCGCACGAGGTCGGGAGCCGTACCCGGGTCACAGCCACCCTTGCGCTCCTGGCCCGACAGGTTGAGCTGGATCAACACCGCGGCACCCGGTGAGCGCCGAGCGATCTCCGTCACCAACTCAGCCCGGTCGACGCTCTGCCATAGCGTCACCAAGCCGGACAGGAGGCGCACCTTGTTGCGCTGGAGGCGACCGATGAAATGGAAATGGGGGGCCGGGTCGATCTCGGCCAGCTCCCGGGCTTTATCCACCATTTCCTGGGCATAATTCTCCCCCACGTCGACGAGGCCGGCATGCACGGCCGCCCGCACGGCATCGGGGCCGAAGCCCTTGGTCACCGCCACCACCTGCAGGTCCGGAGAGGCTCCGGCAGCAGCCAGACGGGACCGCAGCGCACGGGCCCGGTCGGACACGGCAACCGAATCGATCATGCCTGCATGGCCCGCTCGTAGGACGACTCGCGCCAGATGGCCGTCGCCATGCGCTCGCCCTCGGCCCGGGCGCGATGTGAGAACCAGCGTTCGGAGTCGCAGGCAGTGCAGTTGGGCGAAGGCTTGGGCTGGGGGCGTTCGCGGGGCGGCGATCGTCGACCCGTCACCTGCTCGATGGCGGCCCGCGTCGCCTCCCGCAGGTCGAGGGCCGAGCCACCGCCGAGCGTGGTGCCGCGGACCCGCTCGCCGAAGCGTTCAGCCAAGCGCTCGAGCAGGTCATCGCCGAACTCGTAGCACTCCACGCCGATGTGGGGCCCGACGTGGAAATGGATGTCGTCGGCCCCGAGCTCGGTCATGGCTGCCCACGTGGCTTCGATGATCCCCGCGTCGAGGCCCCGCCACCCCGCGTGGGCGGCGCCGATGACCCCCGCCGCACTCCACGCCACGACCGGCACGCAGTCCGCGGTCTGCACCGCCAGGACGAGGTCGGAATCAGCCGTCACCACCGCATCAGCGTCTGACCCGGCCACCTCGGCGGCATTGGCGCTGGTGGCCACCACCACCTCTGATCCGTGGACCTGGCGGAGCCACACCCACGGGTGGTCAGCCACCTGATGGCGGCGGGTGGCCAGACCATCGGGTTCCGCGTCGACGGCGAAGTCGCCCTCGGCACGCGTGGTGGTGTGGGTGAGGACCACGCCGGAGGCGTACTCGTACACCCAGGTAGCCATGACCAGAGGCTAGAGCCGGACTACTTCAGGAAGGACGGGACGTCGAAATCGTCGCCATCACCATCGATGTCGAGGTCGTCATCGTCATCGGTCCCACCGAACACGTCGGTGACGGGCTCGAGCGAATCGCGCCGGGGGCGGCCGCCGCCGGCTGCATCGCGGGCCTTGGGGTCGTCCCACCGGTCGAAACCGGCGGCGATGACCGTGACCCGGACCTCGTCACCCATCTCGTCGTCGATGACGGTGCCGAAGATGATGTTGGCGTCGGCGTGGGCCACGCCGTGGATGACCTCGGCGGCCTCGTTCACCTCGAACAGGCCGAGGTCGCTGCCCCCGGCGATGGTGAGCAGGATGCCGCGGGCGCCCTCGATGGAAGCCTCGAGCAGCGGGCTGGAGATGGCGGCGCGAGCGGCGTTGAGGGCCCGCCCCTCGCCCGAGCCGTAGCCGATGCCCATGAGGGCCGAGCCGGCGTCGGTCATGATCATCTTCACGTCGGCGAAATCGGTGTTGATGAGGCCCGGCGTGGTGATCAGATCAGTGATGCCCTGGACCCCCTGGAGGAGGACCTCGTCGGCCATCTTGAACGCGTTGAGCACCGACGTCTTCTCGTTGGACACGGTCAGCAACCGGTCGTTGGGGATGACGATGAGGGTGTCGACCTTCTCTTTGAGCTTCTGGATGCCCTGTTCGGCCTGTACCGAACGACGGCGACCCTCGAAGCCGAACGGACGGGTCACGACACCGATGGTGAGCGCCCCGATAGCTTTGGCCACCTCGGCGACGACCGGGGCCGCGCCGGTGCCGGT
>DHIQ01000202.1:8826-29223 GCA_002403895.1 Candidatus Neomicrothrix sp. UBA4742
GCACCTCCTCGATCTCCTCGCGGTGTTCGTCGGCCGCTTGCTGGCCGACCGCCGGGTCGGAACCGGCACCCAGACCCTTGGTGAGTTCACGACCGATGTCGAGCTTCACGTCGGCGTCACTCATGAGTAGCGCTTGGGCGTCGGTGTTCACCGCGATGAACTCCACGCCCTTGAGACCGGCGTCGATCATGCGGTTCACGGCGTTGACACCGCCACCGCCAATGCCGACGACCTTGATGACCGCCAGATAGTTCTGTGGGTTGCCGGTCATAGCTGTCGCTACCTCCAGGGTGGGTGCGGTTGGGGATGGAGAGGGTAATGCGGGCGGACGATCTGAGCGGTCGGACCGGGATGGTCGGGACGTGCGTGGGAGACGATCAGCCGCCGGACCGGGATCTTCTACCTCGAAGAGCCGGCCGGATCGGGAGGACGCGTGAGCCCGTTGATCAGGCATCGGCGCCCCCCTTCGGAACTCTCGACCTGTGGTTGAGGGTTATGTCAACCTCAGGTCGCGCTTGAGAGCGTAGAGGGCAGGTGGGTCCGGGGTCAACCATCCCCCGATGCATCGGGCTGCGAGCCGCCAGGCCCGGAGTCATCGGATGATCCGCGGGTTCGGGGGATCGCACACGTTCAGGGTCTTGAGGCCGGTGTCGTCCACATGGGCGAAGACCGTCTGCAGGGCTCGGATCTTCTCCGCCAACTGGTCGGGCTGGCACAGCTCGACGCTCCCCTGCGGATGCACGTGAAGATCGATCGATCCGTCGGCCCCTGGCACCACCGAGATGACCCGGGTTCGCAGGCCAGGCGTCAACGCCGCGATCACCTCGAGCGGGGCGTCGAGGCCCGGACCGAACTGCTCGCCCGGGGCGACCGGGGCGACCCCGTCCACGATGATGGCGCCGCCAAGGTCAGCCCCCACCGGTAGCGTGGTCAACGCTCGTCCCGTGGGATCAGCCAGGACGAATGCCCCGGCTCCGTCAGAGAGGGCGGCCACGGGCGTCCGTTCGGTGACGGCCAACGTCACCGTCCCCCACCAGTCGACGTCGACCGTGGCCTCGTCCACCCAGGCGATGGCCAGCAGGCGCCTGCGCACCGCGCCCGGGTCGACGTCCACCAGATCGTCGCCGGGCTGAAGGCCAGAGGCGTCGAGGAGTTCCTGTTCGGTGACGTGGATCGTCGCCGGGGCCCGAACCTCGTCGACGTCCAACAGCGGGCTGTGGCTCACGAACCATCCGAGGGCGATAACGGTCACCGCCACCGCCGCCCCCACCAGCCAGGCGCGTCGACGCCGCTGTCGCTGACGATCGACCTCATCACGACGAGCCTGGATGCGCGGGTCGACGGCGACCGGCATGGCCTCGCGGATCCGTTCCAGGGTGCGCGAACTCACGAACCCTCAACCTCTACTCGAGGCTGGAGTTGCTCCACCAGCCTCGCCGGGAAGCCCACCAGACGGGTCTCGGCCACCAGGCGCACGTCGGTCGCCGCCTCGACCCGGCGCTGCACCTCCAGCATCAGGGCGAAGATGTCGTCGGCCCGGCCGCCGTCATCCACCTGGATGAAATTGGCATGCTTGGTCGAGACCTCGGCGGTGCCTCGCCGCAGACCCTTGCACCCGGCGACGGCGATCAACCGGCCGGCCGAGTCGGCGGGCGGGTTGGTGAACACCGATCCGGCATTCGCTCCCCCGGGCTGGTGCTCACGGCGCCAGCGAACTATTTCGGCGATGGCCGCCTCGGATCGGTCGCGATCACCGGCCGCCAAGGCCAACTCGGCGGCCAAGATGATCTGTGACCGGGTGACCGCGGAGTGGCGGTACGACAGGTCAAGATCGGTTACGGACACCCATACATCCTCCCCGCTGGCCAGGTCGAGCACGCGGACCCTCACCAGGCTCTGAGCCAGGTCGGAACCGTGGCCACCGGCGTTCATGCGCACCGCGCCACCCACCGATCCGGGCACCCCCACGGCCCACTCGAAGCCGGTCAGCCCCGCAGCCGCCGTCCTTCGGGCCACTACCGGGAGGCTGGCGGCGCCGCCGGCCACCACCCTGGTCCCCTCGATGTCGACCGCGGCGAAGTCGTCGCCCAAGCGGATGGCCACACCCACGAATCCGGCGTCGGCCACCAGCAGGTTGGAACCACGACCCACGACCAGCACCTCGACCCCGGTGGCCGTCACCACGCCGGCCAGCGTCGCCAGCGTGGCTTCGTCCTCCACCGCCACCACCGCGGCGGCCGGACCGCCGGCTCGGTACGTGGTGGCGTCGGCCAGCGACACCTCGAGCTGGGCCAGATCTCCCAACAACTCCACGGCCCGTTTGACGGCGTCGTTCACGACATGCCCCTCACGACCTGCCCTCACGATGGGCCCTCACGCCGCGGTCCCCGGCTGGCGGGCCCGCAGCCGGGCCTGCAGCTCCTCGGGGAGGGAGGTCAGGTCCCCCGCTCCGAGGGTCAGGCACAGGTCGCCGGGGCGCAGCTCCGCCATCAGGTAGCCGACGATGTCGGCCCGCCGGGGCAGGTAGGCGAGCCGCCGCCACGGATGGGCATCGAGCACCGCCTGGGCCACGAGCTTGCCGGAAATTCCGGGCCGGGGTGTTTCTCCAGAAGGGTAGATGTCGGTCACGATCAGGAGATCGGCGTCGATGAAGCTGTCGTCGAAATCGCGCCAGAGCGCCTCGGTCCGGCTGTAGCGGTGGGGCTGGAACACGCACACCACTCGACCCCAACCACCTCCGCGGGTGGAAGACAACACACTGGCGACCTCGCTGGGTAGGTGGGCGTAGTCGTCGATGAAGGTGACGCCGTGCAGCTCACCGCGGTACTCGAGTCGACGGGCGACCCCGGCGAAACGGGCCAGCGCCGCCCGACCGGCCTCGAACGAGGCGCCGAGCTCCATGCCCATGACCAACGCCGCCGCCGCGTTGCGAGCGTTGTAGTCCCCGGCGATGGGCAGCTGGATCCGGCCCAGCTCCCGGCCGTTGTGAGTCACCCCGAAGCTGGACCCTGCCCGCCCGCCCTGGAGATCGGTCATGCGGTAGTCGGCATCGGCCGCCGTGCCGTAGGTGACGGCTCCGGCAGCCCGGCCCAGCTCGGTGGCCAGGGCGTCGTCGGCGCACACCACTCGGGGCCCAGGCGTCTCAGCCACGAATCGCCCGAACGCCGCCTTCAACGGCTCGAACCCCCCGTAGAACTCGAGGTGATCGGGCTCGATGCTGGTCACCACCGAGCCGTGACGGGGAAGCTCGAGGAAGGTGCCGTCGCTCTCATCGGCCTCGATCACCAGCAACTCGCCGTCGTCCCAGACGGCGCCGGTCCCGATCTCGTTGACGTCACCCCCGATGATGAACGACGGTCGGAGGCCACCCTCGATGAGCACCAGCGCCAGCATGGACGACGTGGTGGTCTTGCCGTGGGTCCCTGCCACCGCGATCGAGCGCCGGGTGGCGGCAATGGAGGCCAGGGTCTCGGCTCGGCGCAGGACGGGGATGCCGCGCTCGGCTGCCGCCATCACCTCGGGGTTGCGGGGCGGGATGGCCGTCGAGATGGTGACCGCATCAAGTTCGGCCGGGAGATTAGCGGCATCGTGGCCCACGTGCACTCGAACCCCGAGCGCCCGCAGCCGTTCCAGCCCCGCTGAGGCCTTCAGGTCGCTGCCCGACACCTGGTGACCCATGCCGGCCAGCACCGTGGCGATGGCGCTCATGCCCGCACCGCCGATGCCCACCACGTGAACCCGGGTGGGTCGAGACAGGTCGAGAGTGACGCCCGGCGTGGGCTCAGCCATGGCGGGCGTGCTCCTCGGCCAGAGCCGCCACGCGGGCGGCGGCGTCGGGATGGGCAAGGACGTGGGCGGCGTTGGCCATGGCGGCCAGTGTGCCTTCCTCGGCCAGGAGCGTCTTCAGCTCATTCTCGAGACGATTCGTGTCGAAGTCGGCGTCGGGCACCCGGACGGCAGCGCCGGCCCGCACCAGCACCTCGGCATTGGCGGTCTGATGGTCACGGGTGGCGATGGGCAGAGGAACGAGGATGGCCCCCAGCCCCACCTGAGCCAACTCGGCCACCGTGGAACCTCCGGCCCGGCACACAGCCACGTCGGCTGCGGCCAAAAGGTCAGGCATGCGATCCTCGTAGCGCACCTGCCGGTAGACGAGCCCGCCGGCCGGTAGTTCGACCGACTCGGCGTCGTCCGCGTCCCACTCCCGGGCACCCACCACGTGGTGGATGGCCAGATCGCTCCGGCTCCCCCAGCGCTGGGCCAGCCCTCGTACTGCTTGGTTGATGCGTCGCGAACCAAGCGACCCGCTGAACACGGCGACGACGATGCGGTCGAGCGGCAGGTCGAGTCGTTGCCGGGCGGCAGGTGTGTCGGCCGGTCGATGGACAGCCAGGATCTCGGGTCGTACCGGATTGCCGGTGACCACCGCACGACGCAGGTCGGTCTCGGCGAACGGGACGGCGGCGGCCTTGGCGAAGGGCCGGGCCAGCCGGTTGGCCGCCCCGGCCCGGGCGTTCTGCTCCATGATCACCATCGGGACCCGCCCCAGGATCGCCCCGATCACGCACGGCACCGCGGCGTAGCCGCCCAGCACGATGACCACCTGCGGGTGCAACCGGCGAACGAGAGCGATCCCTGAGACCACCCCTCGAACGATGCCCAGGGTGGCCCTGAGGCTCGCCCCCGACATCTTCCGGGGGATCCCCCGGCCCGGCAGCATGGTGAGGGGATAGCCGGCGGCAGGCACCGTCGTCGCCTCCGGCCCATGGACGCCACCGATGAAATGGATCGACGCCGGAGGGCGACCGCCCTCGACGAGGGCATCAGCGACGGCGATACCCGGAAGGAGATGGCCCGCGGTGCCACCGCCGGCGATGCACGCGAACGTACCCGCCATCAGCGGGCCTGGCGGGCGACGTTCAACAACAACCCCATAGCGGCCATGGTGACCACCAGGGAGGACCCACCGAACGACACGAAGGGCAGGGGGACTCCGGTGATGGGAAGCACCCCGACGACGGCTCCGATGTTCACGAAGGCCTGGATCAGCAACCACCCGGTGACGCCGGTGGCGAGCAACATCCCGTAGCGATCGGGGGCCCGCATGGCGGTACGGATACCGGCAACGCCCAAGGCGATGAACAGCGCCACCACCAACAGGGCACCGATCATGCCGGTTTCGTCAGCGATGATGGCGTAGATGAAGTCGGTATGGGCGAACGGGAGGAAGCCGTACTTGGCCCGGCTCTGGCCCAGCCCGCTCCCCACCACCCCGCCGTGGGATATGGCTACCTGGGCCTGGATGGTCTGGTAGCCGGTGTTGGACACGTCCTTCCACGGATCGATGAACCCCAGCAGGCGCCGGCGCCGGTAACGCTCAAGGGTGGCCGCCATCGTGGCCAACACGCCCCCGATGGCGAAGGTCCCGATCAGGGGCTTGGCCGCCACCCCGGACACGAACAACATGAAGAAGACGATGGATCCCAAGATGATGGTGGTGCCTAGGTTGGGTTGAGCCATCAACAAGAGGGCGAACGTCCCCAACACCACCAGCACCGGCAGCAGCGTCGCCCGCCAGTTGCCCACCTTGTCGGCGCGCCGGGCCAGCAGGTCGGCCACGAACAACAGCACGGCCAGCTTGGCGAACTCCGAGGGTTGGACCCGGGCGAAGCCGTAGCCGAGCCAGCGCGACGAGCCGTTGACGTTCACGCCGAGGCCGGGCACGAGCACCGCCACCATCATCGCCCCGGCCCCGATCAACAGCAGGTTCGTGCGGGCCCGCCACCGGTGGTAGTCGATCCGCATCACCACGACCATGGCCACCGCGCCGAGCCCCACCCACAGCAACTGGCGCCGGAAGTGGTACCAGCTCGAGCCGTACTCGTAGAGGGCGGTGACGGCAGAGGCCGACAGCACGAACACCAAGCCGATGAGGTTGAGTACCACCACCAGGGCGAGCAGGAACAGGAACGTTGGTGACCGCCGACCCACCGGGCTCCCACCTCGACGCCGGACCCGGCGGGCCGGGGCGTTGACCGTTCGGTCACGATTGGCCTGACGGGTGGAGGGGACGACCTCGACGGCGCTCAACCGGCCGATGCCGCGGCCGCGAGGCGGGCGTACCGGCGCGCTCATCGCGGCCGGCCGCCGGTGTCGTGGCGCTCGCGCACCAGGATGGCGAAGGCGTCGCCCCGCTCGGCGTAGCTGGCGAACCAGTCGAACGATGCGCAGCCGGGTGAGAGCAACACGGCGTCGCCGGGCTGGGCCTGTTCGCCGGCCAGGGCCACGGCCTCGGTCATGGACCCGGCCACCACCACCGGGCGTAGGCCGAAGAAGGCGGCCGCCACCTCGTCGGCCGACTCGCCGATGGCCACCACCGCTCGCACGTGGGGCGCGGCCTGGGCCAGCACCCCCAGGTCGAGGCCCTTGTTGCGGCCCCCGGCGATGAGCACGACGGAGGGGAATCCCCGCATGGCGGCCAGGGTGGCGTGGGGGGCGGTGGCCTTGGAGTCGTCATACCAGGACACGTCGCCCCAGGTACCCACCGGTTCCACCCGGTGGGGCAGGCCGCGAAAAGCCCGTAGGGCCTCACGCACCCCCTCGGGCGAACCACCCCCTTCGAGGGAGGTGGCCGAGGCGGCCAAGGCGTTGGACAGATCATGAGGCAAGGCCCGCCACAACTCGTCCACCGTGACCAGCACCTCGCCGGACCCGGCCCTCAGCTGGCTGGCGTCGATTCGGTAATCAGCGTCTGCATCCACGCCGAAGGTCACGGTGCGGGCCCGCGGATTGATCTTCGCCATGACGGCCGGATCATCGGCGTTGGCCACGGCAACGCCGTGGTCAGGACCGAGATCGGCCCAGATGCGGGCCTTGGCCTCGGTGTAGCGCGCCGTCGAGTCGTGCACGTCGAGGTGATCTTCGGCCAGGTTCAGCCAGGTGGCGACGACCGGTTCGAAATGGTGGGTGTGGCCGAGACGAAACGAGGAGGCCTCGACGACGAAAACGTCGAGGTCGTCGCGGGTGATGGCCTCGACCAGGGGCACCTCGGTGTTGCCCACGGCCAAGGCCCGCTGGCCCGACGCGTTCATCATGTCCGTGACCATGGTGGTGACCGTGGTCTTGCCGTCGGTGCCGGTCACGGCGAGCACCGGACGGTCATCCCAGGCGGCGGCCAGGTCGAACTCACTCAGGACGGGAACCCCGGCGGCTCGGGCGGCGGCGAAGACCGGATGGCGATCGGGCACGCCTGGGCTCGGCAGCACCGCATCAGCCGCCGCCACCAGCGACGCCAACTGCGCGTCGGAGGGGGCCTCGACCAGGTTCACGGCCTCTGATTCTGCTGCGGTACGGCGGGTCGGCGAGGGATGGTCGTCCATCACCACGACCTCGGCGCCGTGGGCGCGCAACGCCCTCGTCATGGCCCGCCCGGTGACCGCGAACCCGACGACCAACGCACGATCGGGCGTCACCCGGCGATCCTCATCTTTGCCCTCACGCCGAGTCAATCCAGTACGCCCAGGCGCACGAAGTCGGCATAGAAGATGCCCAGCGCCAGCGCGGTGCACAGCCCGGCCAGGATCCAGAAGCGGACGATGACCGTCGGCTCGGGCCAGCCGCCCAGTTCGAAATGATGGTGCAGCGGGGCCATGCGGAAGATCCGCCGGCCGGTCATGCGGAAGCTCCCCACCTGCAGGATCACCGACACCGTCTCCATCACGTTCACCCCGCAGATGAGCACCAGCAAGAGGCTCGTGTTCATACTCAGGCCAAGACAGGCCAGGGCGGTGCCGATGGCCAGAGATCCGGTGTCGCCCATGAAGATCCGGGCTGGAGCGGCGTTCCACCAAAGGAACCCGGTGCAGGCCCCCAACATGGCGGCGGCGATGATGGCCTGATCGAGGAAACTCTGGTCGCCGTAAACGCCCGGGTGACGGAACCCCCAGAACCCGATGACCACGAAGGCGGCGAACCCGAAGATGGCCGAACCCGCGGCCAGACCATCGAGACCGTCGGTCAGGTTCACCGCGTTGGACGTGGCCAGGATGAGCGTGACGGCCCACAGCGCCCAGATGACCTTGCCCATCCCGATGCCGGGCCAGTCGTAGCGGGTCAGGGAGAACGTGGTGGCGATGTGGGTGAACAACAACGCAGCGGTGACGAAGCCGACCGAAACCAGCAGCAGGCCGAGGATCTTGGCCCGCTTGTTGAGTCCGAGGTTGCGCTCCCGCGACACCTTCAACCAGTCGTCGATGCCACCAACGATGGCGGCACCGATCATGGTGGCGACGACGATCACGCCACGCCGGGTGAACGTTCCCGACGAGATCACATCGCTGATGAGCCAACCCATGGAGGCGGCCACCACGATGGCGATGCCCCCCATGGTGGGGGTGCCGGCCTTGCTCCGGTGACCAGCAGGGCCGTCCTCGCGGATGGGCTGACCCACCCGCCGACGGGTCAGCCAGCCGATGAGGAAATGCGTCCCCACCAGCGACAGGGCCAGGGCCACACCGGCGGCGACCAGCAG
Organism: Candidatus Neomicrothrix sp. UBA4742; assembly: GCA_002403895.1. GTDB lineage: Bacteria > Actinomycetota > Acidimicrobiia > Acidimicrobiales > Acidimicrobilacustridaceae > UBA4742. The sequence goes on from DHIQ01000202.1 coordinate 17,357, forward strand.
GCGGATCACCCGTCGGCCTCCCGGCTGGGGCGGATGGCTTCGCCGGGGCCGACAGACCCGACCGAGCCGGTGTCGAGCCCACCGGCCAGTTCCTCATGGGCCACGACCCGGTCGTCGAAGGGCAGGCTCACATCGCCGATGATCTGGGTCGACTCGTGCCCCTTGCCGGCGATCACCACGGCGTCACCGGGCCCCGCCGACGCCAGGGCCACCCGGATCGCCACCCGGCGGTCGGGCTCCACCACGAGGTCATGGGCGCGCCGGTCGGTGGCCCGGTCAAAGCCCTGTCTCACGGCGTCGATGATGGCTCCTGTCTGTTCTCCCCGCGAATTGTCCGCCGTCAGGACTACTCGATCCGCCAGTCGGGCCGCCACCTCACCCATGGTGGGCCGCTTGGTGGCATCGCGCTCTCCCCCGCAGCCGAAGACCACCGCGACCTGGCCATCGGGGCCTAGGAGGTCACGCGCCGCCGCCAACAGCTGCTCGAGCCCGTCCGGGGTGTGGGCGTAGTCGACCACCACCGGGAAGGCCTGGCCGGCCTGGACGAGCTCGAAGCGCCCGGGGACCACGAGCGGCTGACTCAGGCCGTGGGCCACGACCGCCGGGTCGATCCCTACGGCGACGGCGGCCTCGGCCGCCGCGAGGGCGTTGGCCACGTTGAAGCGGCCCCCCAGCGACAACGTGACACTATGGCCACGCCAGGTGAACCGACTGCCCGACGGGCCCAGCACGAGGTCTTCGGCATCGTCGAGGCGGAAGCCGACCGTCCTCACCTTGGCCGAGTCGGACAGGAGCCGACCGTACGGGCTGTCGAGGTTCACCACCGCCCGATCGGTGAAGGCCGGACCGAAGAGCCGGGCCTTAGCCTCGAAGTACGCCTCCATGGTCTTGTGGTAGTCGAGGTGATCGCGACTCAGGTTGGTGAACACGGCCGCGGCGAACCAGGTGCCGTCGACGCGGTGCAGGTCGAGGGCGTGGGAGGAGACCTCCATGGCCACCGCCTGCACCCCGTCGTCACGCAGGGCGGCCAGACGAGCCTGTAGCTCGGGAGCTTCGGGGGTGGTGCGGGTGCCCGAGAGCGTGCCCAGCACATCCGCCCGCAAACCGGCGGCTTCGAACACGGCGCGCAGGAGGAACGTGGTGGTGGTCTTGCCGTTCGTACCGGTGATGCCGACAAGGGTCAGGGCGCGCGCCGGATCGCCGTAGAACCGGACGGCCACCGCGGCCATGGCCAGGCGGGTGTCGGGGACCACCACCACGGGCACGTCCAGCGGCAGGGGCCGCTCGGCCAGGACCGCCGCGGCACCGGCTTCCACCGCGGCGACCGCGTGATCGTGGCCATCGGTGCGCTCACCCCGGATGGCGCAGAACAACGCGCCCGGAGCCACCGAGCGCGAATCGAACTCGACCGAGCTGATCTCGACCTCGGCGTCCCCGCCCTCTCTCTCGGCGCCGGGCAACCCGGCGAGCAGGACGCCGAGACGCATCACTGCGGACGGGTGGTCGGGGTGGTGAGGGTCGGAGGTTTCTTCTTGGTGGCCGTCGGCGCCGTGGTGGTCGGCGTGGTCTCGGCCGGCGTGGTGGCCGGCGTCGCTGGTGTCGCACCCGCGGCCGGGACCCGCTCCTTGCCCCCGGGCAAGATCTGCACGCCCCCGGTGGTGGAGGCGGTCGTCGCCAGGGCGACACCCGCGGGCGCACCGGTGGCGCTGTCCGTTTGGGGCGGCGGCACCGCGAACTGGCGGAGGCCGTAGGAGGCGATCTTGGCGAAGGCCGGGGCGGCGACGGCACCGCCGGAGTAGTTCCCGCCGTAGGGCTCGTCGATCATGACGAGAATGGACAGCGCCGGCGCCTCAGCCGGCACCATGCCCACGAACGTCGACTGGTACTGGGTCACCCCGTTCTTGTCGGTGTAGCCACCGTTGGGCCCGGGCTTGCGAGCCGTTCCCGTCTTGCCCGCCACGTGGTAGCCGTCGACGGCGGCGAGGGTGCCCGTTCCCTGGGTGACCACGTTGCGCAGCATGACGTTCATCTTGGCCGCGGTGTCGGCCGAGAAGACGCGATGCCCGGCGTCGATGGCCAGGGGATGTTCCTCACCGTCGGCGTCGATGGTGGAATCGACCAGCCGGGGCGCCACCGCGATGCCACCGTTGGCCACCACGTTGTAGGCGTCGAGTACTTGCATGGCGGTGGCCGAGACACCCTGGCCGATGGGGATGGTGCCAATCGATGTGCCCGACCATTTGGCCGGGGCCAGGACGGTGCCGGCCGCCTCGTTGGGGAACTGCAGCGAGGTCCTGGTGCCGAAGCCGAGGCCGGTGAGGCCGTCGTAGAGGCCCTGCTTGCCGAGCTTCTGGGCGATCTTGATGGTGCCGATGTTCGACGACTGGGAGAGGATCTGAGTTACGGTGAGCTGCTCGGTGGCGTGGGCTTCGGCGTCGGTGAAGGTGGCGTCACCGACCTGGTAGCTGCCGGGCACGTCGAACTTCGTGTCCGGGGTGACGACCCCCGTCTCCAAGGCGTGGGACACGGTCACCATCTTCATGACCGAGCCCGGTTCGTAGACGTTGGTCAGCGCCGCGTTGTCGCCGCTGGTGGTCACCACCCCCGTCTTCGGGTCGCGGGCGATGTCGGCCATGGCCAGCACCTCGCCGGTGGACGGCTTGGTCACGATGGCGATGCCGCCCTTGGCCTCGGCCGTGGCGACCTGCTCGGCCAGGATCTGCTCGGTCTGGTACTGCATGGCCCGATCGATGGTCAGGACGAGGTCGTCGCCCTTCTCGGCCGGCGTCAGCTGGTGCTCGCCGATGGGCATGGTGTGACCGCCGGGCGTCTGCTCCAGCGTGAGCGAGCCCGGCGTGCCGGTGAGAGCGGCGGCGTATTGCGCTTCCAGCCCGGAGAGGCCCTTGTTGTCGACGTCGACCGACCCGAGGATGGACTGGGCCAGCGACCCGGCCGGGGTGGAGCGCTTGGACTCGTCGATGAAAGCAATCCCGGGCAGGTCCAGGGCGGCGACCCTGTCCGCCACCGCGGGGTCGACCTTGCGGGCCAGGTAGGTAAAGCGGTTGGCCTGGCTGAGCTTGACCTCCAGGCCGGCCGCATCCATCCCCAGGATGGGGGCCAGCTTGGCGGCCTCACCGGCAGGGTCGTCGACCAGCTTGGGATCGGCGAAGATCGTCTTCTCCGGCACCGACAGGGCCAGCTCGACGTGGTTCCGGTCGTAGATCGTGCCCCGTTCGGCGGCCAGCGTCTCGGAGCGCACCGTCTGCGACTGGCCGTAGGCGAGGTACTGGCTGGGGTTCAGGACCTGGAGGTCGGTGACCTTCCAGGCGATGAGCAGGAACAGGCTGGCCAGGCCGACGAGCAGCATGAGCAGGCGGCGCCGGCTCTGCCCCCGTCGACCACCGGGACGGGTCCGTCGGCGGGTGGGGCGTGCCGCGGGACCGGGGCGAGTCGAGCGGGCCGACCCGGTTGATCGAGTCGAACGGGTTGAACGGGCCACCGGTTCGGCCGACCGGCGGGACACACCGCGCCGGGCGGGCGCCGGGGTGAGACGCGACCGGGTGTCGGGGTTGGTGCGGGTCGACGTCTTGGCCACGCGTGTGGACTGCGTCGGACGGGCGGCCTTGGCGGTGCCCGCCGTCCTGGCCGTGGGAGTCCTGAGGCTCTCGCTCGCGCCGGTGCGAGTGACACGGGACGCGGGACGCGACCGCGACCCGAAGCCACCGGGAGGGCGAACCGTGGTGGTCACGGCTTCGTCTGCTTGGGGGTGGTCGTCGGTGTCGTCGTGGGGGTTGTCGTCTTCTTCGGCACCGTGGTGGTCGGCGTCGTCTTTTTCGCCGTCGTCGTCGCCGTGGTGGACGGGGTGGTCGTCGGCTTGGCGGCGCTCGGCTTGACCGGAGCGGGGGCGGCCGGGGCGGGCGCAGCCGCCGCTGCCCACGCCGCTTTGGCGTCGTCATCGGCGGCAGGCTCGAGGTAGCCCACGTCGGTGGGCGCCACCATGCCCAGCTTCTCGCGAGCCACGCCGACGATCCGCCCTGGGGCATTCAGATCGGCGAGCTGCTGATGCAGCTCGCGCGACCGGAGCTGTTCCTGGGCGTCGTGCTTGTCCAGCGCGTCGAGTCGAGCCTGGCCCTGGACCAGCAGCGTCTGGAAGACCACGATGCCGAACACGCAGGCGAACAGGGCGACGGCCGCCAGGGTGCCGACCCGACCGAGAGCGTTCCGCGAGCGCAGGGTGGCGGCCACACCAGCCAGACGGCCAGGCCGGGCTTCGGCCTCCCGGACCGGAGCGACCTTGGCACGGCGGGGGGCCGGGGCGGGGGCAACCCCGGCCCGCGCCGCGGCTTGGGCCCGGGCGGGGCTCATGAGACCACCGACCCGGGGACACTGAGACGCTCGGCGGCACGCAGCCGGGCACTCTCGGAACGAGGGTTGTCCATCAGCTCGGCGGGGCTTGGCGTCCAGCCGCCGCGCTTGAGCAGGCGCACGGTGGGTTCCGCGCCACAGACGCAGGGCAGACCCGGGGGGCAGACACAGCCGCCGGTCTCCGCCTGGCGCAAGCGACCCTTGACGATGCGATCCTCCCCCGAGTGGTAGGACAACACGGCGATCCGGCCGCCAGGGACGAGGAGGTCGATGGCTCGGTCCAGAGTGGCGGGAAGGATGGCGAGCTCGCGATTGACCTCGATGCGCACCGCCTGGAAGGTGCGCTTGGCCGGATGACCGCCCCGGCGGCGAGCCGGGGCCGGGATGGCGTCGCGCACGAGCTCGGCCAGCTCGCCGGTCGTGGTCACCGGGCGGGCGGCCACGATGGCCCGGGCGATACGGGTGGCGAAGCGCTCATCACCGAAGTCCCGCAGCACGACGGCCAGGTCGGCAACGTCGTAGGTGTTGACCACCTCGGCCGCCGTGAGGCTGGCGGAGCGGTCCATGCGCATGTCGAGGGGGGCGTCGTGGCGATAGCTGAACCCACGGTCGGGCTGGTCGAGCTGGGGTGAGCTGACCCCGAGATCAAACAGCACCCCGCTGATAGGGGCGTCGGCGGCGTGCTCGCCGACATACTCGTCGGCTACCTCGTCCAGCCGATCGAAGCGGGACCGCACCAGGGTGACCCGACCAGGGAAGTCGTCGATCAGCGACGACGCGGCGGCCAGGGCGGCGTCGTCCTGGTCGATCCCCAGCACGCGAACGTGAGGATGGGCGGCCAGCAGGGCCCGGGCGTGGCCGCCGCCGCCGAGCGTGGCGTCGATGACCACGCCGGCCGGGACCGGCTCGAACAGCCGCGTGATCTCGCCGACCATGACCGGGAGGTGCTTGAACTCTGCATCACCCGCCATTTGGGGGCCTTCGAAGTCGTGGTGACCGGAGGCCCGGCGGGGGTGCCGGGCGCCGCGCTCACGGCGGTGCGGACCATGACAGCGGGTGGATCGCTCATCGGCAGCCTCTCGGCCGGCGGTCGCTCGTCGGGATTTCTCCCCGATCGAGCTGGATGGGAAGCGGGCGGAGTAGGGGCCTTCCATCGTGCCGGCCGAAAGGCTGCGAATGAGCGATCCGGGTGCTGTCTGCGTATCCGTCGTGATGTCGGTGGTCCTGGTGGGCTGGTTGTGGTCGGCGGCGAGGTGGTGCATGACGCCCGAGGGTTCTCAGATCCCCAGGGCGGTCACGGCGTTGATGAGGCTCTCGTCGGCTCGGGCGCTGACCTGCGCCCACCGACTCGAATCCCAGATCTCGATCCGGTCGATGGCGCCGATCACGACGACGTCGCGATCGAGGCCGGCGAACTCCCGGAGTCGCTGCGGCAACAGGATGCGCCCCTGGGAGTCGGGCTTGACTTCGGCGGCGTTGGCGGAGAAGGCACGCATGGCGTCCTGAGGGGCGAGGCCCTCGCGGATCTTCTCGGTCAAGCGCTTGGCCACGTCGGCGAACCCTTCCTCGGTCCAGACCCCGAGGCAGTTGTCGAACTGCGAGGCGAACCCACGCTCGGCGAGATGGCTGCGGAACGTCACCGGCAGAACGACTCTGCCTTTGTCATCGAGCGAATGCTCGAACGTCCCGACGAACACGATTGCCTCTCCCCGAGGTGAATCACCCCCCGGTCCTTCTTCCTGCTTCGGAGCCCCTGCGGATGGAGGGCTGGCGCACCCTTCGGCTACCCCTGTCCTCCACTGCGCCCCACTCTATGCCACTTCCCTCCACTTGGTCAACCCTTTCCCCACCGGGCCCCCCGGCGCGCCAAATGGACGCTGTGTGCTCGTCCTCGCGCCCACCGCGTGCAGCTCGGATGCTTCCCGGGGTTGCCCCCGACGCTGATCCATCGTTGGTCCGGTGGTCCGGTGGTCCGGTGGTCCGGTGGTTCAGGCGAGCTGGCGCAGGAGCGCGGTCTCAATGGAGGCGACCGGGTTAGCCAGCGTGGCGACCGGGGGCAGGTCTTCGGGAGTCACCCCGGCGATGGCAGCGAGCGGGGCCGAATCCCACGAGCGGTGGACGACGCACTGGAAGCGGGCACCGGCGCGGGTGCGCCGTTGGGACAGGCCCACCGCCTTGGCGCCGGCGATGGTCACCTCACCCGCGCCGAGGCCGGCGAAGCAGACCCGATCCGACTGCGCCGTGCGGACAAGGCCCCCACGATGGACGGCGGCCTCCACCCCGAGGTCGGCCAGGGCCGCCACCCAGACCTCACCCAACCAATGGAAGGAGCGGTTGACGTCAGCGTCCCAGCGGAGGTGGCTAGCGGGGATGAACACGTCGATCCATACGCTCTGGCCCGGCACCAGCAGCACCGCTCCCCCGCCACTGCGGCGGCCGGCCAGCTCGATGCCCCAACCGGTCAGCGCGATGGCGTCGACGGTTGAGGCCGATTGGGTCGAACCCAGCACCAGTGCGGGGCGTTCCACGTCGAGCAACCACACCGTGGGCTCGAGCGGGTCAGGCCAGTCGAGCGCGTGCAGCTCTGCACCGGAACCTCGGCGGCGCTCGACCTGCCAGCCGGGAGCTGTCGGCTCGAGGCGGGGGCCGTCGCTCGTCACCGACGGATGAGCAGCCGGTCGACGACGACCTCGGCCAGCCGCTCCGGCCGGGGGTGCAGCCCGATGCCCGGATGGACGCACGGCCAGGCCAGAGCGTCGAAGGCCAGGCCCACCGGCTCGGTGAGATCGTCCTCCACGTAGTGGGCGCTCGGTCCCAGGTCGGTGTGGCGCAGGCCCAGACCCGCTGCCACCCCGATGGTGAGCGCCGCTGAGCGACCCACCCCGGTCTCGAGCATCCCGCCGAGGAACACCCCCGGACGGATCGAGGCGTCCAGCCCCGCCAGTACCTCGGCCAGCGCCAGCGTGGCCTTGAGCCCTCCCAGGCGGGCCGGCTTCACGTTCACCAGGCGGGCCGCACCAAGCGAGACCGCGGCGACGGCGTCGCCGGCCGCGGTGATCGACTCGTCGAGGGCGAGCGGCACCGGGCTGGCCGCAGCAAGCTCGGCGTGACCCTTCAGGTCGTCGGCGGCCAGTGGTTGCTCGACGTAGGCGCCCGGCGGACCGACGAGGGCGCCGGCCACCGCGACCAGGACGTCACGGTCGTCGCGGCGGTAGCCGCCGTTGGCATCCACCGAGATCACGACGTCGGGGAACGCGGCGCGCACCGCGGCCACCGGCTCGAGGTCCCACCCAGGCCGGATCTTGAGCTTGAGCCGGTCGGCCAGCGCGCCGCGGGCCGAGGCTGCCGCCGCCAGCAGCTCGTCAACCGTCGCCTGCACCCCGAGCACCGCGGTCCAAGCCAGGCCCGACCGGTCGGCTGCGGCCACCGCGCAGGCGTCGAGCAGCGAGCGGTGGGCCGATCGCAGCCACCGATCGGTCAGGGCGAGCTCGACCGCGGCCGAAGCCATCGGATGACCCCGCAGGAAGTCGATGCGGCTGGCCAGGGCGGCCGGGACCAGATGGTCGCGAAGCACCGCCCAGGCTCCGTCCGTGTACTCACCCGTGTAGGTCGGCGCCCCGAGCGCACTGCACTCACCCCAGCCCTCTACCCCGTCGGCGCCGAGAGCTCGCACCAGCACGACGTCGCGGATCGACTCGGCGCCGTGACCCGAGACCAAGGGTCGGCGCATCGGCAACCTGACCCGTACCAGCTCGAGTGCGTCGAGCCCTTCGAGGCACGCCGACTGGGTGGGCAGCCCCCCGGCGTCGGTCACGCCGACATGGCGGCGGCATCGCCGAGGTAGGGCTCCCACAGCTCAGGAACCCGATCGACGAGCACCGTGACCCAACTCAAATGCCGGGGCGCAGCCGGTGACACCCGCAGGCGCATGCTCGTCTCGTGGAGGTAACGGTCCCGCTTGACGGTGTTGCACCGGCGGCAGGCGGCCACGACGTTTTCCCAGATGTGCTGGCCTCCGCGGCTGCGGGGCACGACGTGGTCGATGCTCTCGGCCCGGTGCCCGCAGTACTGGCACTCGAAGCCGTCACGCTGGAACACTCCGCGGCGGCTGATGGCCGCCCGCCGTTGGAACGGCACCCGGACGAACAACCGAAGCCGCACCACCGACGGCAGCGGCAGGGTCAACCGCTCGGAGTGAAGCACCTGGCCGGTGTCGTGCAGCAGGTCGGCCTTGTCGCTCAACACGAGCACCGCCGCCCGGCGGTCAGAGACGACCGAGAGTGGTTCGTAGGTGGCGTTCAGCACCAGGGACCTGCCCATTCGCAGGAGGTTAGCAAGCCACCCCTCGGACCGACGTCGCGTTCGGTCGCCCTGGTGACCGTTGCCTATGCCGGTTCGGGGGTTGCGGGATGGACGACGTCAGCGGGTTACGTGGGGCCAGGCCTTGCACCAGTGGAGGTAGGTGACGATGTCGGCCGGTTCCGGATATCGGTCGGGATCACCGTAGGCGGTCTGGAGCCGGAACCTCAGATATCCCCGATCAGGGAGCGGGAGATAGGGCGACCGGCGCCACCATCCCGGTGCCGCCAGCAGCCGCACCTGGCGCAGCGCGGTGGCCCACAGCGCCGGGCGCACGATCACCGCCGCAGCCGGCGCCACCATCCACCGGGGGCTGACGGCCAGCCTCCTGCCCGCTTGCCGTGGGGGACCCACCCGGTCTTCCGCGCTCACGCTTTGTGTTGCTGCAGTTCCCGCCAGGTACCGCGGGGTGCGCCGGGCTCCTTGGGCAGCCCCAGCACCATCTCTCCGATGATGTTGCGCTGGACCTGGGATGTTCCGGCGTAGATCGTGCCGGCCCGGGCCACCATGAACGTCCCCACCCACGACGCACTGTCGTTGGGGGCGCCGGCATCGTCGGCCTGGAAGGCACTCGTCGGCCACCGACCCGACGGAACCATGGCGTCGGCTCCCAAGATGTCGACGGCCAGCTCGGTGACCACCCGGTGGTACTCACTCCAGTAGAGCTTGAACGTGGAGGCGTCCGGCCCCGGATGGCCCCCCTGGAGGTACTTGGTGAGCGTGCGCATGCCGAGGAAGCGCATGATCTCCACCTTCGAGTAACACCAGGCGAGCCGCTGGCGAATGACGGGGTCGGCGGCGCGTCCCTCCTGCTCAGCCAACACCAGCAGCCGGTCCAGCTCGGTGCGGAACATGATGGGGAAGGTGGCCGCCGCTTCGCCCCGCTCGTAGCCGAGAAGGGTCATGGCCACCCCCCAACCGTTGTTCACCCCACCCACCACGTTGGCCTTCGGGCAGCGGGCGTCGGTGAAGAACACCTCGTTGAACTCCGAGTCACCGGTGATCATCTTGATGGGCCGGACCTCGACGCCCGGCTGGTCCATCGGCACCAGCAGGAAGCTGATCCCCTTGTGTTTGCCGACGTCGGGATCGGTGCGGGCCAGCACGAAGATCCAGTCGGCCAGGTGCCCGGCCGACGTCCAGATCTTCTGACCGTTGATCACCCACTCGTCCCCGTCGAGCTCGCCCCGACAGCCCAGGTTGCCCAGGTCCGAACCCGCGTTGGGCTCGGAATAGCCCTGGCACCAGAGGTCCTCACCGGAGAGGATGCGAGGCAGGAAGTGGGCCTTCTGCTCGTCAGTTCCCCATTGCAGGATGGTGTTGCCCACCATCTGGATGCCGAACACGTCATTGCCGGTTCCGGCGGGGACGCCGGCCCGGTAGAACTCCTCGACCAGGATCACCTGCTCGAGCTCGGTGAGTCCGCCGCCGCCGTACTCCTTGGGCCACGACGCCGCCAGCAGGCCGTTGGCGTGGAGTGTGACCCGCCACTCCGCGGCGAAACGCTCGGCTTCGTCTCGGGGGAGTGCCCCGATGCCCTTCCAGCCCGCAGGCAGGTGCTCAGCCAGGAAGGCCTGGATCTTCTCGCGGTAAGCCTCGGCCTCGGCCGAGTAGGTGGGGTCCATGCCCCCCGAGGCTACTCCCCGCGCTCCCCGCCGCCCCCCTCCTCGTTCTGAAGGGTGAGGCCGACGCCGCGGAACCCGACGGCGGCCGCGCCCACCAGGGGGGCGTCGCTACCGAGCCCGGCGGGGCGGATCACGCAGCCGGCGGCGTAGGGCAACCGAGCGCGGGCGTCGATCTCCCGTTGGGCGGCGGCGAAGAACGCGTCGCCGTAGCCCAAAGCCACCGACCCGGCCACGACGGCGAGGCGCAGGTCCAGGAGCGTGGCCACCGTGGCCACCGCCCGACCCACCAGCGTGCCGGTCCGTGCGATGACCGCGGCATCGGCCTCGGCCGGAGGACGGCCGGTGATGGCGGCGATGGCCGTCCCCGATGCCTCCGCCTCGAGGCAGCCGTAGCTGCCACACCGGCACCGGCGACCGTCGGGCTCCACCGTGATGTGGCCGATGTGACCGGCGTTGCCACGCTCCCCGTCGAGCAACCGGCCGTCGAGCACGATGCCCCCACCCACGCCGGTGGACACGACCATGCCCAGGTAGTCCCGAGCTCCGATCGCCGCCCCCCGCCACCCCTCGGCCAGAGTGAGGGCCTTGGCGTCGTTGTCCACGTAGGTGGGCAGCCCGGTGGCCTCGCGTAGCCGAGCCCGCAGGGGGAAACCACGCCAGGAGGGGATGTTGAGCGGGGAGATCGCCTCGCCTCCTGGCTCCATGGGGCCGCCGCTGCCCACCCCGCACACCACCGGGAGCGGCCCGCCCCCAGGTCTCAACCCCACCCAGGTGGCCTGCACCTGGTCGACGAGCTGGACCAGGGTGGCGAACAGCTGATCCGCGTCTCGGCCGGCCTGCTGGGTGGGGACCTGGCGATGACCGAACACGGTGCCGTCGGCGTCCACGATCCCCGCCGCCAGCTTGGTTCCCCCGATGTCGATGGCCAGGGCCGGACCGGAACCGGCAGCCCCGGGGTCCGCGCTCGAGGTGGTGGCGGTCGTCATGGGCGCGAAGCTATCCCGGCCGGCGTGCACCCCGAGCGGGTGGCGTGGTCCCACTGGGCCTATCCTGGCCACCATTCGGGCCGACGGAGACCTGTCGATCCCCCGCTCTCCAGAGGCCAACCAGCGGTCGACACCCGACCCGATCACCCCAACCCGATCAGAGGAGCCGTTCCTTGGCGACGCAGGAATCCCTGGATCACCACGCCGCCTTCGCCGACGTGTTCGGCGCCATCTCGGCCAACATCGGCCGGGTGATCCAGGGCAAGCCCGAAGTCATCGAGTTGGTGATGCTGTGCCTCGTGTCCGAAGGCCATCTACTCATCGAGGATGTCCCTGGCGTGGGCAAGACGTCCATGGCCAAGGCGTTGGCCCGCTCGATCGACTGCTCGTTCGGGCGCATCCAGTTCACCCCGGACCTCCTACCGTCCGACGTCGTGGGCGTCACGGTCTGGAACCGCAGCGACGGCCGCTTCGAGTTCCGGCCCGGGCCCGTGTTCGCCTCGGTGGTGCTCGGTGACGAGATCAACCGCGC
>DHIQ01000033.1 GCA_002403895.1 Candidatus Neomicrothrix sp. UBA4742
CTGCCCGTTGGACCAGGTGAGGTCCTGCGTTCCTTCTTCGCCGAGCTGGACAGCGAGGGCATCGACTACGCACAGCTCCACGATCCTGACGACCTGACGACCCGGCCCGGGTCCGACGTGGATTTCGTCGTCCGCCCCGACGTCCTCCGCCGGGTCGAACGGCTGGCCGCGAAGGTGGCCCGGGAGCACGGCTGGTTGGTCACCCAGCGCCTGCGGCACGAGTTGTGGTCCGTGCAGGTGACGATGGTCGACCCCGACTCCCCCCGTGCTGCCCAGGCACTGGATGCGTGCGCACAATTCTCGCTAAACGGTTGCCGGTTCCTGAGCGCTGACCGGCTGCTCACTGAGCGGGTCAGAGCGAGCGACGGCACCTGGGTGGCTGCGCCCGCGGCCGAGTTCGGGTATCTCCTGGCCAAGTCGCTCTCCAGGCAACAGCCCGAGCGGATCCGGCCGCGACTACGGGAACTGCATCGTAAGGACCCGTCCGGCACCCAGGCGATGGCGCGCCGTCTCTGCGGGGATTCAGCCGCCGCAGTGGAGGGGTGGCTCTACGCCGAGGAGGTCGACTGGGCAGCGATGCGGACAGCCCTGATCGCTGCCCACCGCTTCGAGCCGCTGGAACGCATCAGGGACGCCGGGCGCCGCGTCGCCCGCGCGACGCGGCCGACGGGCCTCGTGGTGAGCCTCCTCGGGCCGGACGGGTCCGGGAAGTCCACGCTGGTCCAGGCCCTGGGTGCGCAGCTGTCCTCGACCTTTTTCGCACCGCCCCTGGTGTTCAAGTTCCGTCCCGACGTGACGGGTCGGATCGTCCCCGGGATCGACCCCACGCCGCACGCCCGCGAGCCTCGCAGCCGGCCAGTCAGCGTCCTCAAGATCGCGTTCTACGCCGCGGACTGGTGGGTCGGATGGTGGCGCCTGCTCCGACCCGCCGAACGCCGGGGTTCCCTCGTGATCTTCGATCGCGACTTCAGCGACCTCGTCGTCGACGAGCGTCGATACCTTGTGCGCGGTGTGTCGGGACTCGCGGCGGTCTGTCGGCGTCTGGTCCCGCGTCCGGCTGCGAGCTATGTGCTGGATGCCGAGCCAGCGCAGGTGCACGCCCGCAAGCCCGAGATCGGCATCGCCGAGCTGACTCGCCAGCGCGCCGCGTACCGGCGTCTGTCCGACCGGGACCGCCGGATCGAACTCGTCAACGCGACGCTCCCGGCGTCCGAGGTGGCGGCCGGAGTCGTCACGGACCTCGTGCTCCACCTCGCCATGCGGGAGCGGCGTCGGGCTCGGGCGCCACTGTCCCGGACCCGCGACGTCGTGGTGGCAGGAATCTCCCTGGCGGTGCTGGCTCCCGTGGCCGCGACCGTCGCGGTTGCCGTCAGGATCCGGCTCGGCACACCTGTGGTCTTCCGGCAGGAGCGCCCGGGACTGCTGGGACAGCCGTTCACGCTGCTCAAGTTTCGGACCATGACTGAAGACCGCGACCCCAGCACTGGCCGGCGCCGTCCGGATGCGGATCGCATGACTCCGCTGGGGCGCTGGCTTCGTCGCACCAGCCTCGACGAGCTCCCGTCGTTGGTGAACGTGGTCCGCGGCGAGATGAGTCTCGTCGGTCCGCGACCCCTGCTCACGCGGTACCTGCCGCGATACTCTGCCGCCGAGCTGCGCCGACACGACGTCCTCCCAGGACTCACGGGCTGGGCGCAGGTGAACGGACGTAACGCTGCCAGTTGGCAGGAGAAGTTCGCTCTCGATCTCTGGTACGTCGACCACCACTCACACAGCACCGACCTCCGCATCCTCTGGCGCACCTTTGCGGTCGTCCTCGGCGGCCAGGGCGTCAGCCAGCCCGGTCATGTGACCGGCGAGGAGTTCTGGGGCGGGCACGCCCGGGTGTCGCCCGCGTCCGAGGTCAGCGGCATCGACGCCGCCGGCACGTGATCGACAACACGATCGTCGTCCTCGTCACCGGCGTGGGTGACACGGTTGGCCAGGCAGTGCTCAAGGCCGCGCGTGCCTGCACCGACCGGGTGCGGATCGTGGCCACCGACGCGGACCCCGGAGCGGTTGGCCTTGCCTGGGCGGACGTCGCTGTCACGCTGCCTCACTCCGGGGACCGCGAGTCATACCTGGCGGCCCTGACGTCGGTCTGCCTGACGGAAGACGTAGACCTCGTCTTCCCCACGTCCGAGCGCGAGCTCGTTGTCGTGTCGGCCGAGGCCGGTCGACTCTCCGACGAGACCGGCGCGCACATCGTCGCCGCCTCAACCAGCGTCCTCGAGGTCGCTCTGGACAAGTGGGAGACCTGTCGCTTCCTGGCTCGTCAAGGACTGGCACACCCGGCACACGCGCGACCGGAACACCCGGAGGAGGTCGACCGCCTCGTCGCCGACGTGGGATATCCGCTCCTCGTCAAGCCTCGCCGGGGAACCGGGTCTCGCGGTGTTCAGCTCCTCACCACCCCGGCCGACCTGGGGGCCCTGCGAGCAGAACCCGGCGCACTCGTCCTGCAGGAGCTACTCGGCACCGCTGACGAGGAGTTCAGCGCGGCGACCTGGACCTGCCAAGACGGGACCATCCGTGGACCTGTGAGCTATCGACGCGGCCTGGTGTCCGCCGGAGACACCGCGGTCGCTGACGTCCGTCCGCACCCCGACGTCGATGTCGAGGCGCGCGGGGTCGCGCGAGCCCTCGGGATCTTGGGCCCGTGCAACGTGCAGCTTCGGCGCACCCCACGCGGGCCGGTCACCTTCGAGATCAATCCCCGTTTCTCGGGTGGTGCTTCCATCCGGGCGCACTTCGGATTCAACGAAGTCGAGATGGCGGTGACGGAGCATGCGCGGGGTGGTCCGGTGCCACCACCGAGCCTGTCGACCGGCACCGCGCGGCGATTCTGGGCCGAGCAGTACGTCGACGAGGTGGCGACGTCGTGAGCGCCTCACTCCGCCTGTTCGAGACCGACGACCCTGGTTGGGACGAGGCGCTGGCTCGGGCCGGCCGGCACGACTTCTTTCACACCGCTGCGTATCACGAGGTGGCCGCCCGCAGGGACGACTCGACGGCCCTGCTGGTGGCGGTCGAGCACGACGGCGTCCAGGTGGCTTTTCCGCTGCTCGTGCGACCGATCCCAGGCACGAGCCTTCGCGACGTCACGTCCGTCTACGGGTACCCCGGGCCGGTCGGTCCGAGTGGACCGCTGACTGCCGAGCTACGCGCAGCCTTCCAGCAGGGGCTCGAGACCGTCCTGCGTGACCGGGGCGTCGTCAGCGCGTTCTCCCGACTCCACCCCCTGCTCAGCCACGACGCCCTGTCAGGGCTGGGAAAGGTTCGAGACGAGGGTCAGACCATCGCCTTGACGTTGTGTGGGCATCGCGAGGATGGCGATCCGGTCGACGGTACCGAGGGCTACAGCCGCGGCTGCCGTCGCACGCTGCGCCGACTGGCGGGCCACGGATTCGTGGGGCAGCACGACCCGGAGCTGCGCTACCTGCCGGAACTCACCGCCATCTACCAGGAGACGATGCGCCGGTCCGGGGCAAGCACCGAGTACTGGTACGACGAAGCGGACTTCCGCGCGCTGGCCACGACGATGCCCGGCTCGGTGCAACTGTTCGTCGTGCGGCTCGGCGACGACGTGATGGCCGCATCGCTCGCCACCGTGCACGGCGGATTCGTCCAGGACTACCTCGGCGGGACGCGGTCGGAGGCCCTAAGCTTCTCCCCGGACCGGTTGGTGGTGGACACGGAGCGCCGGTGGGCACTGAAGACGGGGCAGCGGACGTTGCACCTCGGTGGTGGCCGCGGAGCGCGGGCGGACTCGTTGTTCAGCTACAAGAGCGGCTTCGCACCCCCGGCCCAGACCTTCCAAACCTGGCGTTGGATCCTCGATCGCGACGCCTACCACCGGCTGAGCCCACCCGACGGCGCCGATCCCGAGTCCGACCAGTTCTTCCCGGCGTACCGGGCCGTCGGTCACTGACCGGACGCCGGCCGACACTTCAGTGTCAGAGGACTCGCCAGGACATCGACGCGCCCAGCCCCGTGGTCGCTTGCGCGGACACCGCCTGCGGCAGCGTCGTGCTCCCGGTCGTCGTGGCCACGGCATCGGTCACGAGCAGTGTCGTCGACCTGCTGGTCGGCGACACAAGCCGAGCTCGGGCGTCGTACGTCGCCGGTTCCGTCAGGGACGCCGTCCCGCGGACAGCGAACGTCGAGACCAGGAGGTAGCCAGCCGTGGTCGCCACACTGGCCGCGGGGATCGACGTGGATGATGCGGTGACGCTCCCGCCTGAGGCAGGCAGCACGGTGCCGTCCGCTCCCCGGTAGCCGAGCACGGCGATGCTGATGTCATCCTTGCCGCTGACCGACCAGGAGTAAGAGGCCGGCTCCGACGCCGACACCCGACGCACGTACACGGACTGCCGCACCGCAATCCCGCTGACGTCGGTGCGCACGCGGGTCCATCCGCTCGGTGCAGTCGGGATCTGTGAGCTCGGGGTGACGACGACGGCCAGCAGGACGTCGTTGGTCAAGAGATTGGCAGGTCGGTTGACCGACAGCGACTTCACTGACGCCCGAGTTGCCGTGCTGACCCCGAGAAGTGTCACGCGCCGGTCAACCGAGACTGTCGTCCGAGCCGATTCCTGGCCAGCTAGGTCGACCGTAGCGACAGCGTATACCGCCGAGCCCAGGAGGGGAGCCTGGTCGGTCGACGTGGAGGCCGCGAGTGTTCCGCCCAGCTGGGTAAACGGGCCCGATGCCGAGGTGGCGCGGTAGACGCGGTAACCGGCCACGTCGACTTCCGTGGCGTCGGCCCAGTCCAGTGCGACCGATGTCGTCGTCGCCCGCGCGACGAGACCGGTCGGCGCGGTCGGCGGCAGGTCGGCAGCCGTGACGGTCCAGGTGAAGGGCCTCGACGCCGTGAGCGACCCGTCGTTGACCACGATCGTCACGAAGTACGCGCCGGCCGACCCGAGAGGCGGCGTCCCGGTGACCTGGCCGGACGCGACGTTCAGCGCAAGACCCGGCGGCAGGCCTGTCGCCGTGTAGCTCATGGAGTCACCGTCCACGTCGCTGGCAGACACGGACAAGTTCGCCGCGCTGCCCTCGACCGTCGTGCGGTCCGTGATCACCGCTATCGCCGGAGCGGTGTCGGCAACCGTCACGGCCGAAGACGTGACCGGCGCGCTCCACGAGCTGCCGTTGAACGCTCGCACCCGGACCGTGACCTGGTCGCCGCGGTCACCCGCGCCCGCCAGACCCAGATCCAGCGACGCCCCGGTCGCACCCAGCACCGCGACCCCGTTGCGCAGCCACTGGTAGTTGTAAGTCAGGCTCAGGCCCGACGGATCGGTGCCCGTCGCAGCCGCCGTCACGGTGTCCGCGGTCCGCGGCTCTGCCGGGCTGATGCTCACCTGAGTCACCGACGGCGCCTGAGGCGCCGGAGCGGCGTGAACGGGAAGACTCCCCCGGTCGGTGAACGTCTGACCGTCCTGCGGAAGGAACTGCCAGTCGAACGAGCTGTCGTGCAGCGTCAGCTTGAGGACCCCGTACGTGTCGTTGTTACGGACCTGGCTGCCGGGAGGACGGCGGTGATCTGGTGGTGCTCGGCACCGCCGGTTCCCACCGTGATCATCGGGACTCCCAGCGACGTGTCCACCGCACCGGTCGGGTCGAGCGGCGCGAACCGCTCATACATGTGGTCGTGGCCGCAGAGCAGCAGATCTACACCGGCGGCGTAAAGGTCGTCAACGAAACGCTGCATCTCCAAGGTGCCGTAAGGCCCGGAGCTGAAGCGCGGCTTGTGCCAAAGAACCACCACATTGTCGTCCGCATGCGCCGCCAGGTCGCTGCGCAGCCACACATCCTGCGGTGACCCGGCACCGCAGCCGCCCACATAGACGCACTCAGTGTCCACCACGACCGCGTGCCACCGCGAGCTGATGTCATAGCTGTAGTAACTATGACCGCCCGAGTCGGTCGCGGCAGCGCCGAAGTAGCCGGAGTAACCAGCCAGGTTGCCGGTGCTCCAATCATGGTTACCGGGCACCGGCCGGGTGCGCGGCCGCGCAGGACCCCAGGACGGGTCGTAGCAAGCCGCGAACTCGGCCGCCGTGCCGTTGTCGTACACATTGTCCCCAGTTGTGAAGACCTGGCCGGCCACCCCGCTGAGAACGGCACCCGAGGCCTCGTCGCCCGTGCTGTCGCAGCGGGCGATGTCGCCGGCGCCGACGAGGACTGGATCGGTGCCCGGCGCGGTCCAGAAGGTGCGCGTCGCGCTGCGGCTCGAAGACGAGCCGTTGTCTGCCACGACGTACCACTCGAAGCGCTGCCCCTGCCCGAGGTCGTTCCAGGTGGCGGTGACAATCTGCCCGAGCGGGATCCCGGTTCGCATGGCGACCTGCGCGAAGGTGCCGCTCGCGTAGGGGCGTCCGAAGAACGTGACGATCATGGATTTTCCGGCGGGGTCGTCGACGGCGGCCGACAGGTCGACCGCGGTACCGAGGCCGGTCGTGCCATCCGTCGGCGCCTGGAGGTCAGGTGTCGAAGGGGACGTGCTGATGGTGAAGCCGCTGGTCCAGGTCGGTCCACCCACGGTCGTCCCGTCGATGCCGACCGACCCGTGCACCACGGTCCCCGCCCCGTCGTCCAGAGCCCACCGGCCCACCAGCCCCGGACCAGTGATCGACTCGTCGGACATCGACGCCGCAACCTGTGCACCACTCCTGGCTACCGACCACACCCGCGCCTCATCCAGATCACCCTGGAAGAAGCCTGCCGGCGCACCGGTCGAGTTCAACGCCGAGCCCAACGCAGCGTGCTGAATACTGTCCCCCCGAGCGGGCTGACCCACCACCAGAGACGCATCCAGAACGCCGTCTAGGTACAACCGCAAAGTCGATCCGTCATAAGTCGCCGCAGCATGGTGCCACGTCCCCGACGACACCACCGTCGCCCCCGACATCGGATGGTTCTGCCCCGGCGACGACGCTGCCGCACCTTCCTCGAAGTCGGCCGCCAGCACCCCGGTCACCGAGTCGATGCCGAGCAGATAGTTCATGTCAACGTTTGAGCCGTCCGACTCGGCCCGACCCTTACTCACCAGCGGCAGCACATGTGCCAGTCCACCGAACCCGCTCGAAGTGGCCACCCCCGGCCCCGAGCGTCGGAACCACGTCTCCACCGTGAACGCCGGCGACGCCAACGACGGCGCCGCACCGAAGGTGACGTAGTCGTCAACCCCGTCGAACGCCAACCCACCACGCACCGCAGCCAGCGTGGCCGTCGCCTCGGTTGACGGCTGCGACCGGTTCCCGGCCGTGTCCAGGGCGACGACGACGTAATGGTACGTGGTCCCGTTAGCTCCCGTGGAGTCCGTGAACGCCGGGCTGGTAACCGGCTGGGCCCCGGTGAGCGGGCCTGTCAGGGGCACGGGGGTCGTGCTGCTGCGGTAGACGTCGTAGCCCGCGAGATCTGGCTCGGAGCCGGCATTCCACGTCAGGCTGACGGTGCGGTACCCGGTGCCTGTGACCGCCAAGCCCGTCGGAGTTGCCGGTGGCGAGCTGTCCTGGACCGGGAAGCCGCTGGTCCAGGTCGGTCCACCCACGGTCGTCCCGTCGATGCCGGCCGATCCGTGCACCACGGTCCCCGCCCCGTCGTCCAGAGCCCACCTGCCCACCAGCCCCGGACCGGTGATCGACTCGTCGGACATCGACGCCGCAACCTGCGC
>DHIQ01000099.1:0-229 GCA_002403895.1 Candidatus Neomicrothrix sp. UBA4742
CTGGCTCGACGAGCGCTTCGCCCTCACCCGTCCCGACGAGCTCGATGAAGCCCGCCACGAGGGCGTCGAGGTCCGCTTCTTGCGCACCCTGACGGCGCTGCGCGGAATAGCGGCCCGGGTAACCCGCGCCGAGCTCGCCCGCACCACCCAGGAACGGGCCGACCGGCGCCCCACGGTCGTCGCCGGAGATCCCGAGGACCTCGAGGTCGACCTCGTCGTGATGGCGATG
>DHIQ01000099.1:513-758 GCA_002403895.1 Candidatus Neomicrothrix sp. UBA4742
CTCGTCGTGATGGCGATGGGCTACCGGGCTGACCCAGCGTTCGCCGGCACCCTTCCGGGCACGCCCGTGCGCCGGGAGGCCGCCGGCGTGGCCGACCGGCGCTGGAGCGCGAGTGGCATCCTGGCCGCCCCGGCGTCGGCCTTCGCTGACCATAACCCGGTCGGCACGCTGGCCCTTGGGCGCGAGGTCGGGCTGTGGGCTGCCGCCTTGCCGGTCACCGAGCGTCTGTGGGCCGTCGGCGACGC
>DHIQ01000099.1:956-1281 GCA_002403895.1 Candidatus Neomicrothrix sp. UBA4742
CACCGTGGTCGAGGCCATGGCCCAGGGCCGGCGCGCCGCGGCTGCGGTGCTCGATTCCCGACCGGCACGACCGGGGCGCTCGGACCGTGCGTGGTCGAACGGACAGCGACGAGTGCTCGTCTGCTATGAGAGCGGCGGCGGCAGGACCGCGCGGGCCGCCGAGGCGATCGCGGACGGCTTCTCGGGAGGCCAGGCCCGGGTGCTGCCGATCACCAAGGTCGGCCCGGCAGAGCTGGCGACCGCCGACGTGGTGGTGGTGGGAAGCTGGGTCGAAGGCTTCGTGGTCGCCGGGGTCCGTCCGGCCAAGGCCATGCGGACCTGGCTG
>DHIQ01000099.1:1432-2744 GCA_002403895.1 Candidatus Neomicrothrix sp. UBA4742
GCCAAGGCCATGCGGACCTGGCTGGCCGGACTGCCTCGGCTCGGGGGCAGGCCGGTCGGGGTGTTCTGCACCTTCGCCGTCGCACCGAAAGGTGCGCTGCTCGCCATGCGCCAAGCCGTTGAGGCAAAAGGGGCGGTCGTCGTCGCCCAGGCTGCCTTCGGACCACGCGAGCTGAGGGGAAAGACGGGGGCATTCGGCCCAGCGGCGTTCGGCCGGGAACTCGCCCTGCGGACCTCGATCGAAGCGACGCCGAGCGTGCCCGTCGAGCAGGTCACTGTGCCCTGGTGAGGGCATGAAGGGGGAGGATCCCATGAAGGAAAGTCCCGGCTACCGACGCCATCTCGCCAGTGTCTACGTTCGGCTTTATCGGCCCCTCGCACCTCGGGGGCGGCGGCGCCGCTGGTTTGACCAGATGACGGCGCGCTGGTGGACCCACCTCGACGTGGTCGTATACCGGCACCTCGGCATGAGCTTCGGGGTCAAGGCCCTCGGGGTGAACGACGTGCTGTTGCTGCGTACCCGGGGGCGACGCAGCGGCCAGGTGCGAGAAGTTCTCGTCGCCTACGTGGAGCTCAACAAGACTCCTATTATCTGCGGCGCTAACGGCGGCTGGGACCGGGTACCCGCCTGGTTCGTTAACATGCGTGCCGGCGGGCCGGTCGAGATCGAGCGGCACGGGTGCCGTCAGGCGGTCGTCCCGGCCATCATCGAGGGCGACGAGCGTGAGCGGGCCTTCGCGGCGGTGTTCCAGGCATTCCCCCACGTCCGGCTCTATTTCTCCCACACAAGCCGACGCTTTCCCGTGGTGCGCCTCGAGGCGATCGACGCGCGCGGCGCCGATTCCGCCGTGGCAGGTCAGCCAGCGCTGGCAGAACGCGGCGGCCTGCTCCCCGCAGGCCCCCGGCGCGTCGGCTGAACAGCAGATCTCGGCTCGCCGACACCGTTGGCCCTCGTTGCCTGGAAGGACGCGGCGCAGGCGGAAAGCCCCGGCGAAGCGCCAGGTGGAGCGTGAACAGCACCCAGGAAGGCAACGGGTTCCCGCGGGATCACCTGCACAGGAGCACCTCTCCTGAACCATAGGGTTCAGGACTCGCCGTTACACGCCGGACTGCGCGTAGCGTGCCAGCGCGCTCACGAACCTGCGGGTGATGGCTGTCTGGATGGCCCTGCCGACCGGTCCGGCGATCTGGGCCAGCGGATCGGCAGGCTTCGAGAAAGCGGTGACGCTGAAGAACGGAGGTTGTCCCGGGTCTCGTGGAAGTTGAAGTGGCGGTCCCCCGCCTGACACCGGCCTTGCGGTAGGTGTTGGGCG
>DHIQ01000231.1:0-7138 GCA_002403895.1 Candidatus Neomicrothrix sp. UBA4742
GAGGGGGTGGGATCGGGGCAGGAGCACCAGCGGCGCGCTTGGGGGGAGCGGGGACCGGCCTGCCTCCCGAGCGAGACCCTCGGGCTCGTCCGGCCTTGGGCGGCGCGGTCTCGACGCCGAACAAGGCGGCGATCTTGGGCACCCGCCCGGCCAGCTTGCGCACCGCGGCCAGCAGGGCATCGCCGGGCTCGGCCGGAATGCCCTGAGGCACGACGGCTTGGCGCACGGGGGAGTAGGCCAGCGCGTCGAGGACGGTGGCGTAGCGCTCGGTGCCGGTCTCGGCCGTGAGGGCGACGTTGGTGGCCCCGGCCAGGCGGGAGGACAGCTCCGCCGGGAACGGCGCCCCCGCCTTGGGCGGGCGGGAGCTGAGGCGCAGGGCTCGCACCGTCCGGCCGTCGTTCAGGGTCTGGGTCAGCTCGTTGAGCCACTCGGCGTGCTCGTGCTCGACCCGACGGGCCAGCGCGTCGCGCAGGGCCTGGGCCAGCTCGCGGGTGGCATCGTCACGGGCAGCAGCGTCGGCGGCGACGACCACCGAACGGAGATCCTTCAGGTCGATCTCGTCAACATCGGCCAGGGCGGCGTCGGCTTTGTCGTGCCAGTCAGCCGTGCGCAGACGGGGGAGCAGTTGCTCGGCGATGGCGATCATGGCGTCGGCGTTGAGCTCGGGCGTGCCGGCGGCGCGGGCCTCGGCGTTCTGCGTCTCGATGGCCTGGCGAACGGCGGGGATGCCGCCGCGCAGGACGGTCTCAGCTACCGGCTTCTGCTCCTCGGGCAGCGACTCCAGGACCTCGTTGCGATGGACTCGGCCGGGCCGCAGCTTCTTGGCCTTGGGCCGGGCATCGGGGGCCGGGCGAGGCGGCCGGGCAGGGCGGTCCTGGCGGGGGCTGTGCTCGCGGCCCTCGCCACTGGCAGCCTCCCGGCGGGGACCCCGGCTGCCGTCGGGGCGGGGACCGCGTTCGGTACGCGGCCCGCGCCGCTCCCGAGTGTCACGACCATCGCGGGCGCCAGGTCCGTCACGACTGTCACGCCCGCCACGGGGTCCGCGGTCGTCGCTCCGGCCGCTCTTGCCGGTGAGGGTCGAGGTGACGAGCTGGTCGTCGCGCAGGGGGGCGCCGATGATCTCGATGCGTTCGGGCTCGGTCCGGCCACCCTTCGGGGCCTGGATAGCGGTGATAGTGATGCCCTCGATGTCGAAGTCGGCATCGGCCTTGACCACATCGCCGACCTTGGCCCCCGGGAACAGCAGGGAGCCGTGCAGCTCGCCCTTCGGCTGGCGGGCCCCGGCGGCGCGCCAGGTCCACGACCCGTCGGGTCGGGTACTGGTGAGTTCGACGTCGATCCGGCGAGGCATAGGGGTCAGACGCTACCGGAGCCGGAGACACCGGGGCGAATGACTCCGGGTGAACTCCCGGTCGCGTCCGTTGGACCGGGCACCCTGGGAGCGGGTCTGCTTTGATGACGTCATGACCATCCTCGAAGGGATCCCGCAGGCCACCCACCGAGGCGAGGACGAGCTCCCGTTCGTCGACCTCGGTGATGGCGTGAAACTCCAATTGCTCCAGGTCGACCTCGATGCCGGCCTGTGGGTGATCCGCAACAAGTTCGCACCCGGCACGGTGGTGCAGACCCACAAGCACACCGGGCAGGTATTCGCCTTCACTCAAACGGGGGCCTGGAAGTACGCCGAGTACCCCGAGATCAACCGGGCCGGCTCCTACCTGTTCGAGCCCGCCGGCTCGATCCACACCCTCACCGTCCTCGAGGACAACACCGAGGAGACCGACGTCTGGTTCGCCATCTACGGCGCCAACCTCAACCTGAACGCCGAGGGTCAGGTCGACCTGGTCATCGACGCCGCGATGGTCCTCGACGTGTACCTGGGCATGTGCGAGGCGGGCGGGCATCCGAGGCCACCGGTCATCGGGATCTGATGCGCGACACCATCAGCTACGAAACCTGTGCCGATGTCCGCCTCT
This sequence comes from Candidatus Neomicrothrix sp. UBA4742, assembly GCA_002403895.1. Taxonomy (GTDB): domain Bacteria; phylum Actinomycetota; class Acidimicrobiia; order Acidimicrobiales; family Acidimicrobilacustridaceae; genus UBA4742. Next base: position 1,977 of record DHIQ01000231.1, read on the forward strand.
TGGGCCGCACCGTCAGCGAGGGTCGCATCGTCGAGTACCACCCCGAGTTCCGGGTCCCCGACGAGCGCACGCTGGCCTTCGAGCACGACCAGATGGCCGTGGCCTACCGCATGGCCTGCATTGCCGGCACTCCCGGCCGCGCCCGAGCACCCGCTCTATCCCGTGGTGGTCGCGGGGGCGGCGCTGGCCGGCGAGGCGCAGGCCGCGGCCAACGCCAGCGGCTCGCCGACGGCCAAGGCCCAAGCGGGCTACGCCCTGGGTCTCGCCCTGGAAGGCACCGATCCGGCTCGAACAGCTCGAGAAGGACCATGGTGCTGAACGTCGCGAAGAACACCGGCTCGATGAGCGACCCGAGGCGATCACCCAGGTAGGCGACGCCGAGGATGGGATAGGCCACCGCCAGCACCACGATGAGCACGTGGGCCAGGCGGCCCTCGAGGTCGTGATCGTCGCGGGTACGTCGATGGGCGAGCCAGATGGCGACGGTGGCGGTGGTGAACTCGGCGATCCCCGCGGCCATGTGGATGTAATGGTGGGGAGCGAGATCGAGGTGCCGTTCCGACGACCGGCAGGCAGCGTCGAGCCCTTCGGCGCAGGCGTAGGGGAACCAGGCCCCGATCATCCCGAAGGTGGCGAAGGCCACGAGCCATCGCCACTCACGCCGGGGGCCGTCGCGGCTGGCGGATCCGCGCAACAACAGAGCCACGAGGATGAGGCCGGCGGCGGCCAGGTCCAGTCGGCGCAGGACCATAGCGTGGTCTTGCCCGTCGGCCGACAGGTCGCTGAAGAAACCGTCGAGCGAGCTGAGCCAGCCGTGCAGGAAGGGCACGACCACCCACCAGTTGTAGACGACGACGCCGACCACGCCGATGGCTCGGGCCGCACCGACTGGCCGCGAGCGGGTGGGGGAGGCGGCTGAGGCCGACACCACGTCCTCAGAGGGCTTGGCGGACAAGACTCACCTCCTCTGATAGAGCCGACGGGGAAGGTGGAAGTCCCCCTGGGGCCGCGTCTGGCGGTGGCGGAGTCACCGCTACCATGGACCAACCCCCGGTTCCTCGGTCGTCGGAAGCGCGGGCTGTTTGCGTGTGGTTGTGCGACCCCCTGCCATGGTCCACCTCACGACGTCCCTCCGCTCCCATCGCCTGATCCCACGGGTAACCCTCGTGTGGGCTGGCCTGGCGGCCGCGCTCCTGGTGTGGAACCCACACCCGACGGCCCTGGTGCACTTTGCCTCCACCAGTCTCCACAACCTCAACGACCACCCCCTGCTGGCCATTCTGCTGTCAGTCTTCACCCTTGCCAACGGCTGGGGGGAATGGGTGACCTGGGCCAGCCTGTCGATGGTATGGATCGCAGTAGAGCTTCGCCTGGGATGGGTGCGGGCGCTGGTGTCGTTCGTGGCCGGTCACGTGCTGGCCACCGCCGGCCTGGCCGTCGTCCAAGCCTTCGCCGTCGCCAGCCACCTGGCCGCGTCGTCGCTGGGCAGCGTCACCGATGACGTCGGCGCCTCCTATGGGTTCGTGGCTCTGGCCGGTGCCGGTATGGCCCACGCCGTACGTCGGGATCGGCGCTGGCTGGCTGCCGCCCCTGCCTTGGCCGTCATCTCCGTGATCGACGTGACGTGGTGGACCATCCTCGGTCACGCCATCGCCATCACCGTCGGAGTGACGCTCGACCTGCTGGTGGAGGAGGCCGCCCACCGCCATGAACGGACATCGACCGCGCCGGCGGCTTAGGGTAGCGGCTGCCCAATGGTGAACGCCCCCATGGTGGCCACGAAGCGGTCGAGATCCTGGAGCATCCAGCCATGCGAGGCGTCGGGCACGATCACCAGCTTCGCTGCGCTGATGCGCTCGGCTATTAGGTGCGCATTGGCGATGGGGACGAGCTGGTCGTCGACTCCGTCGGTGACCAGCACCGGGGTGTCCACCGAGCTCAGCCCGTCGTACACCGCCGTGCTGGTGGCGAAACGGGCTTCGGCCTCGGCTTGGCGCTTGGTGATCTCTGGGCTCACCGTCTCGGCCGGCATGGCCAACAGTCCTTCGATGTAGCGCTGGCGGGCAGCTGCACCCGACGGTGTGAACAAGGCGTCGAGCAGCTTGATCTGGTCGGTCAGGTCCGACGAGCTCAAGAGGGCGTTGAGTTCCGGTGAGGCAGGCACTGCGGTCGGGCCGCCCGCGGTGGCGCCCGACACCACCAGCGAACCGACCCGGTCGGGGTGGCGAACGGCCAGTGCTAGCCCGATCTCGCCACCGGTCGACCAGCCGAACACCGCCGGCTTCTCAAGGCCGATCGCCTCGATGAGGGCGGCGGTGTCGTCGCTCATCATCTCGATGGTCAGCGGTCGGTCGGGTTCGTCGGTGGAGTAGCCGACGCCGCGGTTGTCGAACATCGTCACCTGGTGGTGCTCGGCCAGACGTCGGAGCAGGTCCGGACCCCAGTAGGACATAGCCGAGTCCTGGCCCACGATGAGCACGAGAGGTGGCCCCGCCCCGAACTGGCGGTAGCCCACCGTGATCCCATTGACCGGGACCTGGCGGACGGGGCCGAGGAAGGCGAGGTCGCCGTCGGGTCGGGTGCCGGCCACCTCCAGGCTGGGCACAGCAGTGGGGGAGGGGACCGTGGCCGGTGCTGCGGCCGACCCTTGTGGCGCAGGGGATGCTGTGGGCGCCGACGAACCACACGCCGCCACCATTACGGGCACGGCGACCAACAGCGCGGCGCGGCGGGCGATTCCCATGGCCCCCGACCCTATTTCTTCGGCGCCGGCCCCTGCCCCCACGCCCCACGCCCAACCAGCGTCCGTGGCGAATCGACCCCCGATCGCTGCTGGTCGAGCACGAGTTGGCCCTGAGCTCTCCCGACTCCATTGCGGGTGAATCAGGGCTGCGTCACCCCAGACCCCTGCATCCTCTACGCTGTGACGACCGCCACAGCGAGTGGCGAACTCAGGCGGGACGCCGGGGGAGAGACCATGACCGACATTCTCGAACGGCCGCAGCTGTCCGTGCCAGATAGGGACCTCGAGCCTGAGGCCCCCACGTGGGTGGCGCCGAGCCCAGCGGCTCGGGCGCTGCTGGCCGTGCTGTGCGGGGCAGCCGCCGCCATCCACTTCGCCATGGTGCCGGCCCATGCGGCCGAGTGGCGAGCCGAGGGGATCGCCTTCATCGCCGCGGCCTGGATCCAAGCGGCCCTGGCCGTCGCGCTCGTCGTACGCCCGACCCGCCGTTGGCTTCAGGCCGCCGTGGTGGTGAACCTGGTCTTCATTGGGGTGTGGGCCCTCAGCCGGACGGTGGGCCTACCGGCCGGACCGAACGCCGGCACGGCCGAGGCTGTCACCATCGTGGATCTGAGCTGTGTCGTGTTCGAGGCGTTGACGGTGTTGGTGGCCGCCGTGGTGTTGATCCGGCCCCGGCTCGGCCACCGGATGGGGGAGTCCGCCCTGGTGATGGCCTCGGTCATCCCCGTGGCCATCATCGTGGTGACCGCCAGCGTGCTGGTGTCGCCGACCGCCAGCAACCACACCCATAGCCAGGCCGCCGGGGCCGATGGAGTGGTGGCCGCGGACGGGCACGTGCACGACCCGGTCACAGCCGGCGCCGATGATCTCGGCCTGGCCGCGCTGACCAACGGCCACCTCCACGCCCATGCGGCCGATGTTGCGCCCGACGCGGCCACCAAGAAGGCGCTGGCGGCGCAACTCGACCAGACCCGCAAGCTGATGGATGCCTATCCGACCGTGGCGGCGGCCACGGCCGCCGGCTACCACCGGGCCGGGCCCTACTCGCCAGGACTCGGCGCCCATTACATGCCGCCGAACATCTCCGTGAACCCCTCGGGGGTCATGGACGACGCCGCCCTGGCCGGTGCCTACCTCATCTACGACGGGATCGAACCCGACTCTCGTCTGGCCGGGTTCATGTACCTGGCGTACCGAGCTACCGAGCCGGAGGGCTTCGCCGGCACAAACGACCATTGGCACTTCCACACCAACGTGTGCCTCACCGTCAGCCCGACCGGCGTGCTCGACACGCCTCTGGGTGCGGACTCGGAGAACACCACGAAGGCGCTGTGTGACACCTACGGCGGTCAGCTGATCGACAACACCGGTTACATGCTCCACGTGTGGACCGTGCCGGGCTACGAATCGAGCCAGGGCGTGTTCAGCGACGTCAACCCGGCGATCACCTGCCCCGACGGGACCTACCACCACATCGCCATGGAAGAGATCGGCACCAAGACCACTACCTGCCTTGCCTGATCTTTCAACCAACCACTCGTGTTTCGGTATCGTTCGTGCCCGGTGGGCGGGAAGAAGGGGGGCATAACCAGATAGCACCGCCCATAATCCTGGTTATGTCAACTTAGCGGTTCGAAACCAGACCCGGTTCGGGGTTCGATCCAGAGGTCAGCCACGGGCCCCGCGTTCTCCTGCAGCCACTTCAGTGCATCAAGCACATCGACCGGGTCCGACGACACCGCCAGGTCACGCTCTATGTCCTCCAGCGCAGCCTGCAGGCAGTACACCCGGCTCTGGAGTTCCTCGAGTTGTGCCCGTGACACGATCAGGTCGTCATCGCCCAAGCCATGGGCCGCCGCCAACTTGCGAGCCATGTGGGCTTGCTGACGGCACCCGGGCCGGCAGAACTGCCGTGGACGCCCTCGCCCCGGCCTCTGGTCGAATTCGCGCCCACACCACCGGCACCGATGCCTCACGGCCGTTTTCGTCACGTGATGATAATAGGGGAGAATAGGGCACAAGCCGCGTTTCGGCGTCCCGGATTGCGGCGAGCGCAAACGAGCGGCGCCGAAACTCTCTACGTCGTCACTCGATCAGGATTTCGGCGCGCATGGTAAGCGGGCCGTCGTCGAAGATGGCCAGGTACGGGCCGGGATCCCCCCTCCAGGCCAACGATCGGATCTGGGCTTCGGAGCGACGACCGCCGAAGCTGCGGAACAGCTCGAAGGTCGAGGCCTCGACCTCGACCTCGGGCTCACCTTCACCCATGACCGCCGTCCATTGCGGTGAGCGCACGCCCAAGGTCGGGAGACCGGCGCTGCGCACGAACTCGTCGAGCGAGGATTCCATGAACCCGAGACCAACGACGATGCTCCTCGCGTCGCGGCCGCCGGGCTCGGCGAGTGCGCCGCGGATGTCG
>DHIQ01000231.1:7468-11460 GCA_002403895.1 Candidatus Neomicrothrix sp. UBA4742
GGATGTCGACGGTGACGCCGCACAGATGGGCGGCCGTGTCGGTCACCGTCCACGCCGGGCAGGCGTCCACCTGGGTAGCGGCGGAGCGCTCGTCGTCCACTCCCCCGAGCAGCTCGGTGACCCGCTCTCGCAGATCGTGGTAGGCGGCCAGCGACGCTTCCGGATCGGGGATCATCCCCGCAACCTAGCCAACCCGTCGCGTCAAATGACGTCGGTGATGTCGCTGACGCGACAGGTTGTGCTCCGAGGGGCGGGCCTGGATCAGCCGGTGAAGGCGGGGGTGACCGCCACCGGAACTGCAGCCACGGTGTCGCTCACGGTCGTCGTCGAGGTCGATGTGGTCGGCACGACTGGTGCGCACGGATCAGGCGTGGCGCCGAACGTCACCACGCCCAGTGGGAAGGCGTGCCCGGACGCTCCCCACACCGCCTGCTGGGTTGCCAGAGCGTTGGGCGACTGGCCGCCGCCGGGGAAGGTGAAGGCTCCACGATCAGCGGCCGGGGCATCACACCCGAGCTGGAAGGCCAGCAGTGCGCTCAGTGCGTTGTGCGTTCCCTCCACCCACACTCCCGAGGTCGGCGACTGGCCGCCGGCCACGATGGCCTGGACGACGAGGCCCGTGGAATCGGGGTCGTCATCGAGGCCGGGCAGGAATCCCCAACCGCCCGTTGCGTTCTGAGACCGGTCGAGCCAACCCAGGGCGTCGGAGGCGGGGGTCACGCCGGCGGCGGTGAGGGCTTCGAAGGCGATAGCGGTGCTGTTGGTGTCCACCCCCGAGAACAGGTTCAGATCGGGAGCCGTGCAAGCGGTCGCCGGGGCCCGGTACGCCTCCCAGCCGCCCTCGGTGGCGAGGTCCACTCCCCCGCATTGCTGCCCCGCCAACCACGAGACCGTGCCCGCGCCTTGCGCCCCGCCGACGGCATCCAGACCGAGGATGGCCAGCGACTGGCGGAAGGCACCGTCATAGGTGGGGTCGGCCTGGCCGTACAGACCCGATTCGAACTGCCCAAGGGTCCCCGCCAGCCGGGTCACGAGGTTGACGCCACCGAAGGTGGTGGCGTCGCGTCCGGCGGCGTCCACTACCAACAGTAGGTAACCGATCTGGCCCGGGGCGGCCGTGGCCCCCGTGCCGGTGACGGCGTCGACGTGATCGCTCAGCCACGTGACGGTGCGGTTGAACGTGGCCTGCTCGGTTCCGGCCGAGGCCAGGCCCAACGCGGTGCCCAACGTGGACCCCGGCGAGGGATGGTCGTTGGCGTCGTGGACCGAGCCGTCGGCGTTGACCTGGGCGGCCAGCCAGTGCCCGGCGTAACCGGCGGCAACCGTGCCGTCCTGGGTGGGTGGGGTGGCCCCGGACGGGGCGCTGCTCAGCCCGGCGGCACCCGCGGTCATGACCACGGTGACGGCGATCCCCCCGACGATGCGCGATGCGCGGCGCGGGAGCTGGATGGAGAAGATGGCACTCACGATGGGGTTCCTTCCATGGGTAGTTCCCCGGGAACCTCACGCCGCGAGGCGCTTCGTTCTCAGGCTCTGCCCCGTTGTCCACGACGGTGCGGCAAGCCACCTGCACTCCAGGTACTCCGGCTCGTCGGGATCCGAGGGACCCCGACCTACGGTTGCGGGACAGCGCCGGACTTCGACCGGCTTCCCCCGAAGGTGCAGAACTTGTTGCGCCGTCATGCAAGCACGTCCCGGTCACCCGGTCAATCACGGGTCACGCGGCGACGCTTGGTCGTCACTCACGACGGTCGGAGGCAGATCTGACCACCCCGCCGGGGCCGGCGTACACTGTGGACACGGCTCGGGGGGCCAAGCACCCCCCGAGGTCAGTATTTCCATCTGTGCCAGGGAGGCCCCCTTGTCCAAGCCACTGCCCTACGAGATGCCCACGTTCGACTCGGTGGCGGAGCACCGGGTGCACCTCAAGCAGCGCCTGGCGGCCGCCTTCCGGCTGTTCGGGAAGTTCGGGTTCAGCGAGGGCGTGGCCGGCCACATCACCGCCCGCGATCCGGAGCTCACCGATCATTTCTGGGTGAACCCCTTCGCCGTCGACTTCAGCCTCATCACCGCCTCGGACCTGATCCTGGTAAACCACGAGGGTGAGGTGGTCGAGGGTCGCTGGGCGGTAAACACCGCGGCATTCGCCATCCACTCCCAGGTCCACGCCGCCCGGCCGGACATGAACGCCGCCGCTCATGCCCATTCGATCCACGGCAAGGCGTTCTCATCGCTCGGTCGGCCGCTCGACCCGATCACCCAGGACGTCTGCGCCTTCTACGGCGACCACGCCGTGTTCGACGACTACACCGGCGTCGTCCTCGACATCGAGGAGGGCAAGCGTATCGCCCACGCGCTCGGCGACAACAAGGCCGCCATCCTGCGCAACCACGGTCTGCTCACGGTGGGCGAGACCGTGGACGAAGCGGCCTGGTGGTTCATCACCATGGAGCGCAGCTGCCAGGCGCAGTTGCTGGCCAGCGCGGCCGGTACCCCCGTGTTGATCGACCACGACATGGGGCTGTTGACCCAGACCCAGGTGGGGAGCCATGTGGCCGGCTGGCTTAGCTTCCAGCCGCTGTACGAGCAGATCGTTCGCGCTCAGCCCGACCTCTTGCACTGACTCGCCGCACTCGCCTGCCATACCTAGTCCAGCCCCTGTCGTACGACGAGAAAGGCCCACCCACATATGGATTGGCCCCTGCGCTTCGGAGCCTTCGTTGCCCCGTTCCACCCCACCGGGCAGAACCCGACCTTGGCGCTGGATCGCGATCTGGACCTGCTGGTGCACCTCGACCGGCTCGGCTTTGATGAGGCGTGGATCGGCGAACACCACTCGGGTGGCTACGAGATCATCGCCTCGCCCGAGGTGTTCATCGCCACCGCCGCGGAGCGCACCCGCCGCATCAAGTTGGGCACCGGCGTGGTCTCGCTCCCCTACCACCACCCGTTCATGGTCGCCCAGCGCATCGTGCTGCTCGACCACCTGACCAAGGGCCGGGTCATGCTCGGCGTCGGGCCCGGAGCGTTGCCCAGCGACGCCTTCATGCTCGGCATCGACCCCGCCGACCAGCGCGACCGGATGGAGGAGGCGCTCGGCGTCATCCTCGAGCTCTTGCGCAGCGACGAGCCCGTGACCTACGAATCGGAATGGTTCCGCCTCACCAACGCCCGGCTCCACCTGAAGCCGCACACGGCACCCCATCCCGAGGTGGCGGTGGCCGCCATGATCTCACCCTCGGGTCCCCGCGCCGCCGGCAAGTTCGGCTGCTCGCTGCTGTCGATCGGGGCTACCCAGGCCGCCGGGTTCGACATGTTGGGGCACCACTGGGACGTCATGGAGCAACGCTCGGCCGAGTTCGGCACTCAGGCCGATCGCCAGGCGTGGCGACTGGTGTCGCAGATCCACGTAGCCGAGACCCGAGCGCAGGCGGTGGCCGATGTCGCCTACGGGCTGGACGACTACTTCGACTACTTCCGCAAGGTGGCGGCCCTGCCCGTCGTCCCCGAGGGCGGCCCCGACGACCTGGCCGAGCAACTCAACGCCAGCGGCGGCGGGATCATCGGTACCCCGGATGACTGCATCGAGTTGATCGAGCGCCTCATCGACCAGAGCAACGGCGGCTTCGGCACGTTGCTGGTCCAGGCCCACGAATGGGCGAACCCGACCGCCACTAATCGCTCCTATGAATTGTTGGCCCAGAAGGTGTTCCCCCACTTCCAAGGCTCGGCTCAGCGCCCCACGGATTCCAAGCACTGGGTGATCGAGAACCGGCCGACATTCATGGGCGCCGCCGGGGCGGCCATCATGACCGCCATGGCCAAGCACGGTGAGGAGCAGGCGGCCAAGGACAGCGCGCTGGACGCCGAGATCGAGGAGATCGAGTCGGACCTGGCCGCGCCGGCGGCACCCCCCGAGTCGGATTGACGGTCGCCGAGGCGCACTGGGCTCAGGCTCGTGTATCCCCACGCTCCCTGATGCGGCGTGTAAC
>DHIQ01000231.1:11584-11782 GCA_002403895.1 Candidatus Neomicrothrix sp. UBA4742
CGCGGTGAGCAATACACGCCGCGTGGCGAGGACGGCATCCCAGCCGTCATTCGGGGTTCCGGCGTAGATCTGGTCCGGTATCCGGTCTCGATTTACGCAGGTCGCCGACTCGGCGTGGCGGCGACCTTCACTCACTTCTCAACAACCGGGCCTTGCTGGCCAGGCGACGCGGAATGCCGGGGTTCGCTCGCCGGTGGC
>DHIQ01000116.1:0-20838 GCA_002403895.1 Candidatus Neomicrothrix sp. UBA4742
ACGAGCCCACCAACCATCTCGACGCCGAGTCGGTCGCTTGGCTCGAGCGGTTCTTGCAGAATTACCACGGCACCGTCGTGGCCATCACCCACGATCGATACTTCCTCGACAACGTGGCCCAATGGATCCTCGAACTCGACCACGGACGGGGCATGCCCTTCGAGGGCAACTACACCTCGTGGCTCGAGCAGAAGCAGGAGCGCTTGCGCCAGGAGGACAAGACCGATTCCGCCCGCCAGCGCACCCTCGAGCGAGAACTGGACTGGGTACGCATGGCCCCCAAGGCTCGCCAGGCCAAAGGCAAGGCGCGTCTGGCGTCTTACGAGAAGCTGTTGGCGGAGTCGAAGGCGGCTGACGGGCGGGCCGACAAGCTTGAGATCGTGATCCCTTCGGGCGAGCGTCTCGGCGACGTGGTCATCGAGGCCGACCAGCTGACCAAGGGGTATGGCGATCGGCTGCTCATCGACGACCTGACGTTCTCGCTGCCACCAGCCGGCATCGTCGGCGTCATCGGCGCCAACGGCGCGGGCAAGACCACCCTGTTCCGCATGATCACCGACCAAGAACAGCCCGATGGAGGGACGCTGCGGGTGGGGCCGACGGTCGAGCTCGCCTACGTGGACCAATCCCGAGACACCCTCGATCCCGAGCGCACCGTGTACGAGCAGATCACCGAAGGCAAGGAGACGATCAAGCTCGGCAACCGGGAGATGAATGGCCGGGCCTACGTCGCCGGCTTCAACTTCAAGGGCAGCGATCAGCAGAAGAAGGTCGGCATCTTGTCGGGCGGCGAGCGCAATCGAGTCCATCTGGCCAAGGTGCTCAAGCACGGCGGCAACGTCTTGCTGTTGGACGAGCCCACCAACGATCTCGATGTCGACACATTGCGCGCCCTCGAAGACGGGCTCGAGTCCTTCGCCGGCTGCGCCGTCATCATCAGCCACGATCGATGGTTCCTCGATCGGGTCGCCACCCATGTGCTGGCCTTCGAGGGCGAGTCCCAGGTCCGGTGGTTCGAGGGCAACTTCAGCGAGTACGAGGCCTACCGGCACAAGGAGCTCGGCGCCGAGGCCGATCAGCCGCACCGGCTCAAGTACAAGCCCCTGGTCCGGGGGTAGGCCGCCGCATGCGTCCCCGCACGATCCGGCGGCTGGTTTGGCTAGTGTTCCTGGGCGGCATCGCGGGGATGATCGTCGGGTCGATCGCCGACAGAAACGGCTTGGCCATCACCTTCGGATTGGTCACCGCGGCAGCAGCCGTCGGGTTGATCCTGGTCACCGCGGTCGCCGGGCCCGACGCGTTCGGCAAGGCGGCACATCAGACCCCGTCAGTCTCGGCTGCCCCTACCCCATCGGGCGACTCGGCCACCGATGAGGAGACCGCGGCCCGCCTGGAGGCGCAGATCACCGGGTTGGTGGCGGCGGGAGCCGACGAATCCGTCGTGCGAGCCCTGGTGCGTCAGTCCATCAGCTTCGGTCGCCGTTCGGGGTGACGACGAGGCGCAGGACATCCGGCCGGGAGGGGTTGGGTTCAGTCGGGGATGATGGCGAGGTCGACGAGGGTGGACAGCACGGCCTGGGCTTGGTCCAATGGAGCGCCGTCGGAAGGGGTCAGCACCAGATCGGGATTGTCGGGCGCCTCGTAGGGAGCGTCGATGCCGGTGAAGCCGGGAAGCTCGCCGGCGCGGGCCTTGGCGTAGAGCCCCTTGGAGTCACGTTTCTCGCATTGTTCGATCGGGGTGTCGATGAAGACCTCGACGAACGGCAGGTCCGCCATCTCGTGGATGAGCCGGACGCGCTCTCGACCGGCGCGGAACGGACTGATCAGCGGCACCAGGGCGACCACGCCGGCATCGGCGAAGAGGCGGGCCACCTCACCCGCCCGACGGACGTTCTCCTCGCGATCGGCCTCGCTGAACCCGAGATCACCGTTGAGGCCATGTCGGAGATTGTCCCCGTCGAGCAGGTACGCGGAGTGCCCCCGCCCGAGCAGGAGGCGCTCGACGGCCACCGCCACCGTCGACTTGCCCGAGCCAGACAGCCCGGTGAACCACACCGTGGCGCCACCCAGCTGGCCCGCCCTCCAGCGATCGACCCGAGACACGTCCCCCGGGTGCCACACCACGTTCGGGCTGACCGGCGCGTCGCTCATGAGCGAGCGGGGCTCACTGGGTCGGGCCGATGATCATCCCGGCGGCGACGGTGGTGTTGGTGCCTTCGTCGATAAGGATGAAGCTGCCGGTCGTACGGTTGCGCCGGTACTCGTCGTAGAACAGCGGCAGCGTCGTGCGCAGGCTGACCCGACCGATGTCGTTGAGCGAGAGGCCGGTGGCATCGTCATCACGGTGCAGGGTGTTGACATCGAGGCGGTACTGCAGGGTCTTCACCATGGCCCGAGCGGAGCGGGTGGTGTGCTTGATGGCCAGCTTGGAACCGGCCATGAGCGTCGAGCTCTCGCTCATCCAGCAGATCATGGCGTCGACGTCCTGGCCGACGTGGGGCTGGTTGTGGGGCCGACAGATCATGTCGCCCCGGGAGATGTCGATCTCGTCGGCCAGGCTGATGGCCACCGACATGGGAGCGAACGCCTCCTCCACCGGCCCGTCGGGCCCATCGATCCGCTCGATGGTGGTAGAGAACCCCGACGGCAGGGCGATGACCTCATCGCCCGGCTTGAGCACGCCACCGGCCATCTGCCCGGCGTAGCCCCGGTAGTCGAGGTGGAGGCCCGACTGCGGGCGCAGCACGTATTGGACCGGGAACCGGGCGTCGATGAGGTTGCGGTCCGACGCAATGAACACCTCTTCGAGGTGGTGCAGTAGCGACGAGCCCTCGTACCACACCATGTTGTCAGACCGATGGACCACGTTGTCCCCGTCGAGCGCCGAAATGGGGATGAACGTCAGGTCGGTGATATCGAGCTTGGCTGCGAACTGGCCGAAGTCGTGTCTAATAGCCTCGAAGACGTCCTGGTCATAGCCGACGAGGTCCATCTTGTTCACGCACAGCACCAGGTGCGGGATGCGCAGGAGCGAGGCGATGAACGCATGGCGGCGGGACTGTTCGACGACCCCGCTGCGCGCGTCGACCAGGACAAGTGCCAGGTCCGCGGTGGACGCGCCGGTCACCATGTTGCGCGTGTACTGAACGTGGCCCGGCGTGTCGGCGATGATGAACTTGCGCTTAGGGGTTGCGAAGTAGCGGTAGGCCACATCGATGGTGATCCCCTGCTCACGCTCAGCACGCAGGCCGTCGGTGATCAGCGCCAGGTTGGTGTATTCGTCGCCGCGGTCGCGACTCGTTCGCTCGACCGATTCGAGCTGGTCTTCGAAAATGGCCTTCGAGTCGTACAGCAGGCGGCCGATGAGCGTGGACTTGCCGTCGTCCACCGACCCCGCTGTCGCCAATCGCATCATCTCCACTGGAGCTCGCCCTCCCGCTTGCGGTCCTCAACTCGATCGTCGGCTCGCGTCGCTCGATACGGCCGCATCAGAAGTAGCCCTCCCGCTTGCGGTCCTCCATGGCAGCCTCGGACGTGCGGTCGTCGGCCCGGCTGGCGCCACGCTCGGTGATCCGGGTGGCGGCAACCTCGACGATGACCTCCTCGACGGTGGTGGCAGGCGACTCGACGGCACCGGTGCACGACGCGTCGCCCACCGTGCGGTAGCGGACGGTGGCCTCGAACGGCTCCTCGCCGTCCATGACGGTGACGTAGGGGCCCACCGCAAGCAGCATGCCGTCGCGTCGGAACACCACGCGACGGTGCGAGTAGTAGATCATGGGCAGCTCGATGTGCTCATCAGCGATGTACTGCCAGATGTCGAGTTCGGTCCAGTTGCTGAGCGGGAACACGCGGATGTGTTCGCCCGGCTTGTGGCGCCCGTTGTAGAGCGACCACACCTCGGGTCGCTGGTTCTTCGGGTCCCATTGGCCGAAGTCATCGCGGAAGGAGTACATCCGCTCCTTGGCCCGGGCCTTCTCCTCGTCGCGTCGAGCGCCACCGAACACGGCATTGAACCGGTGCTCTTCGATGGCATCGAGGAGGGTGGTGGTCTGCAAGCGGTTGCGACTCGCGCGGGGCCCGGTTTCCTCGACCACCCGCCCGGCGTCGATGGAATCCTGCACCGAGGCCAACACCAAGCGGGCCCCGAGGATCTCGACGGCGCGGTCACGGAACTCGATGACCTCGGGGAAGTTGTGCCCCGTGTCGACGTGCATCACGGGAAAGGGCAGCTTGCACGGGGCAAACGCCTTGACCGCCAGGTGGAGCATCACGACCGAGTCCTTGCCGCCCGAGAACAGCAAGCACGGGCGCTCGAACTCTGCGGCGACCTCGCGAATGATGTGGATCGACTCGGCCTCGAGGGCTCGAAGATTCGACAGTTCGTAATCCATGGAGGCGACCAACGTAGGGTACGGGAGACATCGGGGGGAAATGCTGACTGGAAAGGTCGACAATCGTGCCGCACAGCGACGATATCGGCTCAGCCGTGCCTCCCCGCCCGGCCGGCGACGGACCCACCCCGGATGACCATCGTCTGGCGGCGGAGGTGGCGGAACGGGCCGGAGCACTCCTGATCGATCTCCGGGCCCGGCTGGTGGCGGAGGGAGCCGACGGGGACACCCTGAAACAACAGGGCGACCGTCAGGCCCACCTGCTGATCCTCGAGTTGCTGGCCGATCGGTGCCGGGCGGGCGACGCCGTCTTGTCCGAGGAGGGGGCCGACGACGACGCCCGGCTGCGGGCCGATCGGGTGTGGATCGTCGACCCGCTCGACGGCACCCGCGAATTCAGCGAACCGCCAAGGACGGACTGGGCGGTGCACGTGGCCCTCGTCATCGCCGGCGTGCCCGTCGCCGGGGCCGTGGCCCTCCCCGCGCTGGGCGTCACGCTCGTTACCGACCCGGCCCCACCGCCGCCGCCCAGCCCGCCGGCAATCCCCCGGGTGATCGTGAGTCGTTCGCGACCTCCAGCGGCGGCCACCTGGTTGGCCGAGACGATGGGGGCCGACCTCGTCGAGATGGGTTCGGCGGGGGCCAAGGCCATGGCTGTCGTTCGGGGCGAGGCCGACGTGTACGCCCACTCCGGCGGTCAGTACGAGTGGGACTCGTGCGCCCCGGTCGCCGTCGCAGCCGCCGCCGGGCTGCACGTGTCGCGCCTCGATGGCTCCCCCCTCCGCTACAACAACGCAAACCCCTACCTACCCGACCTGTTGATCTGCCGGGCTGAGTTGGCGGCGACCGCACTCGAGGCGCTGGCCGCGTTCGAAGGGTGAGGGCGGATTCGATGGAGCTGAAGACGGTCCGCTACGAAATGGACGGCCCAGTCGCCACCATCACGCTGTCGCGGCCCGAGCGGCTGAATGCCTGGACCGGGCGGATGCACACCGAGTACCGCTGGGCGCTGGCCGAAGCCGAGGCCGACGACCACATCCGCGTGATCGTCGTGACCGGCGAGGGCCGCGGCTTCTGCGTGGGCGCCGACGCGCAGGCTCTGTCCGATCATGCCGAACGGGGTGGGTACGACCCCGGCACGGGAGCCGATCTGGCCACGCCCGGCTACGGCGTGTCGCCGGAGTTCGACCACGACTTCGCCTTCCATTTCGGGCTCACCACCCCGGTCATCGCGGCGATCAACGGTCCGGTGGCGGGCGTCGGCCTGGTACTGGCCTGTTACTGCGACCTGCGCTTCGCGGCGGCGGGCGTGAAGTTCACCACCGCCCACGGCAAGCTCAACCTGCCAGCCGAGTACGGCTTGTCGTGGCTACTCCCCCGTCTCATCGGCCTCACCCGGGCCAACGACATCCTCCTCTCCAGTCGCACGTTCCGGGCCGAGGAAGCGGCGGAGATGGGGCTGGTCAATGCCGTCATCGAACCCGACGCGCTGCTCCCCCACACCTACCGATATGCCCATGACCTGGCCCGAACCGTGTCGCGGGGCTCGCTCGCCGCCACGAAACGCCAGATCTACCTCGACCAGTTCCGGGGGCTCGGCGAATCCGTGACCGAGGCGTCGGTGCGACTGAACCAGATGATGGGCGAGCCCGACTTCGCCGAAGGCGTGGCCGCCCTCACCGAGAAGCGCCCACCGAACTTCAGCTGAACGGGTGCCAGCGGCACGCGCCCGACTCGGGGACGCTGAGCCACCGAACGGTCGTCAACGGTCCCCCGTTTCAGGGGGCCGGCGTTCGTGGGGGTGGCGGAGCTCGTGTACCGAACCCATGCGCAGCCACAGCGGGCCCGGAGCCAGTTCCACGGGGAACGGCCAAGACGTGATCGGCTTCATTGCCGGCCACGCCAAGCGAGCTCGTTAGTTCTCGACCTCGAGATCGGCGAACGCCGGATCACTCGCCAGGAGGGCCAGCGTCGACACGTTGGGCTCTCGCACCAC
Organism: Candidatus Neomicrothrix sp. UBA4742; assembly: GCA_002403895.1. Lineage (GTDB taxonomy): Bacteria > Actinomycetota > Acidimicrobiia > Acidimicrobiales > Acidimicrobilacustridaceae > UBA4742. The sequence continues at coordinate 6,391 of DHIQ01000116.1, forward strand.
GAACCGACCGTGGCGCTGGTGGACCCGCTCGCGGGCCTGGGCCAGGACCGCGACCTCGGACCGGCCCAGCGAGCGCAACAGGCTGCAGTCGAGCACGATCGTGGTCGAGTCGCGCTCGAGTGCCTGGCTGACCTCGGCGTCGACCAGGCGCGCGGACTCGGGCTCGAGGTCGCCTTCCAAGCCGACGATCGTCATGGCGCCGAGATCCAACACTCGGATGTGCGAGCCGGTCGGAAGAACCATGTCCCATCTCTACCCGGCGCAAACGGCAGTGAGGCGGCCGAAGAGCGGGCCGAACGAACCATTTCGCCGGCCTTGCTCACTCTTCGGGGTTGGCACGGGCTCGACGAGCGCGTGCAGTGGCCGGCGGGAGGGCTCAGGCGATAACGGCGGACGACCGGAACTGGGCCAACTCCTCCGCCGTGAAACCGACCGCGACGAGGATCTCCTCGGTGTGCTGACCCAACCCGGGAACGGCACCGACTGGCGGCGTCCCCGAACCGTGGAACGTGACCGGGGTGGCCACGGCGCGATGGGCGGGCGCGCCGTCACCGGCCGGCACCTCGACGAACGCTCCGGCCGCGATGGCCTGCGGGTCGGTCAGCACCTCGGCCAGGGTGTTCACCGGGGCCCACCACACATCGTGGCGATCGAACAGCTCCATGAGCTCGTCGCGGGTGGTCGTGGCGAAGATGCCGTCGAGCACCTGGACGAGTTCGGTGGCGTGGTGGCGCCGACCCCGGGCGCTCGAAAAGCGTTCGTCGTTCAACAAGTCCGTCCGATCGAGCGCGGCGCACAGCTTGGGCCACAGGCGGTCGGCCTCCACCCCGAGCAGCCAGAACCAGCGGCCGTCCCCGGCGGCGTAGCAGTTGCACATCGGGTTGAGCTCGTTGGTGCGCGGTTGAGCCGAGGTGTTCTTGCCAAAGCGCAGCTGGATGCCCAGATCCCACCCCAGGCCATAGATCCCGGTGCGCAGGAGGGAGGTCTCCACCAGCTGCCCCCGGCCGGTCCGCTCCCGGTCGAGCAGTGCGGCCAGGACGCCCGCCACCGTGGTCATTCCGGTGATGTGATCTCCCATGCCGGCCCGGATGCCGGGGGGCGCAGCGCCGTCGGGGGCCATGGTGGCGGCAATGCCGGACCGAGCCCAGAAGGCGCCGACGTCGTAGCCAGCCCGGCCAACCTCAGGCCCCCGGAGCCCGTACCCGCTCACGCTGGCGTAGACGAGGCGGGGGAACTCGGCCAGCACGGCGTCGGGCCCCAGGCCGAGCCGTTCGACCGCGTCGGGCCGAAGGTTGGTTAGGAACACATCGGCGTCGGCCAGGAGGCGGCGCACGATGGCGGCGCCGGCCGGGGTGGCCAGGTCGATGACCACACTGCGCTTGCCCCGATTGTCGAGATCGAACGGTGGCGACTCGGTCTGACCGTGGCCCGCCAGCAGCTTGAACAGGCGGCGCATGGGGTCGCCCAGCGGGGTCTCGACCTTCACTACGTCGGCACCCCAGTCCGCCAGGATCCCCCCGGCCCCCGGTCCTGCCACCCACATCCCCAACTCGATCACCCGGTAGTCGTGCAGCACGGGCGTCACCGTAGACTTCCGCCACCATGACCGCTTCACCCGGGTCGGCTCCCCGCTCCTCGCCCGACGGCCTCAGGAACCGGGCTCGCTCCACCGGCAGCGCCGGCGCACCCCCGCCGAACTTCCCCAGCGACCTCGCCATCGGCTCGTTCAGCAACGACGCTCCATGGCTGGTGGAACCCGACCGCATGAGTTGGCGCCGGTCGATCAACGCCGTGCGATGGGTGGTGCGCAGCCAGATCCCCGAGCTCACCCGTCCCCGCCGCCTGCCCTCGGGCACCCGCATCGTCCGGGTGGTGCGCCACCTCGGGCTGGCCGTCGGGCTGTGGGCCGTCGGAGCCCGGCGCCAGGGCGGCGCCCGGTCGCGCGCCGACATCTCCCGGCGCCTGCGCATCGCCGCCGAACACCTCGGGCCCACCTACATCAAGCTCGGCCAGATCATCTCCAGCGGCGAAGGGCTCTTCCCCGAGGAGTTGGTCACCGAGTTCAAGCGATGCCGCGACCAGGTGCCGCCCGAGCCGTGGGACCAGGTGCGTCACGTCATCGAGACCGAGCTTGGTCGGCCACTCGACGCGGTGTTCGCCCACGTCGACCGCACCCCACTCGCCGCCGCGTCGATCGCCCAGGTGCACGCCGCCACCCTCATCACGGGCGAGCGGGTCGTGGTCAAGGTCCAGCGGCCGTCAGTGGCCCGTCTGGTCCACGCCGATCTCAAGGTCATGGCCTGGCTCGCCCCCTTTCTCGTGGGGCGCATCCCGGTCGCCGCGCTGGCCAACCCGCCGGCGCTGGTCGAGCTGTTCGCCGAGACCATCACCGAGGAGCTCGACTTCCGACTCGAGGCGCAGAACATGTTGGACGTGGCTCGCTCGTTCCACGACCTCGGCCAACGCGGCTACGTGATCCCTCGGCCCCATCCCGAGCTGGTGACCCCGCGGGTGCTGGTCATGGAACGCCTCGACGGGTTCGCCTTCGACGACGTGGCCGGCATGGTCGACGCGGGAGTCGACACCGAGGAGGTCGTGCGCATCGGCATGATCGGGTTCATGGAGGGCGCCATGATCCACGGGATCTTCCACGGCGACCTCCACGGCGGGAACCTGTTCGTCCTGCCCGACGGCCGGGTGGCACTGCTCGACTTCGGCATCATCGGGCGCATGGACGAGACCAAACGGCGGGCCTTCCTGCGCCTGTTGATCACGGCCACCATGAACGATGTGAAGGGCCAACTGGCCGCCCTGCGCGATCTCGGCGCCCTGCCCCCCGACACCGATCTGGACGCGGTGATCCGCGACCTGAACCTCGACGGCCCGCCCCTCGATCCCACCCAGCTCACGCCCGACGAGATGATCGCGGAGATCCAAAAAGTGGTGAAGGCGCTGCTCGGCTACGGCGCCCGGCTGCCCAAGGAGCTCATGCTGTTCGTCAAGAACATGGTGTTCCTCGACGGGGCCATCGCGTCACTGGCGCCCGACCTCGACCTGTTCGGCGAGATCGCCAAGCTCTCGATGTACTTCGCCGAGACCCACGGTGAGCAGATCGCCGAGGAGGTCGGCCTCGACCCCGATGCTTACGAACTCGACCTCCGAGGGGTGAAGGGCTCGTTCGGCGTAGACCCGGGCACCGAGCGACTGACCTACCGCGAGCTGCAGGAACGCCGTGAGCTGATCCGCAGCCGCTTCCAGAACCGCGAGGTCAGCTAGCAGCCAGACTGGCGGAAGGGCGGCCCGACGACCGCGGGTAGCGTCGAGAGATGCGCCTGGTGATCGCTCGCTGCTCGGTGGACTATGCCGGTCGGCTGACCGCCCACCTGCCCCTGGCGGTGCGCCTCATCATGGTCAAGGCCGACGGCTGCGTGGCGATCCATGCCGACGGCGGCGCCTACAAGCCGTTGAACTGGATGAACGCTCCCAACACGGTCGAGGAGCTCGAGGACCGGTGGGTGGTCTCCAGCCCCAAGGGCGAGACCCTGACGATTCTCATCGAGGAGGTGCTGCACGACAGCGCCCACGAGCTCGGCGTCGACCCCGGGCTACAGAAGGACGGCGTCGAGGCCCACCTCCAGGAATTGCTGGCGGCCAACCCGACGACGATCGCCGAAGGGCTAAGCCTGGTGCGGAGGGAGTACCCCACCGCGATCGGGCCGGTGGATCTGCTGTGCCGCGACGCCGACGGCTCCGCGGTGGCGGTCGAGGTCAAGCGCCGGGGCGAGATCGACGGCGTCGAGCAACTCACCCGCTACCTGGATCGCCTCAATCTCGACCCGCTCCTGCGGCCGGTTCGAGGCATCTACGTCGCCCAGGTCATCAAGCCGCAGGCCCGCACCTTGGCCACCGACCGGGGCATCGGTTGCGTCGAGATCGACTACGACGAGCTGCGGGGCATCGAGTCCGACGAGCTCCGCCTGTTCTAAGCGCTCCTTCCTGACAGACTGAGCCGACAGGCAGGTCCGGTCACGGCCTGCAACTCGGGGGTCGAGATGGAACTCAGGACCGGACAGGTCGCGGTCGTCACCGGCGCCGCTGGCGGAATTGGTCTGGCGCTCGCCGACCGCTTCGCCGCTGCCGGGCTCAACGTGGTGCTCGCCGACGTGGACGCGGCGGCGCTGGCCCAGGCGGCTGAGCAGGTCGGGGCACGCGGAGTCGAGACGCTCGAGGTGCTGTGCGACGTAAGCGACGAACCGGCCGTGCAGGCGTTGGCCGCCGCCGCCGTTGAGCGCTTCGGGACCGCCCACGTGGTGTGCAACAACGCTGGCGTCATGAGTTCGGCCGACCCCTGGAACGGCCCACTCTCCACCTGGCAGTGGGTGATGGGGGTGAACCTGTGGGGCGTCGTCCATGGGGTGCGGGCGTTCCTGCCCATCCTCACCGCCCAGGGCGAGGGCCACATCGTGAACACCGCGTCGATCGCCGGCCTCATGCCTGGGTTCGGTGCGTCGTACGACGCCACCAAGCACGCCGTCGTCGCCCTCACCGAGGACCTCTACCGGGAGACGCAGATGAGCGCGTCAGGGGTGGGGGTGAGCGTGCTGTGCCCCGGATGGGTTCGCACCGGCATCCTCGACGCCGGGCGCAACTGGCCCACCGATCAGGGCGAGGCCCCCGCCGCGGCCGACGGCAGCGAGATCATGCTCAAGTACGTGCGCCGGGCCATTGACGAGGGCACCACGCCGGCGGCGGTGGCTGACCTGGTGGCTGATGCCGTGGTGGGTGATCGCTTCTGGGTGTTCCCCCATCCGGAATTCGTCGAATTGGCCATCCAGCGGTGGCACGAGATCGCTGAGGGTCAGCAGCCGGCGCTGTTCCGCGACACACCGGGGATGCCACCCACGGAGGAGATCATCGCCGAGGTCCTGGCCAGCCTCGAGCCCGAAGCCTGATCAGCACGCGGCCACCCGGCGTCATCCGGTAGATACAAGCCGCCTCGCAGCAGGGGTCTCGTCGACGAGACGAGCATCGCCCCCTAGCGAGTTTCGGGATACCCCGTGTAGGTTGGCACCGCGAGAGCCGGTGGAATGGTACTCGCCCCACCCGACGACCAAAGGGTCGCGAACCATCCGGCTCGGAGTCGCCCGAACGCTACGGAGGAATCATGAGCCACCTACAACTCTCACGCACGAGGCCGATCCAAGAGGCGTGGCAGGACCTTACCGACGAGCAGAACGACGCTCAGACCACGGCCATCTACGCGGTCATCGGCGAGCACGGCGGGGACGTGAAGGTCGTCAGCTTCTCGCCGAGCGAACTCGCCTTGACCTCGGTCATCGAGTACCCGGATGAGCAGTCGGCGAAACTCAGTATGGCCGGAATCCTGGCGCTCGGAACTCTCGAGTTCGTCTCGATCGAAGCGCTGTGGGACGTCGTGGAGTGGGTCGGGATGGTCCGCGCCGCCAACGCCAAGGCCTGACACCGCCTCGAGAAAGCCGCGCAACTCGTCGCGGTCGACCGTCACTCGGGCGGTCCGGTCGGTCTTCAGCCCGCGCATCGGCCGCAGCCGGGCCTTGAGCCGGCAGTGGTCGCACTCGACGCGGTTGTCGCATACTGCCCGGTGTTGTGGAACCACGTCGGGCAACAACTCCTCGATGACCCATGGTGGAACCCGACAGGGATCAGGCGAAGGTGCAGCGGCCGGCGTCGAGGACGACGCGGCCGTCTCCGCCGGTCGTCTGGAAGACGGCGGCGTCGCCATCCACCCATATGTTGATGGTCAGCGCCTCACCGGGGAACACCGGCGACGAGAAGCGACCCTCCATCGACCGGAACCGGGCGGGGTCCCCCTCGCACAGCGCGTGCAGCAGCGCCCGACCGGTGAACCCGTAGGTGCATAGCCCGTGGAGGATGGGGCGGTCGAATCCACCCATGGCGGCGAAAGCCGGATCGGAATGCAGCGGGTTGCGGTCGCCTGACAGCCGGTAGATCAGTGCCTGGTCCGACCGGGTCTGGAACGTGAGCGTGCGATCCGCTTCCCGTGCCGGCGGCACGTTCTGCGGGCCCGACACACCACGGTCACCACCGAAGCCACCCTCACCTCGGATGAAGGCCGAGGAGCGGTTGGTGAAGAGCTTCTCGCCGGTGGCGACGTCAGTAGACAGGGACTCGGTCACGATCAGGGCGCCCTTGCCCTTGTCGTAGATCCCCACGATCTCGCCGACCGTGCTCACCGTGCCTTCCACCGGGATGGGCCCGAACAGCTCGATGGCCTGCTCGCCGTGCACCAGCATGGCCGGGTTGAACGAGCCGATGTTGGCCATGGCGCCGAAGCCACCCACCCCGAGGACCACGGCCATGGTGGGAAGCACCTTCTGTGCGGTGTCGGCCGTGTTCTCGGTGGTGAAACCGAGCTCGGTCAGGGGATCGACGGCGCCGGCGCCCACGCCGAGGGCGTAGATGAGGGCGTCCTTCGACGTCCAACTGTGCTCGTGCGGCTCGCTCGTGGAACCGACCGCGTCGGGGTTGATGGGCATCAGTTCCTCAATCCTTCTTGTCGTAGCCGGACATGTCGGCGTTGGGACGGGCGGCCGCCAGGAGTTGCTCGACCATGGGGCCATACAACGTCGGATCGTCGACCGGCTCGACGGTGGGGCCGCGGTGCCAGCCCTCCGAGATCGACAGGGCCCGCCCCGAGATGTCGAACACCCGCCCGGTCACGGCGGCCGATTCAGAGCTGGCCAGCCAGGTCACAATGGGGGCGATCCAGCGCGGCGCCATCTGCTCCTTGGTTTTCTCCGACGCCTGCCCCATGCCCAGGCCCTCGGTCATGCGGGTCAGGGCGGCCGGGGCAATGGCGTTGACGGTCACGCCGTAGCGGGCCAGTTCCATGGCGGCGATGACGGTGAACGCGGCGATGCCAGCCTTGGCGGCCCCGTAGTTGGTTTGGCCCACGTTGCCATAGATACCCGACGGCGAGCTGGTGTTGATGATGCGACCGTCCACCGCGTCGCCCGCTTTGGACCGCTCCCGCCAATGAGCGGCGGCGAAATGGGACGGCCCGGCCGTGCCCTTGAGGTGGACCTTGATCACCGCGTCCCACTCGGCCTCGGTCATGTTCGTCAGCATGCGATCGCGCAGGATCCCGGCGTTGTTGATGAGCACATCGACCCGGCCGAAGGCATCGATGGCTTGAGCGATGAGGCCCTCGGCCCCATCCCAGCCGGAGATGTCATGGGTGTTGGCCACCGCCTCGCCCCCCGCCGCCACGATCTCATCAACCACCTGCTGGGCCGGCCCGGCCTCAGCCCCCTCGCCGTCCATCGAGCCGCCCAGGTCGTTGACCACGAGCTTGGCGCCCTGCGCGGCCAGCATGAGCGAGTGCTCCCGACCGATCCCGCGGCCAGCACCGGTGACAATGCACACGCGTCCTTCACACAACCCGACCATCGGTCGAACCTCCTGTCGTTGCTGGTGTACCCACTCGTCGGGTACGAGGGGATCTTGTCACCTTTGCCCCCGCGGTGAGAACGCCGGTGGGCCAGGGACCCTGTCGGGCCGCCGGGGCCCGCCCGGGCAGGAGGTCCGGGTTCGTCGTAGCGTGGCCCCATGGAAGACGAGTTCGACTTCGAGCCCCGCATGAGCGACGCCGACGCCCTGATGTGGAACATCGAAAAGGATCCGCTGCTGCGCAGCACCATCACGACCGTGCTGCTGTTCGATCGACCCCTCGATCCTGAACGCTTCCGGCGGCGCATGGACCGGGTCAGTCGGCTCGTGCCCCGCCTGCGCCAGCGGGTCCGGGGCCACGCCATGTCGGTGGCGCCACCACGGTGGGACGTCGATCCAAACTTCGACCTCGACTACCACCTGCGCTTCATGCGCGCCGTCGGCGCCGGCACCCTCCGCGAGGTGTTCAACATCGCCGAGCCCATCGCCATGCAGGGCTTCGACCGGGCCCGGCCGCTGTGGGAGTTCACGGTCGTCGAGGGGCTCGACGATGACCGCTCGGCCCTCATCACCAAAATCCATCACGCCATCACCGACGGGGTCGGTGGGGTGAAGCTCATGATGGAGATGCTCGACCTGGAGGCCGAGGGAGCCGAGAGCGAAGAGCGCGAGCGGCACCTCCCGCCCGCGCCGGAGCCCGTCACCGTCACCGAATCCCGGCGCATGGCCGACGCCATGAGCTACGAGGGCCGGCGTCAGTTCGCCAACGCCTCCCGGCTCATCGGCTCGTTACTCTCCGAGGCCGGCAAGCTGCGGGCCGACCCCCTGGGAGTCGGGATGGACGTGCTCACCACGGCCGGGTCGGTGGTGAAGATGGTAAGCCCCGCCGGCGAGCCGCTGAGTCCGCTCATGCGGGACCGATCCCTCAGCGTGCGATTCGACACGCTGCAGGTGGCCATCGGGCCGCTCAAGCGAGCCTCGAAGCTGGTGGGAGGGCGGCTCAACGACGGCTTCGTCGGCGGCGTCACCGGCGGCCTGTTCCGCTACCACCGCGAGATGGGCATGAAGGTCGATCAGCTGCGCATGACGATGCCCATCAACATCCGCACCTCGGCCACCGCCGGGCTCGCCGGCAACCAGTTCGCCCCCGCCCGTTTCGCCGTGCCGGTCAGCATCGAGGACCCAATCGCCCGCATGAACGCGGTGCGCGAGCTGATGGAGGCGCAACGAGCCGAGCCCGCATTGGCCCTCACCGACACCCTGGCCGGGATCCTCAACCGCCTGCCAGCCACGGCGACGACGGGGATCTTCGGTGCGATGCTGCGGGGCATCGACTTCGTGACCAGCAACGTGCCCGGTCCGCCGGTTCCGGTGTTCCTGGCCGGTGCCCGGCTGGAGCGCCAGATCGCGTTCGGTCCCATGACCGGCTCCGCCGCCAACATCACCCTGCTGTCCTACATCGATGACCTGAATATTGGGGTGAACACCGATCCGGTGGCGGTGACCGACCCCGAGCTGTTCCTCGACTGCCTGCGGGACTCGTTCGAGGAGATCACCAAGCTCGTCTAAGCCGGCCGGCCCCGGCCGGACCATCACCGTTTTTTGACCCCCCGGTTCTGCCCGCTCAGTCGGCAAGAACGACGCCGAATCGTGGGGGAAGGATTCAGGTGGGCCGGATCTCGGCGGCCAGCGCGGCCAGGATGGCGTCAGCCTCGGTGAACAGCATCAAGTGGTCGCCCTCGGCCACGACCTCGAGGCGGCCATCGGCCACGATGCGGCAGAGGAACTCGGCGTGGTGCACCGGGACCTCGGCGTCTCGGCCCCCGTGCCAGATCCGCACTGGCGCACCCACGTCACCCACCGGGAACCCCCATGGGCGCACGATGAGGCGCAAATCCTCGGCCGGACCGGCCGCCCCCGGCCGCAGCGCCTCCCGCACGGCCCCGACGGGGTCGAGGCCCGGGCCGTCGGCAGCCTCAGCGGGGGCCTTGGGGTCGGAGCGATCGGCAGGAACCCGGAGACCGAGGACGGCAGCACCGGCCCGTGGCGTCCTCAGCAAGAGGGCCCGCAGCACCGCGAAGCCGGCCCGGCTCACCAGTGGCGCGGAACGGGCCAGCCCGTCGAAGGCGCGTTCGGGCAGGGGGACGCCGTGGTAGGCCCCGGGACGGTCCGGTGGCCCCCAGGCACTGACCAGGCCGACGACGGTCACCCGGGTCGGCAATTGCTGGGCGGTGACCAGGGCGTAGGGCGCTCCTCCGGAGAAGCCGAGCACCCCGAAGCGACCGAGGCCGAGCTGATCGGCCAGCTCGGCCACGTCGGCCGGCCAGTCGACCACGGCCCGTCCCGGTTGCGGGCTGGACCGGCCGTGACCAGGGCGGTCAGGGGCGATGAGCCGCCAGCCGCTCCGCCGCGCCGATTCGTCCAGCCAAAAGGCATCGAGGCGTGAGCTCGGGGTGCCATGGAACATCAGGAGCGGTTCGCCGCCGAGGTCCCCAACCTCCGCGTAGCCCAGCACGCGTCCGTCGGCCAGGGTCACGCCGCGGTTGAAGCGCTCAGGGAGGGACGGCAACATAGGGTCTCCGACTCAGAAACTGGCCCATGGTACGGTCAGCACGCCGGCAACGTTTGGTGAGATGCGACGATGAGTCCAGGTTCGTGTCAGGCGACGGGCAGCTCGCCGTCGGGGTCGGCTTCGTGACTGCTCAACCGCCACGTCGTGAACCTGGGCATGCACCGCCCAATCAGCACGGCGCCGGCGATGCAGGCCAGTCCACCGGACACCACCGAGAACGTCGGCGAAGTGAGTCCAGCCACGAGGCCGGCCTCGGCGTCGCCCACCCGAGGCCCACCGGTCACCACCGCGATGTGGACCGATGACAACCGGCCCCGCAGCCGGTCGGGCACGCTCAGCTGGAGAATGGTGTTGCGGAACACGGCGGAGATGACATCGGCGGCTCCGGCCAGGGCCAGGAACAACAGCGCCAGCGGCACGGACGAGGTGAGGCCAAAGAGGGCGATCGACCCGCCCCAGGCCATGACGGCCACGATCGTGGCCCGGCCTTGGCGGTCCACCCGAGACACCCAGCCCGACGTGAGGGCCCCCACGATCGCCCCCGCGCCCGGGGCGGCATAGAGCAGCCCGACCGCAGCCGCCCCCCCGCCGTAGACGGTGGTGCCCAGCGCGGGGAACAGGGCCCGGGGCATGCCGAACACCATGGCGTTGATGTCGATGAGAAACGAGCCCTGCAACGCCTGGCGACCCTTCAAGAACCGGACGCCCTCCACGATGGACGACGCGCTGGCCCGGGTTCCCCCGCCCTCGGGCCGCATAGGACGCATGGCCAACAGCGCGGCGATGGCGGTGAGGAAGGAGAATGTGTCCACCCAAAATGCCGAGGACACACTCACCTTGGCGATGAGCAGACCACCCAGCGCGGGTCCGACCACGATCGAGAGTTGCAACAGCAACTGGTTGAGAGCGACCGCCGCGGGAAGGTCCGCCGGGCTCACCAGGGAGGGGGTGGCGGCGCTGCGGGTGGGGCGGTCCAGACCAAAGAACGCGGCCTGCAACGCGGTCAGGACGAAGATCAGCCATACCTGGGGATGGCTGAGCATGGCGTTGATGGCGAGGCCGAGGCTCGTGGCGCCCACCAGCACCTGGGCCAGCAGCAGGATCTTGCGCCGGTCGTAAGCGTCGGCGAACGCGCCGCCGATCAGTGACCCGGCGATGAGGGGGACCACCGCCACGAGACCGAGGAGCCCGACCATGACCGACGAACGGGTCAGCAGGTACACCTGATAGGGGGCGGCCACGACCGTGATCTGGCTCCCGATGCTGGAAACGACTTGCCCCGAATACAGCAGCCGGAACTGGGGCGACTCGCGCAGAGGGCGCACATCGACGAAGAACTTGGCCACGCAAGAGTCTGGCCCCGCCCGTCGCGCCTCCCCACACTCCGGTGCTTACTGAATGGCCATGCCCGCGGCGGCTTCGCCGCTCGGGTCCCGGTAGGGGCGACCGTCGGGCTCGAACACCACCCGGCCCAGGGCACCGTCGGTGAACGGGAACCGCCCCGAGTAGGCCGGCGATACGGCCGAGCCTCGCTGGCTACCCACGCTGAACCCGGCGACGCCGTAGGTCACCCGCGTCGTCCTGGCCACGTGCCCCTGGCCGACCAGAACGTCGCCGTAGAAGAGGGCCACGTCCCCTTCGAACCGACCGGTGGGTGTGAACTCGACGCGCACCGTGACTGGGCCCGGTGGAAGGTCCACCTCGGCCGGGACCGTCGTCAGCGACGACCCGAGATGGTTGTAGGCGTACTGCAGCCGGCCATCCTTCACGAAGATCACGTACCCGCCCGAGGCGCTGCCATGCGTGGCGATCACGCCCTCGCACCCGTCGTCGGGCACCGTGAGCTGGGCCGCAGCCCGCCACCCTCGATTGCGCAGCCTGGGGGCGGCGACCTCGGGCAGGCTGCCGGTCCCGGAGTAGAACTCGTAGTGCTCGCGGCGGTAGCGAGAGTCAGCCCCCTGAGGCATGTTGGTCAGGGGTAACACGTTGTGCGCCTCGGCCTCGCTCCACCACAACTCGACCATCTCGGCCAGCTTGTCGGGACGTTGGGCGGCCAGGTTCACCGTCTCGGAGAAGTCCTCGGCAACGTGGTACAGGTCCCACTCGTCCTCGTCGAACGGGCGGAACGGGTCCGACCCGTCATAGGCGGCGAACGGCATGGGATGGAACACGACCGCCTTCCAGCCATCGTGGTACATCGCCCGAGACCCGAGCATCTCGTAGTACTGGGTGGTGTGGGTGCTGGCCGCGTCGGCATCGTCGAACGTGTGGGTGAAGGTCGTTCCTTCAATGGGGCTCTGGGGCACCCCGTCCAACTCGGTGGGGGGCGTCAGCCCGATGGCGTCGAGCAGCGTGGGCAGCACGTCGATGGCGTGTACGTACTGATGTCGGGTCTCACCCGGCGCGCCCAGGCGGGCGGGCCAATGCACGATGAGCGGATCGGTGACCCCACCCTCATACGTCTCCCGCTTCCACCGCTGCAGCGGGCAGTTCCCGGCCCACGCCCACCCCCAGGGGTAGTGATTGTGGGCATCGGGGCCACCCAGCAGGTCGATGCGGGCCAGGTTCTCGTCCAGCGACTCGGGCTCGAAGTTGAAGAAGTAGGTCTCGTTGAACGATCCCTTGGGCCCGCCCTCCGAACTGGCTCCGTTGTCACTCATGACCAGCACGACGGTGTTGTCCAGCTCACCGAGTTCGTCGATGAAGTCGATGACCCGGCCCACCTGGGCGTCGGTGTGTTCCAGGAAGCCGGCGTAGACCTCCATCATGCGGGCGTAGAGACGACGCTCGTCAGCCGTCACGGTGTCCCACGCCGGAACCCAGTGGGGCCGGTCGCTCAGCGCGGTTCCCTCGGGCAGCAAGCCCGACGCCGTCTGGCGGGCGAAGATCTCGTCGCGCCACGCATCCCAGCCCTGATCGAACTGACCCCGGTAGCGGTCGATGTAAGCCTGAGGCGCCTGATGGGGAGAATGACACGCACCCGGGGCGAAATAGGTGAAGAACGGTCGATCCGACACGGCCCGCAGGTCCTTCAGGAACCCGATGGCGTGGTCGGCCAGGTCCTCGGTGAGGTGGTAGCCCTCTTCGGGGGTGCGGGGCGGGTCGATCTGGTGGTTGTCGTGCACCAGATCGGGGTGGTACTGGTCCGTCTCGCCCCACAGGAACCCGTAGAAGCGCTCGAAGCCCTGACCCAGGGGCCACCGATCGCGCGGCCCACCGGGGGTCATCTCCCCCGCGGGGGCGATGTGCCACTTGCCCAGCGCGAACGTGGCGTACCCCTCCGCCTTCAGCATGGCGGAGATGAAACCGTTCGACTTCGGGATGCGGGCGTCGTATCCCGGGAAGCCGCTGGCGAACTCGACGATGCGACCCATCCCGTTGGTGTGGTGGTTGCGGCCGGTCATCAGCGCAGCACGCGTCGGTGAGCACAACGACGTGGTGTGGAAGTTGCTGTAGCGCAGACCCCCGGCCGCCAGTCGGTCGAACGTGGGGGTGGCGATATCCGATCCGTAGCAACCGAACTGGGCGTAGCCCACGTCGTCGAGCAGCACCACCACGACGTTGGGGGCGCCGGCCGGGCCATGGTTCAGCTCTGGCCACCATGGCGTTGATTCGTCAAAGGTCCGTCCCACCGTTCCCTGATATGGCTCGTCGGTCGGCACTGGTTCCCCCTGGGTCGCGACTGTGGAGGGCCCGATTCACGCCGGACCGTTGTGAGCGACGATACGCCGCATCACCTCCAGTTCGCCGGGGGAAAGGTTCGCGTCGTGGCTGCGGTACTCCAACGCGGCCGAGAGCGACGCGACCGCCGCGTCTCGACCAGCAGCGTGCAGGAACGAACGGACCAGAACCCGCCGCAAGGTGGTCACCAGGACCCACTCGACCGGCGAGGTGTCCGTCTGACCGGCCGCCAGCAGCAACCAGGTCACGGCCACGTCCGCGCCGGGCGGACCCTGCACGGCGTTCGTCCAGTCGATGACGACCGGACCATCTGGGCCGAGCAGCACGTTGCCCGGGTGCAGATCGCCGTGGAGGAGTGCCGGGCCGGGTCCGAACGACTCTCGCAGGCCGGGCGGCGCCGGCAGTCGGTGCAACCAGCCGTGAAGGTCGGCGAGCAGTGTGGCGTGGGACCGTACCCGCCAGGGATGGGCCACCAGATCGTCGAGCATGGACACCCCGTCGATCCGGGCCATCACCAGGCCCTCGTCTCCCACGTCGACGACCGCAGGGCAAGGAAAGCCATGGTCGACGACCCACCTCATGAGCTCGGCCTCGCCCACCATGGATCGGGGGACTCGGGGCCGGCGAAGGACGAGACCGGGCCCGTAGTCAAGGATCTCCGTGTCGCGCCCTTGGGCAATCACCCGATCCGCTCCGCTCACGCGACCAGTATGTCCAGATGGGCCATGCCGAGCCGCTCCCAATCC
>DHIQ01000116.1:21230-30483 GCA_002403895.1 Candidatus Neomicrothrix sp. UBA4742
TGGGCGGTGACGGCCCGCTTTACCTCGCCTTTCCCGCCATGCGTGCAGGCTCTTGTTCGTGATGACCCCTCGCCGACGCTCGATCCTGGCGGTGACCCTCGCGGCCTTCGTGGTGGCCTACTCCGCCGGTTGCTCCACGTCGTCGCGCTCGGCCACGTCAACCACGACGTCGCTAGCGCCCTCCGCCACCGACGGCGCAACGTCGTCCACCACGACGCCGGCGGCGGCGGCCATCGTGTTCGCCACGGTCGACGGCGCCATCGACGCCTATCTCTCGGTCCCGCCGTACACCCGCCAGCGGGTGATCGCGGCAGGCACCGCGCCAAACGGCAACGAACCGCACGGCCAGATCTGCTTCGCTCCTGACGGCAGTCGCCGCTTCGTCGTGGCCGAGACCAAGGCGGCGGACACCACGCCGGCCAGCGCGGGATGGGGTCTGTACCAGCTCACGGGAGACGACGTCGGTGCCTTGCGGGTGCGCCGGGTGAGCGGGTGGACCAGCCCCAGCGGCATCGCCACCGACGACCCCACCACGTACGGCTGCGCCTTTCTGAGCGACGGTCGGCTCCTCACGTCGGACGTCGGCAACCAGCGCTCCGGCGATGCCACCGGCAGGCTGGTGGAGTGGTTCCCTCCCTACGAGGACGGAGCACCAACGTCCTGCGTGCTGAGCAGCACTCTGGCCACCCCTCTGGGACTGTCGTCGGACGCGGCCGACAATGTCTACCTGGCCTCGGCGCGGGCCCCGACTGTCGGGGTCTGGCGCTACAGCGGCACATTCCCGAGTGACGCCACTGGGTGTGTCACGGCCACCACTGGTCCGGCCCCACCCAACACCACCACCACCACGCCGGATTCGGGCACGCCCCCGACGACCTCGCCCGGGCCGACGGTGACCCGAGGCTCTGGACCGGACGCCAACGGTGGCGGCGACCCCAGCGGTAACGGTCGGTCGACCGCCACCCCAGCCGCAGTCACGGCCACGCTGTTGATCCCCCCCGCCGCCGGGCCGGCCTCGGCCCCGACCTCGGTGGCGGCGACCCCCGACGGCCTGAGCCTGGTCGTGTCGAGCGCACCATTCGGGTCCATCGCCGCCTACGGCTCGGACGGCGTGGTGAACACTCCCATCCTCAGCGATCCCTCGGGGGCCATGGTGGCCAAGACGCCGTTCAGCGGCGGCACACCGCTGGGGGTGGCGGTGGGACCTGACGGCGTCGTGTTCTACGCCGATCCGGGCCTGGTGCAGGGGGTCGACGGGGTCATCGCTCCTGGTGACAAGACCGGCACGATCCGCCGCCTGGCGACCTCGCCGGGCTTTGCGTCACCCCCGCCGCCCGATCCGCTCGACACGAACCTCCGGGCCCCCGACGGGCTCGGGCTCTACCTGGGAGTGAGCCCACAGTCGGGCGGCGCGTCCAAAGCCTGATCTTCGAACCGGCGGCGCGAACGGTCGCCCAAGTCGTTGCGTCCACCGCTTGAACCCAAGGCCCGTTCCTACGCCGGTTCGAAGGGGGAAGGCGTCAGTAAAGCGTCAGAAGGAAAGTCAGTCGTCGTCGTCGGTCGTGTCAGCGGCAGCCGGCGCGGGTGGGCCGTCGGGGCCGAAGTCGTAGTGCAGCGCAGTCAGCCACTCCACCAGCTCCGGCAGACGCCAGGACGCCACGGCCGTGCCGCCATTCTCGGTCGCGTAGCTGATCATGATCATGGCCTTTTGGGCCCCCGCCAGGTCATCGGCTGAGGTGTCCACCTTCGTGAACGCCGAGCGTGAGATGCGGAACTCCTTCTGCGGGGCCCACGTCACGAACATGAGGTCGGTGGCACTGAGCGCCAGACAGCCCATCCCGCGCAAGCCACCAGCGTCAGCGGGCTCTGTGCCGAACCCGTTGGCCTTGGGCTCGATGGTGGTGATGGTGTCGGCCCCCAGCACGTCCTTGCAGCGCAGGATGGCCGCGTCACCCTTCTTGTTGAGTACCGGGTTGAGGGCGAGTGCCAGCACGATCCCAATGACCACGACGACGGCGAGAACGATGAGAAGACCATCCATGGCGCCGAACGCTAACAGGACCGGTGGCGGGGAGAGCACGGCCTAGCCGCCGAGCGACGCCCACAGGTGCATCACCGCGTAGGACCGCCATGGCCGCCAAGCCCGTGACGCGACCTCGGCCGAAGCGGCTTCTCCCGCCGCCCCGAGCCTCTCGAGGGCATGCCGGACACCGAGATCAGCCGGCAGAAAGGCGTCAGGATCGCCCAGGGCCCGCATGGCGACGTAGGACGCCGTCCACGGGCCGATGCCGGCCTTGTTGAGGAGCGCGGCCTCGGTCGCCGCCCGATCAGCACCGGGGTCGAGATCGAGGTCGCCGGCCGCGGCTGCAGTGGCCACCGAGCGGAGCGTGTCCCGCCGCCGAGCCGGCATGGCCAGCGCGGTGTCCGGGGCGCCAGCCACGGCGGCGGCGTCGGGAAACGCATGACTCAGGCGGCCCTCGCGTCCCGCCAGGGGTTGCCCTACCGCGACCACCAGCCTGCTGGCCAGGGTGCGAGCCCCGGCGACAGAGATCTGCTGGCCGAGGATGGCTCGCACGGTCAACTCGAACCCATCCACGGCTCCCGGGACGCGACGCCCGGGCGTGGCGGCGACGAGCGGCCTGAGGAGTGGGTCGGCGCCCAGCACGCCCCCCACCGCGGTCGGATCAGCGTCGAGGTCGAACAGTCGCCGACAGCGATGCACGGCGACGGACAGGTCCCGCAGGTCGTCGAGCCCGAAGCGGGCCTCCACATGGTCGGCGTAGGGCGTCAACCCGACCGTCCCGAGCCCATGGGGCAGGGCCAACGTCCGCCGATAGGTCCCGTCGACGACGTCCTCAACCCCGGGGACGGCCCGCAGGGCGAAGAAGGCGATGAGCCCGGTGCCGTCGAACGGCTGGCGTACGGCGAGACGGACCGTGATCGAGCCGGCCACTCGATCTTGAGATCGATGCCGGGCCGCCCGCATGGCGGTCGGGGTGCGGGCGAAGACCTCACGAATCGTGTCGTTGAACTGGCGGATGCTGGCGAAACCCGCCGCGAAGGCAACGTCCGCGAACGAGAGATCCGTCGTCTCGATGAGGATGCGGGCTGTTTGGGCCC
Source organism: Candidatus Neomicrothrix sp. UBA4742 (assembly GCA_002403895.1). Classification (GTDB taxonomy): domain Bacteria; phylum Actinomycetota; class Acidimicrobiia; order Acidimicrobiales; family Acidimicrobilacustridaceae; genus UBA4742. The sequence goes on from DHIQ01000116.1 coordinate 24,351, forward strand.
GCTGGGCGCGGGCGAGAGCGATAGGACCGGCTCCCACCTCCGCCGCGAGTTGGCGATGCAGGTGCCTGGCGCTGTAGCCGAGGTGGGAGGCGAGACCGGCCACCCCTTCACGATCCACGACACCGTCGGCGATCAGGCGCATGGCCCGGCCCACGAGATCGGCCCGGCTGTCCCACTCCGGCGAACCCGGGGTGGCGTCGGGCCGACAGCGCAGGCAGGCCCGGAACCCGGCCGATTGAGCCGCTGCGGTGGTCGGATAGAAGCGGACGTTGGCCCGCTTGGGCGTGACGGCGGGACAGCTCGGGCGGCAGTAGATGTGCGTCGAGGTCACGCCGACGCAGAAAACACCGTCGAAGCGGGGATCGCGGCTTTGCACGGCCCGGTAACAGCGGTCCTCGTCTTCGATCATGACGTGATCGTGCCACGATCCCGTCCGTGCGACTGGCGGAAATCGGCCGGCGGGATCAGGCCGTGGGATCAAGCGAGGTCAGCGGACGGCGCGGTCGGGGATCCAGTTGCCGTGGAACCCGGCGGGCACGCGGCGCGGGAGCTTGACGACAGCGACCGGGTCCGACCCGAAGTCGTGGGCGTCCAGGATCACCAGGTCGCTCGTGTCCGTGGCACGGTCATAGACGTAGCTGATGAGCCAGCCCTCGTCCTCGCCCGATGTGGCGTCGTCAGCGGGGACGAATACGAACTCGCCGGCAACGCGGCCGGCGCCGACATCGAACTCCTCGGTCGTGCCGGCCACGACGTCATGCTTGAGCACAAACGTGTGGTCGTCGGTCTCGCCTCCGAAGTCGTTGAGGCTCGCCCCGGTGGAGTAGCCGTAGCGGTGAGGTAGCGCGGCCAGGCGCTCGTCGGCACGGGGGAACTCCTGGGCGTGATCGTCCAGCACCTCCGTCGAGACCTTCCCGCCGGCGGGGTCGATGACCCAGCGCTCCAGCACCGGCGTGCCCTCGTCGGGGCCGTTCTTCACCGAACGGAACATCGATGGGTGGCGCACCAGGTCGATGACGACCGTGCCGTCGTCCTCGTCGTAGGCGTTCAGCGAATGGAACACGTAGCAGGGGTCGACCTCGATCCACACCGTGTCGGCGGCGGTGCCCGCCCGGGGCATCAGGCCGACCCGGGGGACGTAGTCGTCGTCCCATTCGTAAGGAAGCGGGATGCCGGCCATCGCCCTTTCCAGGTTGAACACGACCGGCAGATCGAAGGCGACGACCTGCGAGCGGGTGAGGCCCATGTCGTGGACCATGACCGGCCCGGCGACGTCGATCGACTCGCTGCGTACGAGGTGCCCCCCGACGTCGACCACGTGGTACCAGAGGTAGGGCTCGACGAAGTTGTAGGCCATGAAGTGCATCTCACCGGTGACCGGGTCGAACTTGGGGTGGGCCGTCGTCCCGGCCGGGAGCGATCCGCCGAAGTCCCACTGGCGGACCGTGTCCAGCTCGGTCGAGAGCTCGTAGGGCAATGACAGCTCGTTGATCGCCCAGATGGACCCGGCGTGGTGCACGACGTTCGTGTTGCCCGACCCGGAAAACATCCCGCCCTCCGCCGGACGGGGCACCTCGGGCACGCCGAGGTGGGCGGCGGCCTCGGGTGAGCGCACCCAACGGTTGCGGTACCAGAGGGCGGCACCGTCGTGGAGGTCGACACCGTGCACCATGCCGTCGCCCACGAACCAGTGGTGCGTGGCCGGGTCGGGGACCTCGATCGGGTTGGGGCCGGTGCGAACGTAACGACCGGCCAGCGCCGCGGGGATGGACCCCACCACCTCGAGGTCGGTCACCGTGATCTCGTCGGACACCGGGCGGAAGTTCCCCTCCAGGTAGCGGTTGCCCTGCGGACTGAGGTTGCTGATGTCGGATTCGGTCGCGGTCATGGCTGGCTCCCCGGAGGCGGTGGGTGTCGACTCGACTGGTCGGGTGATCGATCGAGTACATTCGTAACATTGTTACATAACAACGATTCGGCTACGCTGTCAAGGTGCCCAGGCCCCGTGAGTACAGCGACGATCTGCGCCAGCAACTGCTCGATACCGCGGCGCGACTGCTGGCCACCGAGGGCCCCCAGGCGCTCAGCACCCGACGGGTGGCGGCCGACGTGGGCACCTCGACCACGGCGATCTACAGCCTCATCGGATCCAAGGAGGAGCTCGTCCGCCAGCTCTTCCTGGAGGGCTTCCGCCGCCTCGACGAGCACCAACGGGCGGTGCCCTTGACCGACGATCCGCTGGCCGACCTGCTGGCCCTGGGCGAGGCGTACCACCAGAGCGCCATCGACAGTCCCTACTTCTACGACATCATGTTCGGTTCACCCGTCCCCGAATTCCATCCCTCCAAGGACGACTCGGTCTTCGCGCTCGCCACACTCGGGATGTGCATCGGCGCCGTGCAACGGTGTGTCGATGCCGGCCTGTTCGCGGGGAACGCCTCCGACCTGGCCCACCAGATGTGGGCCATCACCCACGGCGTCACGTCGCTCGAGCTGCGGGGGATGCTGGGACCGCCCGAGGCGGCCCTCGGCTATCTCCGCTCTCTGCACGCCGCCGTGACCGACGGGTTCGACCGGACCCAGCTGCGTTCAGGCTGACGCCTCCCGCTCGGCTGCGAGCGCGGCGCCGACGATGCCCGCCTGGTTGAGCAACTGGGCGGCCAGGATCGGCGTCGCGCAGCGAATGTGGGGGATGAACTTGTCGGCCTTCTTCGACACGCCGCCCCCCAACACGAACAGGTCCGGCCACAGCAACTGCTCCAGCTCCGAGAGGTAATCGCTGAGCCGGCGCGCCCATCCCTTCCATCCGAGATCCTCGCGCTCACGCACGGATTCGGCCGCCAGTCGCTCGGCGTCGCGCTGCTTCCTGCCCATCTTGAGGTGACCGAACTCGGTGTTGGGGATGAGTACGCCGTCGACTACGAGCGCACTGCCGATGCCGGTCCCGAGGGTGAGGAGCACGACCACGCCGCGCCGAGCCTGCTCGTGACCGAAGCGAGCCTCGGCCTCGCCGGCCGCGTCGGCATCGTTGATGACGGCGACCTTGCATCCCGTCGCCTTGGCGAACAACCGGTCGGCCGGCAGGTCGACCCAGTCGTGGTCCACGTTGGCCGCGGTGCGAATCGTGCCGCCCTTCACCACACCCGGGAACGTGCAACCCACCGGGCCGGTCCAGGCAAAGTGCTGCGTGATCCGGCGGACCACATCGGACACCGCGTCGGGGGTGGCCGGATGCGGCGTCTCGATCCGCAGCCGCTCGACGGTGAGCGCCCCGGTGGCCGTATCCACCACGGCACCCTTGATGCCGGTGCCGCCGATGTCGATCCCGAGTGCCTGCATGTGCTCTCCCTTGCCGGTGGCGACCACGCGCCCGCCCGGCAGTCTGGCATCAGTCGCCGGCCAAGGTCGGCCCTTGAGAGAGACTTGCCTCCCGGATTTCGGCCAGTCGGCGGACGCGCTGGTCATCGTCGCCAACGAGGTCGCTGAGCCAGCGACCGGCGGCCACGAGGTCGGCCCCCTCGACGTCGGCGATGGCGGCAATGTCGACCCAGTCCCTGGGCCGATCGAAGAGGGCCTTGAACACCACGAGATCGGTCCCGTCCAGCACCGGAATGACGGTGTCGGCAAACGGCACCCGGCGGACCCGCCCCGCCGCGTGATCGTGGAAATGGTGGTAGCCGAAGAAGAGGTCGAGCGGAGTGCGCGCCCACCACAACCGGATCTGCCCGTCTCGGATGCAGCCAGCGACGTCGTCGTCATCATGGGCCACGCCGTCGGGGAGGGACCCGAGGACCGAACCCGCCGTCTCCGGCGCCACGAAGACGTTCACGTCGATGTCGCGCGTCGCCCGCGGTTCGCCGGTGCAGTACGCCAGGGCGAGCGCCCCGCCGAACGCGTGCGGCACCGTGGCCGCGTCAAGAGCCCGGTGGACGGCGATCACCTTGTCGGTCAGTGGGGTTTCGTCCGTCATGATCACCCCGGTAGGCGGGGGTAGACCAGATCACCGGCCGGGCGTTGGGGCAACGCGTCCGCCAGTCCCAACAGATCGGGGAGCACCCGGGCCACGAGGCGGTCGGACATACGCCCGGACGGCGCGCCGGGCAGGAACTCGGCCCGGTAGCCGAGTACCTCGACGAGGCGGAGAAACAAATCGGCGCGTGGCACCCGGCGACCGCGCTCGTAGAGGCTCAGGACCGGCTGGCCGACGCCGGACCGCTTCGCCAGCTCGGCCTGCGTCAGACGGGCCGCGAGGCGAAGGCGCCGGAGGTGGGTGGAAACCTCATCCATGATTCGCAATATACCGGAAACAACATGTTTCTTCCATACGGAAAACGCGATGTCGGCTCCCCGTGGCGGACCGCCTCGCCCCTTCGACCTGAGGACGCGCTCAGGAAGGGGCGATGGAGAAGCGGGCGGTGAAGCTCTGGCCCGGGGACACAAACGGGCAGGCCCCGGTCACCAGGGCGTCGACGGGTGCGGTCATGGGCTCGAGGCACACCAGGTTCAGGTCGCCAGGCGCGTAGACCTGCGTGTAGCCGTAGTTGCGGTCGAACCGGAGCCGCACCTCGTGCTCCCCACCGGCGAGCCCCAGGCGCCGATCCCGACCCAGGGCGTAGAGGTGGTCGAATGTCCGGCTGCCCAGCGGGTCTGCCTCGGCCGTCACCTTGTGCCCCTCGCCGGTAGGGATGCCCCGCTCGTCGAGCAGCAGGTGCCGGCGTGCCGGCAACACCACCCGCACTGCGTTGCGGCGAACACCGGGAAGCCGCAGGTAGGGGTGCCAGCCGAACGACACCGGCACCCGGCGACGGCCGGTGGCGCGGATGGTGGTGGCCACGGTGAGAGCCAGGGCATCGAGGCGATACTCGACGCTGAGCTCGTGGGGAAAGGGAAATGACTCGAGCAGGTCAGGGCGGGCCCCCACGTCCAGGCGGCCCACCAGCACCGCCGAGCCTGCGTCGGTGGCGATGCGTACGAGGTCCCAGCCCGTATCGGCGCCCAACGTGCCGTGGATGGGCAGGCCGTTGGCATCACGGTGGATGCGCGGGGCCTGAGCAAGATCGACGGTGAGCGACCCGACCTTGTACTCGTCGCCGCCGAGCCGATTGGCCCACGGGGCCAGCAGCGGGAGGCCCGTCGTATGCCCCTTGGCGTAGCCGTTCACACCGGCGTGCAAGCTCAAGAACTCGTTGGTGCCCTTGCGCAACGACGCTCCCAACATGCCGAGGCCGGGCAGGAAGGTGGCGCTCAGCTCGCCCGCATTGAGCGTGACGGCAGGCTGGTCTTCGAACAGATGGAGGCGAGCGGTGGGCACCCGCCTATCGTGACCGACCCGCGTCCTCGCCGCGGGTCACTTTGGCAGGAAATTCGGGTTCGCTCGGCGGCACCCCTCGGCTCGCTGCGGGTCTGCTCGTCAACCGGGGTTGCGCGCCGCTCCGGAGAACATGTGGCTCATGATCTTGGGGCCGGCGATGTCGAACTCGGCGACGCGCTGGATCTCGAACCCAGATCCACCGACCAGCGCGGGGATGTCCCGGGTCAGGTGGCAACCGCCTGCCACGCGCTTCTGCAGCGGCTCGAATCGCTGTTGGCGGCGAGCAACCTTCTCGACTGGCGAGTGCCCGTGCTCGAGAAAGAGGAACTCGCCCCCCGGACGGATCACCCGCCGCAGTTCGGCCAACGCCGCCGCGACATCGGGGACGGAGCACAGCGTCCACGTGCTGAGCGCGCTGTCCGCCGAATCGTCGGGGAGGGGGAGATGCTCACAATCAAGCCCAATGAACTCGATGGGGATCGGTGACGCCACCACTCGCTCGGCAGCCAACTTGCGGCCCACAACCGAGGGATCCACGGCATAGACCTTGGTGACGGCCTCAGGGTAGAGGGGCACGTTGGGTCCCGAGCCGAAGCCGATCTCCACCACGACACCGTGCAACCCGGCGAGCGAGCGCGATCGCACCTTGGCCATCTGCTCGTTGCCCAGCATCTTGTCGATGACCCTCGGGAGAACCTGCGCTTCCCAGACACCCATGGGCCGACGATACCGTGGAGCCGCCCGACGGGCTGGGGCGAGGGACCCACCGTGACCCATGCCTCGGGGCGGGCCTGGGCTGCGAGCCGTAAGCTGAGCCGATGA
>DHIQ01000119.1 GCA_002403895.1 Candidatus Neomicrothrix sp. UBA4742
CCAGGACGACGGGTACACCTGGGTCAGCGCGACCAAGTCGTTCGCCGACACCGTTGGCGCGTCGCAGGTCATGGACGAGGTCAACGGCCCGGACGGGGCCTTCCGGCAGTGGACGGTCAGCCGGTCGTCATCACCGTTGTCGACGTCGTATGCGGTGACCGGGACCATCGATCTGACCAAGGGGATGCAGACCTTCGGCGACGATCAGCTCTCCCAGCTCCTGGGCGGCGACCCGTTCGCGGCCGGGGTCAAGAAGTTGGAACAGGAACAGGGCCGATCCGTCTCTGACATGGTTGAGGTCCGGGTGACGGTCGATATCCCGGGTGGGAGCCGCACCTACACGCCGTCGCTGGCCGACCAGGAACCGACGGCGGTGAAGGTCTCGACATCGACCACCAACTGGGTGGGCCTGTGCGTAGCCCTCCTCGTGGTCGGATGCGGCCTGACCCTGGTGGCCGTGGTGCTGCTGCGGCGCCGGGTGGTACGCGTCCGCCGGGCTCGCCAGACCCCCTCCTCAGGCAACCGCTGACACGGCGGGCGAGCCCTGGCCGGTCTCGCAGAACCGGCGGAGGCTGTCCAGGTACATGGCCCACTGAAAGCTGCACGACGGCATGGCACCGTCCTCGTACTCCCATCCGCCGTGCCAGAACCGCACCACTGTCGCACCCTCGTGTTCGTCCAGGCGGAAGGCCACTTGAGTGCCCGGCCATTCCTCTGGTCCCTCGGTGCAGGTCAGATGGGCCAGTGACGTCGGCTCCAGCGCGTCGATCCGGAGCGTCATCACCACCTGATGGTCGACGAAGCCAACGGTGAAGCTCTCGCCCTCGTCGGATCCACCATTGACGTCATCGGTCCACCATGAGGCCAACCCTTCGGTGGTGGACACGGCGGCGAAGACCCGATCGGGAGGAGCCTGGACGGTCAACTGATGGACGATGTCGTGCATGGGCCGAGTGTAGATCCGACCACATCGCTCCCTGCGGTCGCTGAACGGGCCGGGCTCCCTCGGTCATGCGTGTCGTACCCCCTGGGTAGGGTCGGGACATGCCCAAGGTCCGCTCCGTGTTCCGATGCAGCGAATGTGGTGGGTCCAGCCCCAAATGGGTGGGGCGCTGCCCGTCGTGCAACGAGTGGAACACCCTGATAGAGGAGCTCGACGATCCCACCCGCTCGGCGAGCCAGGTGGTGGCCCCGATCGACCGGGCGGTGCCCATCGCCGAAGTCGACGCCGACGAGTGGCAACCGCGGTCGACGGGTCTGAGCGAGGTCGACCGGGTGCTCAGCGGCGGCCTCGTACCGGGGTCGGTCACGCTGGTCGGCGGCGAGCCCGGCATTGGCAAGTCGACCTTGCTGTTGCAGGTGGCCTCAGCGGTGGCCAAGTCCGGCGGGACATCCCTCTACGTCTCGGCCGAGGAATCCAAGCAGCAGGTGCGGTTGCGGGCCCAACGCCTGGGCACCCTGGCCCCCCGGCTCTACCTGGCCAGCGAGACCTCGCTCCCGCACCTCATCGCCCATCTCGACGAGGTGAAGCCCACCCTGGTCGTGGTCGACTCCATCCAGACGGTGTACGAGCCCGACCTCAGCTCCGCGCCGGGGTCGGTGGCCCAGGTTCGTGAATGCGCGGCCCGCCTGGTACAGGAGGCCAAGGCCCGCAACATCGCCGCCGTCCTGGTCGGGCATGTGACGAAGGACGGTGGGCTGGCCGGCCCGCGGGTGTTGGAGCATGTGGTCGACACGGTCCTGGCCTTCGAAGGCGACCGCCATCACGCCCTGCGCCTGTTGCGTGCAACCAAGCACCGGTTCGGGTCCACCGACGAGCTCGGACTGTTCGAGATGACCGAGGGCGGTCTCGACGCCGTACCCGATGCCAGTGGGCTCTTCCTGGCCGACCGGCGTCCGGGCGTGTCGGGGTCGGTGGTGGTGCCGACGATGGAGGGCCATCGTCCCCTCCTGGTCGAGATCCAGGCCCTCGTGGTCAAGTCCGCGCTGCCGTCGCCCCGTCGCTCGGCTCAGGGTCTCGATTCCGGTCGCTTGTCCCTGCTCCTGGCGGTGTTGGACAGTCGGGCCGCCATCACGCTGGACGGCTTCGATGTCTACGCCCTCGCGGTGGGCGGCGTGAAGGTGGCCGAGCCCGGCGCCGATCTGGGGGTGGCGCTGGCGGTGGCTTCGGCCCGGCGGGACCGGCCACTGGCTGATGGCTTGGTGGTGTGCGGCGAGGTCGGCCTGGGGGGTGAGCTCCGCCAGGTAGGTCAGGGCCAACGCCGGCTCATCGAAGCGCAGCGCCTCGGGTTCACCACCGCGATCATTCCCCGGCTGGCACCGGAGCCTCCCGACGGGATGGCCGTCCTGCGAGCGGGCACTCTGGCCGACGCGGTGAAGCTGGCTGGCCTCGGTAATTGAGGCCGGCGTTGTTCGAGGGCCCATCCCCCGGTAGCGAACTCGGGCCGAGGGCTACACTCCCCAGGTGGCCCGCCGGCGAAGTGACGCGCTACTCGACGCTCTCGCCGCCGTCGCGCCGGGTAAGCCCTTGCGGGAGGGCCTCGACCGGATCCTACAATCCAAGATGGGCGCCCTCATCGTGGTCGGAGACGGGCCCGAGGTTCTGAACATCTGCTCCGGTGGGTTCTTGCTCGACGCCGCCTTCAGCCCCCAGCGACTCTCAGAGCTGGCCAAGATGGACGGCGCCATCATCTTGGCGTCCGATGCCAGCCGCATCGCCCGGGCCAACGTGCACCTCGTGCCCAACCCCAACGTCCCGACGTCAGAGACGGGGACCCGCCACCGCACGGCCGAACGGGTGGCTCGTTCCATCGACGTGCCGGTGATCTCCGTCTCCGAGGACATGGCCATCATCGCCTGCTACGTGGGCGGGGAGAAGCACCCGCTGGAGAGCATCCCCCGCCTGCTCGACCGGGCCAATCAGGCCCTTCAGACGCTCGAGCGCTACAAGAACCGCCTCGATGAGGTCTCCGGTGAGCTCTCCGAGCTCGAGATCGAGGATCTCGTGAGCGTGCGCGACGTGGTCATGTTGCTGCAACGCACCGAGATGGTCATGCGCCTCGCCGAGGAGATCGAGGAGTACATCGTCGAATTGGGCGAGGACGGTCGCTTGGTGCGCCTTCAGCTCGAGGAGGTCCTGGGCGGGGTGGAGGATGAGCGGCGTCACGTGGTGCGCGACTACTTCCGCGAGGTCGAGACCTGGCACCTCGACGACGCCATGGCGGCTCTCGCCGAACTCGGTGCCGAACAGCTGCTCGATCTCAAGACGGTGGCGGAGGTGCTCCATCTCCCTCGCGGCGTCGACCTCGACGCCAACCTCACCCCGCGTGGCTATCGCCTGTTGTCCCGGATCCCCCGGATCCCCGATGCGGTGGTCGACCACATCGTCGAGCATTTCGCCAGCTTGGCCAAGATCATGCGGGCAACCATCGATGACCTGGACGACGTCGAAGGCGTGGGCGGCACTCGGGCCAAGTCCATTAAGGACGGTCTGTCTCGCCTGGCGGAGGCCAGCATCCTGGACCGCTACACCTGATGCGCAGCGAGCTGACCAATGGCGTCCCGATCGAAGTCGCTCGTCCCGGCGACGGTGAGCCGAGCCAGGGCCTCGTGCTTTGCCCCGACATCATGGGGTTGCGGCCGCTGTTCGACACGATGGTGCAGCGGTTGGCCGATGAGAACGGGTGGGTTGTGGTGGCGCCGGAGCCCTTTGCTGGGCGTGAGGCGATGCCGCTGGAGGAGCGACTCGGCTGGATCGGGAACTTCGACGACGACGACGTGCTGGCCACGCTGGTCGCCGCCGCCGATGCCACCGGCCAGGCCCAGGTCGGGCTTCTCGGCTTCTGCATGGGTGGGATGTGGGCCCTCAAGGGTGCGTCCACCGGCCGGTTCCACCGAGCGGTGTCGTTCTACGGGATGATCCGCATGCCGGCGCAATGGCAGAGCCCGACGCAGGTCGACGCCTTCGATCTCGCGACCCGGCCAGGCGCCTGTCCGGCCCTGGAGCTGGTCGGGTCGGAGGATCCCTGGGTCCCCGCCGCCGACGCCGCTGCCCTGGCCGACGCGGGCAGCGAGGTGGTCGTCTACCCGGGGGCCGACCATGGCTTCGTCCACGACCCCGACCGGCCTGCCCATCGGCGCGACGATGCCGCCGACGCCTGGGCCCGGGCCATCACCTTCCTCAACCAGCCCTGAGTCGGGCCGCTCGGCGTCTCAGCGGGCGCGACGCTCGAGCTGTTCGCGGTTGGTGATGCGGTAGCGGCGGTCGGACTGGTCGATCCAGCCGAGGCGGATGAACGAGGCGATGGCCTTGTTGACCCGCTCCCGAGAGGCGCCGACCATGCCGGCCAGCTCCTCTTGGGTGATGGGCAGGGAGAACTCATCGGCGTCACCCGCCAACTCGAGGAGGCGCTTGGCCGTGCGGCCCGTCACGTCGAGGAAGACCGAATCGGCCAGTGCCTCATCGGTGTTGCGAATGCGGTGAGTGAGCAGCTCAACCACCTTCCACAACAGCGTGGGCTGAACCTCGTACAGGGTCCGGAGCGGGGCGTAGGGAATGGCGATGACCTCGCTGGGCTCCAGGGCTCGGGCCTCGGCGGAACGGGTCAGACCGTCGAACAGGGGCATGTCCCCGAACAGATCACCCCGTTCCATCAGCGCCAGCACCGACTCGCGGCCGTCGATCGACTTGTTGGCCATGGCGATGCGCCCCGCAACCACCACGAACAGCTCGGTGGCGTCGTCGCCCTCGGTGAACAGCACGTCCCCCCGGCTCAGCTGGCGGTCCTCCGAGGAGGAAGCGATGAGCTCGATCTGGTTGGGGTCGAGTTCATCGAAGAGCTCGACCCCGGCGAGGAGGTCTCGGTCCGGCATCCTGGCGATGGTAGTGGGCGCGCTGTCGCGCCGGTGGGTGGAGGGTCTCGACCGGGGTCCTTGTCGAGCGACACTACCGGGGACCCCCTTGTGAAACGATCGGTCGATCCCTAGCCTTAGACAGCCCCCCGCAGGTCTACGGTCATTGGAGGATCATGGCGTTCGACGTCGGCGACAAGGTCGTCTATCCCCACCACGGCGCGGCAACCATCGAGCGCCGGGAGACGATCGAGGCCTTCGGCGAGGAACGTGAATATCTTGTGCTGCGGCTGGCCTACGGCGATCTGACCCTCAAGGTCCCCTCGGACAACACCGAGGAGGTCGGCTTGCGCGAGATCATCAACACCGAGGAGGTCGAGGAGGTGTTCGCTGTGCTCCGCAAGAAGGAGGCGCGGATGCCGACCAACTGGTCTCGCCGGTTCAAGAACCACGTCGAGAAGCTCAAGTCGGGGGACGTCTACCAGGTGGCCGAGGTGGTGCGTAACCTCTCATTGCGTGAGAAGGACAAGGGGCTCTCGGCCGGCGAGAAACGCATGTTGGCCAAGGCGCGCCAGATCCTCGTGTCCGAGCTCACGTTTGCCATCAACGTGAACGAAGAAGAGGCCGAGTCCAAGCTCGACGAGGCCCTGGCCTGAGCCCTCTGGGGGTTCGACAGGGTCGACGGATTCGACGAGGCGTGCTGTGACCGTGTGGGCTGTGATCGTTGCTGCCGGGAGCGGGTCGCGCTTCGGCGGTACGCAACCAAAGCAGTATGAGGAGCTGGCCGGCCGTCGCGTCATGGACTGGTCGCTCGATGCGGCGCGTCCCACCGCTGACGGGGTGGTACTGGTGGTGCCTCGCGATCGAGTCGACCAGCCCGAGGCGGGTGCCGATCGGGTCGTGGCCGGGGGAGCGACGCGCTCGGCCTCGGTTCGTGCCGGTCTGGCCGCGGTGCCGGAGGACTGCGACATCGTCGTCGTCCACGACGCGGCCCGACCTTTGGCCTCACTCGCCCTGTTCGAGTCGGTGGTGGGCACGGTGCTGGCCGGGGCCGACGGCGCCATTCCGGGCATTGCGGTCACCGACACCATCAAGCGGCTGGATGGCTACGAGGTCGTGGACACTCTCGAACGCGACGACCTGGTGGCAGTGCAGACCCCCCAGGCTTTCCGGGCCGACGTATTGCGCAGGGCCCACGAGGGGGAGCCTGACGCCACCGACGACGCCACGCTCGTGGAGGACGTGGGCGGCATCGTCTTGGTGGTGGACGGCGAGGCGACCAATCTCAAGATCACCGGTCCGGTAGACCTGGCCATCGCCACCCTCCACCTCAGCTGAGCCGATCGGCCGGCTGCTGACTCTCGTTGTCTTGTGCTGGAGCGCAAGCGAGAGGCGCCGAAACCGGGAGCGGGGGTGGGGGGAGTAGGTTTGCCTGCCATGTCCACCCCTCGACCCGGGCGTTCCGGGGTGCGTGTCGGAATGGGATTCGATGTGCACGCCTTCTCCGACGATCCGACTCGCGCCCTCACCCTTGGTGGCGTCGTGTTCGAGGGCGCCCAGGGCCTGCACGGCCACAGTGACGCCGACGTGGTCGCCCACGCTTGCGCTGATGCGCTTCTGGGCGCGGCGGGGCTGGGCGACATCGGTCAGCACTTTCCGGACACCGACCCTCGGTGGGCCGGGGCTGACAGCCTCCTACTGCTCACTGAGGTGTCGACCAAGGTGCGGGCCGAGGGCTGGGATCCCGTCAACGTGGACTGCGCTCTGGTGCTCGATACGCCCAAGGTGGCCCCTCACCGCGACGAGATGCAGCACCGGCTGTCGGTGGCGGTCGGCGCCCCGGTGGCGGTCAAGGCCAACCGGGCCGAGGGACTCGGGTCGATCGGGCGAGGCGAAGGCATCGCTTGCTACGCCGTGGCCCTGGTGGAGGCGCAATGAGTCCGGCCCGCTCGCCTCGACGGGGGTCAGCCAAAGGTGGATCCCGTTCCGGGGGACCGAAGGCAGGCAAGCCAGGCAAAGGCGCCAAGACCCCCAAGCCCCGCGGGAGCGGCGCCGCTAGCTCGGCTGACGCGGCCAGAGGCACTCCCCGGGCCAAGGCCAAGCCGCTGTCGCCGGCGGCTGAGAAGGCGGTCGCGGCGCGAGCGGCGAAGCATGCGGCCGCCTCGGTACGCAACGCCGATCGGCCCGGCAGTGCCCGCCGCAGCGGCCCCGCAGCCCGGGCCGCCCCGCCCCGGCGCTCACCGGGCCCCAAGGGCCTGGGCGGCGACCAGGTCGAGGGTCGTCAGGCCGTTCGCGAGCTGTTGCTGGCCGGCACCCGACGGGTGCGGGAGGTGTGGGTCGCGTCCGATCAGGATGGGGCCGTGGTCCTCGACGACATCGCCGAACTGGCCATGAGCGTGGGGGTCCCCGTCCGGGACGTGAGCCGCCAGAAGCTGTTGTCGCAGGCCCGAACCGAGGCCCCCCAGGGGGTGCTGGCCCGGGCCGCAGAGTTGCCCGAGGTCGAGTTGTCGGACCTCGTCTTGGCTCGCAAGGGCGCGCCGGTTCCGTTCCTCTTACTGGTCGATGGCGTGACCGACCCGGGCAACCTGGGCGCCCTGTTGCGCTCAGCTGAGTGCGCCGGGGTCACCGGCGTGGTGTTGCCGCGCCATCGGGCCGTGCACATCACCCCCACGGTGACGAAGGCGGCGGCCGGGGCGGTGGAATACCTGCCCATGGCCCTCGTCGGGGGCCTTCCCACCGCCATCCGCCAACTCCGTGACCAAGGTGTCTGGGTGATCGGCTTGGACGGGGCCGGCCCGAACCGCTTGTTCGACCTGGCCGTGTCCGACCGGCCCGTGGCGCTGGTGCTCGGAGCCGAGGGCAAGGGCCTGTCGCGCTTGGTGCGGGAGCGCTGCGACGACGTCGCCTCCATCCCGCTGGCCGGTCGGCTGGACTCGCTCAACGTCGCCGCCGCCGGAGCCCTGGCCTGTTTCGAGGTGGCCCGGCGCCGCCTGGCCCGGTGACCCGCAATCCCTTGCATCCCCTGACGGCCCGGCGAGGCCGACGACCCGCTCCGGAGGTCTCCATGCGTCCCATGCTCGGCGCCGTTGCCATCGCGGCGTGCCTCGTCACCCTGTCGGCATGCAGTGGTGGGTCCGATGGGGGCTCCGCCACCCCGAACACCATCGGGCCGCAGAGCTCGCTGGCCGAGTCAAAGGGCTTCCGTTGTGAGGACCCGAAGGGGGATCTCGGCTCCGCCATCAAGGGCGTCGGGACGGTCAGCGAGCCAGCAGGGATCGACATCGTGGTGGCCGAGGCCAAGGTGGACGGCACCGTGCTGGCCGTGACGTATGAGATGGCGGGTGACCCCAATGCCGCCCCGTCACCGTTCGTGGACCTGCTGCAAGGCGACATCACCGCACCCGACTTCAGCTTCGAGCTGCGGGGAGCACCCATCTCGGGGACGGCGGTCCGCGCACCGTGGGGCCTGACGTTGATCACGTTCAAGGGTGGCGAGCAGCGCCGGGGGCTGGACACGGCGGTCACGGTGTCGGGCAACACGGTCAGCTATTCGGTGCCGTTGGCCGAGATCCCGCCGATCGCCACACTGCAGTGGACGTTCGGGTCCAGTTCCACCGCGGACAACGGCACGGTGATCTTCGACGACTGCAACAGTTTCACCGCGCCGGGGACCCAGTCGACCGCGCCCAATGCCCCGGGGGTGTCGCTGGCTCCCAGCGGCCCCATCGACCCGACCGAAACCCAGCCCTGACGACCGGGGTCTGATCACGGGCGCGGCTCAGGCCCCTTGAGCGGCGGCGATGGCCCGCCACACCTTTTCGGGAGTGGCCGGCATGTCGAGGTGGCGCACCCCGAGATGGGCCAGGGCGTCGATCACCGCGTTGTGCACCGCAGGAGTGGATCCGATCGTGCCCGATTCGCCGATGCCCTTGGCCCCTAGTTCGTTCAGCGGGGTCGGCGTCTCCATGACCACCCGTTCGAAGAACGGGACCTCGGCGGCGGACACCACGGGGTAGTCGGCGAAGGTGGCGGTGAGCGGGTTGCCGTCGGCATCGAAGCGCACCTCCTCGTACAGCGCCTGGGCCGCCCCCTGGGCCAAGCCACCGTGGACCTGGCCCTCGGCCAGGAGCGGGTTCAGGATGCGACCGGCGTCGTCCACCGCCACCAGGCGCATCAGGCGCACATCACCCGTCTCGGTGTCGACGTCGACCACGGCTACATGGGCTCCGAAGGGGAACGTGGCCTTGGCCTCGGCCAGGTCGGAAAGACCACCCAGCGGGTCGGCCCCCTCGACGGCCAGTTCGTCCCAACCGAGGCTCACCGAGGGGGTACCGGCCACGTGGAATCGCCCCTCGGCCTCGGCGAGCACGACGTCCTCCACGGCCGCCTCGAGCAGGTCGGCGGCGCGCTGGCGGGCAGCCTCCAACAACTTGCCCGCCGCGTCGTGCACCGCGGCACCGGCGATCTGGACCGAGCGGGAACCGCCGGTGACCGATCCCGTGGGGATGGAGTCGGTATCGCCGTGGATGACCTCTATGCGCTCCATGGGGATGCCCAGTCGGTCGCTCACCAGCATCGCCCATGCGGTGTGGTGCCCTTGGCCGTAGGGGTTGGAGCCGGTCTTGACCAGGACGGTGCCGTCTGGGCGCAACAGCACTTCGCCGTATTCGGCCCCACCGCCGGTGATTTCGACGTAGACGGAAAGGCCGATGCCCAGGGCCACCGGATCACTGGCGTCGCGGCGGCGCTGCTGCTCGGCCCGCAGCTCTGGGTACCCGGCCGCCTCGAGCGCCAGGTCCAGAGCCCGGGCGTAGTCGCCAGAGTCGTACTCCGTGCCGGTCCGCGTCGTGTACGGGAACGCGTCCGGGGGCAAGACGTTGGCCCGGCGCACGTTCGCGGGGTCGAGGCCCACCTCGCGGGCGAACAGATCGACGGCGCGCTCAAGGGCGGCGGCCGCTTCGGGCCGCCCCGCCCCCCGGTAGGCCACGAGGGGCGTGGTGGTCGTCACCACGCTGGTCGAGTTGAACTCGACGTTCTGCAGGTCGTAGACGCCGCTGGCCATCATGCGGGTCATCCACGGCAACAGCGCCCCCATGGCGGGGTAGGCACCGGCGTCTTGCAGCACGTCCAGCTTGTAGGCGGTGATCCGGCCGTCGCGGGTGCCGCCGATGGTGACCTGTTGGATCTGACCCCGCCCGTGGCCCATGGCCGTCATGTTCTCGGTGCGGGTCTCGAACCAGCGCACCGGCCGGCCGACCCGGCGAGCGAGCTCCCCCAGCAAGAGAAGTTCGGGTGAGGATCCGGCCTTGGCGCCGAAACTGCCACCGACGTCGGGGCAGACGACCCGCACGTCGGTCTTGTCGAGACCGTAGAGCCCAGCGATGTCGTCGCGAACGGGGTGGGCCCCCTGACAGCTCTGGTACTGCGTAAGCCGGCCGTCGTCGCCCCACCACGCCACCGCGGTGCGTCCCTCGATCGGGCTGGGGGCCACCCGTTGGTTCACCATCCGTTGGCTGACTACCACCTCGCATTCGGAGAAGTCAGCCACCCGGTTGCGGGCCTCGATGCGCCACACGACGTTGGACTCGGCGGCGTCGAACAAGCGGATCGCACCGTCGAGCGAGCGCTCGGGGTCGACGACGGCAGGGAGTGGCTCGTAGTCGATGAGCACCGCCTCGGCCGCGTCGGGCCCCTGCTCGCGCCGATCGGTGACGATGGCCACGATGGGCTCACCCACGAATCGGACCACGTCGCGGGCCAGCAGGGGCCGGGTCATGGCCTGGTCCATGGCCGGAGTCGCCGGCGGCAGATCGGCGAAGTCCAGGTCGGCGGCCGTGACCACGACCAGAACCCCGGGGAGGGCTCGCGCCTCGGACACGTCGATGCCGAGGAGACGGGCGTGCGCCATGGTGGAGTGGACGTACGTGACGAATGCGGCGCCGGGGACATCGACGTCGTCGACGTAGGTGCCACCGGAGGTGAGCAACGCCGGGTCCTCGCGGCGCAGTACCCGGTTCCCGAGGATGCTCATGGGGCGAAGCTATCGGGTCGTCGCCTGATCGTTTCTCGGGATCTACCGGCGGATCGGCTAGGACTCGCCGGGGTAGGTGCGACAGAACGCCGCTACCAACGCGTCGCGCACCACCGGGTCGAGGATGTCGACATCGTGCTCGTCAAGGTGACCGTTCAACACGATGATCTCGTGCCACTGCGCCAGCACCGTCCGGCAGCCCGAACAGATCTCCAGATGGCCCTCTACCTGCTCGTGTCGCGAGGGGGCGAGGGCACCCTCCAGGAAGTCGGTGACCAGTTCAACGAACTCGATGCAGGGCAGATCCGGAACCAGTGAGGTCGGGTCGTTCGCCATCAGGTGACCGCCGGATCGAAGAGCAGCTCGAGCTGGCGTCGCACGGCGGCCCGGGCACGATGCAACAGGACGCGCTGATTGCCCGGCGACACATCGAGTAGGTCGCACACTTCGTCGGACGTGAGGCCGCGGACGTCGCGCAGGGTGATGACGGTGCGCTGGTTGGCCGGCAGGGCGTCGATGGCCGTGCGTACCTGGGCCAGGGCCTCCACCGCCTCCAGCCGCTCGACGGGTTGTTCCTGCCACGGCGCCGGCGGTGACGCCCAGTGCCCGGGCCACTCGGGGTCGCCCGGCGGTCGGAAGCGATCGGGTGGGAAGGTCAGCGCCTCTCCCTCTTGGCTGCCGCCGCCCCCGACGGACGAGAACGGCACCGTCCGCTTCTCGCGGATCCCGCGGGTCTTGGCTTTGTTCATGAGGATCCGATAGATCCATGTCTTGAGTGACGAGCGCCCTTCGAAACGGTCGATGCCCTCGATGATCGCCAACCACGTGTCGCCCACCACCTCATCGGCGATGGCCGGGGTGGCCACGAAGTCGAGGGCCAGACGGCGCAGCGCCCGGTCGTAGCGCCCGACCAGCCAGACGAAGGCGGCCTCGTCACCTCTTCGCAGCTGACGAACCAACACCTCGTCGTCGCTGAAGTCGATGCCCACCAGGGGTCATCATGGCCTGCTCCGGCCCGCTCGTCCACGGATGAAACGACGGCTGCGGGTTGGCTCGACATCTAAATCAGCTCGGGGTCGGCGATGATGTGCACGTCTCGACCGTCTGCCGGGCGTGTCACCCGTTACACGGCCCGGATTCCGTCATTCCTGCAACGCGCGCCCCGTGGTGGGGCTGGAATGCAGGAACGACGGGTTGCGGGATGGCGGGAGCGCGGGATTGCGGGATCGGCTTGGCGCTAGCCGCGGGCGCAGGAGGAGCCGAGGGAGCGATCCCCGGTCGACCAGGGGGCCTCGTCGCCGGTGGGCCAGTAGTCGCCCGTGTCCTGGTCCTGGAGGTAAGGGACCGGTGGGGGGTCTCCCTGGGCGATGACGGTGACCGCGTCCAAGAAGCGATCGATCTCGGCCGGGGTGACCGAGATGCCGGCGCTCGCTCGTACCGCGCCGGGGATCCGGGTGCGATCGCCGGCCAGGACATCGTGGCGGTAGCGCTCGACCTCGTCGGGCGGAAGATCGAGCAGGCGGATGAGGTAGGGATGGGCGCAGAAGCAGCCGTGGCGCACCCCGATGCCGAACTCGGCCGACAGGCGGGCGGCGACCAGGGCGTGGGGGGTCTCGGCGACGGTGAAGGCGGCCACGGCCAAGGTGGCCACGTCCAGAGGTGGCCCGAGGAGCCGGACGCCGTCGATGGCCGCCAGCCCTTCCCGCAACCGGGCGGCGAGCTCGGCTTCGTGGGCGATGATGGCCTCCCAGCCGATCGCCTCCAGTTCGGTGATGGCGGTTCCCAGGGCCACGGCGCCGATCACGTTCGGCGACCCTGCCTCTTCCCGCTCGGGGGGGTCGGTCCACACCACCTCATCGAGATCCACGAGGTCCACGGCCCCGCCCCCGGCCAGGAAGGGGTCGCCTTCGGCGAACGTGGCACGCGGCCCGATGAGCACACCGGCGCCGAATGGGGCGTACATCTTGTGGCCGCTCCAGGCCAGGTAGTCAGCCGAGCGTGGCATGGGTCGGTGGGCGGCCAGTTGGGCGGCGTCCACCAGCACGGGCACGCCGCGGGCATGGGCCATCTCGATGATGTCGTCGATCGGGGGTAGCCAGCCGGTCACGTTGGTGGCCCCGGTGATGGCCAGCAGGCGGGGGGTGGGTGCGGTATCGAGGGCGCCCATGACGTCATCGACCGTGAAGCGTCCGCTGACGTCGCATTCCACGTAGCGCCGGGTGCCGCCATGACGGGCCCAGGGCAGCAGGTTGGCGTGGTGCTCCACCACGGTGGTGACGACGACCTCGTCGGGGCCGAGCCCCAGGCGGTAGGCGAGATGGTTGATGGCTTCAGTGGTGTTGCGACAAATGATGGCCACGTCGTCGGTGCCGGTGCGGCGGGCGAAGCGCACGGCCGCCTCGCGCGCTTCTTCGTAGGCGGCGGTGGCCATCTGCGATTTGTACCCTGCACCGCGATGGACACTCGAGTACCAAGGCAGGAACTCGGTGACCCGTCGGCTGACCGAGGGGAGGGCGGCGGTTGAAGCAGCCGAGTCGAGCGAGAGGTAGGGCCGCCCTAGCCCGTCGAGGCACGGGACGGTCAAACCGTCGCCGATGAGGCGCACAGGCATGGTGGTCATGGGCTGACCGTAACGCCGGCCAGGCCACGCGGCCGGATCGAACGAGCCGGACCGCGCCAGGACAGCCAGGCCACGAACGTGCGGCGGGCTCCCGCTCCGGGAACCCAGGGCGGACTCGTCACCGGAGCCCGCTTGGCTTCGTCCTACGACCCCGCGGTGTCCGCCAGGACGAAGGGATGCACGGAGGGGCAACCGGCCTGGCGCAGGAGCGAGCCCACGGTGGTCAGCGTCCATCGGGAGGCGACGGTGTCGTCGACAAGCAGCACCGGACCGTCGGGCAGTGGCCCGGTGGCCTCGAAGGCCCCCCCGACGTTGTTGACCTGCTGAGCGCTGTTGGCCATCTGGTGTTGCGGTTTGGTCTCCCGGAACTTGGTGACGGCGTCGACCGCGGGCAGGCCGAGCCGCTCGGCCAGTCGGTGGGCCAGCTCGGCGGTGAGCGTCGGGCTGCGCAGCGACGGCACCCAGGCGACCCAGGTCGGAGTTGGGTCCGGTGCCCACGAGGTCACAAACGCGGCGGCTGCGTCGAGCAGCTCGTCGTCGAGGTGACCCTCACGCTGCCCCCGACGCACGAGATCACTCCAGCCGCCGTCACCCCACCGGCAGAGGGCCCGGCCGTCCTCCACGCGCTGGTCCAGCGGGATCTTGGTCGAGTCGTTGACCCGGAAGGGCCACTGCTTGCGCGGCTCGATGGTGAGTGGGGCATCACGGAGATGACGGCGGGCGGCATCGACCAACGCTGGTGACACGCCGGCCAGGGAGACGCCCCGGCAAGTGTCACACCGGCCGCAGTCGACCGGCGTCGGGTCATCGAGGAGCCGCTGGAGGAAGGCCATCCGGCAGCCCGTGGTGTTGGCGTAGTCGCGCATTTGCTGCTGCTCGGCCCGGCGTTGGGCAGTGACCCCGGCGATGCGGGCCTGGTCGTAGTGCCAGGGCTCGTTGGTGCGCCGGTACTTCTGGCCGGTGGCCTCGACCGCGCCTTCGACCTCGAGCACCTTGAGCAGCAACTGGAGGCGACTGCGGCCCAGGTTCACCTGCTTCTCGAGCTCGGCCAGCCCGACCAGCCCAGGCGTGTCGGCCAGGTAGCCGAGCACCCGGTCGGTCACGTCGGGCGGCGGGAAGGCCATGGTGATGAACCAGTCCTGGATGTCGACGTCCTCGGCGCCGCGCAGGAGCACGCCCAGCGATTCGTCGAGGCCCCGACCGGCCCGACCGACTTGCTGGTAGTACGCGATAGAAGACCCGGGGGCCTGGTAGTGGATGACGAAGGCGAGGTCGGGCTTGTCGAACCCCATGCCCAGCGCCGAGGTGGCCACCACGACCTTGACGTCGTTGGCCAACAGCCGGCGTTCCACCGCAGCTCGATGTTCGTCGTCGTCGCCGCCCGAGTACGCCACCGCGTCGATGCCCTTGTCCTGCAGCCAGCCGGCCACGATGCCGGTGTCGCGTACGGTGAGGCAGTAGATGATCCCGGTGCCGGGCAGCTCCGGCACCCGCTCGGCCAGCCAGGCCAACCGCTGGGCCTGAGCGGGGAGGTCGAGGACGTGGAGCGCCAACCCGTCGCGGGCGAGGGGTCCTCGCAGCACGGCCAGGTCATCGCCCAGTTGATGTTCGATGTCGGCCACCACCCGGTCGTTGGCCGTGGCGGTGCAACAGAGCACCGGCACGCCTTCGGGCAACACGTCGAGGATGGCGACGATGCGGCGGTAGTCGGGCCGGAAATCGTGGCCCCAGTCGCTGATGCAGTGGGCCTCGTCGACTACCAGCAGGCCGCTGCGGGGGCTCACGACCGACAACACCTCAGCCCGGAAGCCGGCGTTGGCGAAACGCTCGGGCGAGACGAGGAGCACATCGATCTCGTCGGCGTCGATCGCCTCGCGCACGGCGGCCCACTCGTCGGTGTTCGACGAGTTGAGCGTGGCGGCGCGTAGTCCCATGCGGGCGGAAGCCCGGATTTGGTTGCGCATCAGCGCAAGCAGAGGCGACACCAACAAGGTCGGGCCCGCGCCCTGGTCGCGCAGCAACTTGGTGGTGATGAAGTAGACGGCGCTCTTGCCCCAGCCGGTGCGCTGCACCAGCAGTACCCGTCGCCGATCGCGGGCCAGGGTGGCGATGGCCTCGAGCTGGGATGGCCGCAAGCTGGCGTCGGGATCGCCGGTCAGCTGGTGCAGGAGTGCGTGGGCGCGCTCGCTGAACGCCGCGTCGGTACCGGGGGTGGTGGGAACGGGGGCGGTGAGGTCGGGCGAAGCAGCCATGCGGGCACCTTACCGAGAGGGTCTGACACTCTCGTGTGGCACCCCGTGTCGTCCGCGGCCCAACCTCGGCTGGTCGAGTCCGCACCGGCGGAGGTGGCTTTTCGGGGACTCCTACCGGGCCTATCAGGTACAGGTCCGGTGTTGGGTGCCGACGTTGGCTCCCTATCCGTCGGTGACCACCGGGGGGGCGCGGCGAGCCGGGAAAGGGGTCTGCGCCCGTCCCTCGATCATGCGCTGACTCCACTCGGCGAACCCGGTCAGCCGAGCCCGATCAGTAGGCTCGTGTGGGCACGGGTCGACAGGCTCGAGGGGAGGTGGATGCCATGCATCGAGTTGGCCGGCCGGGACGGAGCGTTGCTCTCGTGGCCATCCTGGGCTTGGCGGTCGGCGCCTGTGGCGGCGGCAAGGCCCCGACCGGCGCCGTGGCCAGCAGCACCACCCGCAGCACCGCCAGCACAACCACGATCCCTCCGACGCCGGCGAGCGCGGAAATGATGCAGGCCGCCACGGCCACGGTGCGGGCGTTCATGGAGTCGCGAGTGGCCGAAGCCGGCGCCGAGGGCTACCTGGTCGACAATGCCAAGGCGATGTACGTGGCCCAGGTCAAGCTCTACGACGTGGCCAGCTACACCATCGGCCCACCCGATGGGTCTGACCAGCGCGCCATCGCGGTGCCGGTGACGGTGGTGACCCGCAGCAGCACCTCACGCACCGAGGTCCTCGCCCTGGGATCGGGACAGTCGGAAACGGTGCCGAGCCTGCCCTTCGTGATCCGCGGCGTCACTCTCCAGTGAGTCCGCCCCTCCCTCCACCCAACGCGGCGGTTCCGAGGCCCTTACCAGCCAGTCTGTGGAGCCCGAGGTGG